>CAYSIK010000024.1:0-18992 GCA_964431045.1 uncultured Flavobacteriaceae bacterium
CATATACGAGTTCGTTTCCGGTAAGTCCGGCAAAATCTTTGGTAAAGGCATACAGGTTTTCGGCCTGTTCGCTGTTGGTCTGGAAAAAGCTCTGCGGCCTGATTTTGAACTGTAAACCACCCAGTTCTTCTATCAAATAGGCATTGCCATGGTAGCACTGTACCTCCAAATCCTGCAGGGTATCATTTTTCTTGGGGTTGATGACGTATACCAGAGAGGTAACTTTTTTGAACGTATCCCGAATGTAATTCAGCAGGGCTTCTCTTTTTTCGGCATCATCCTCAAAAAAGCTCACCAGCACCATCCACTCGCCTTTGCGATTGCAGCGCAGCATCAGGTTGCGCATGAGTCCCTGCTGGGCAATTAGATCATAAAAAGTATAGCCTTGTTCATCACAAAATGCTTTTACGCCCCGTTGAATGTCATTGACATAATTTGTCATCAGGTGGCATTTCTCAATGTCCATTACTTTATCGAACCGGCCCGGAATGTGAAATCCCAGTGCGTTGGGTCTTGTATCTGCGGTCGGATTGAAGGTAGTTACCCATCCACGGTTGCTGAAGGTGAGATCCAGTTTATTTCGGTATTCGCGGGTTTGCGGTACACCGAAAATAGGGAGCACTTCAAAATCCGTGAGTCCGGCCAGCCGTTCAAAGGCATCTATAACCTGCTGTTGCTTGAAAGCCAGCTGTTCGGTGTAGTCCAGATGCTGCCATTTACAGCCGCCGCAGGTTTGGTAATGTTTACAGAATGGTTCAACGCGTTTGTCGGAAGCCTTATGCAACTTTACGATGCGGCCTTCCTGATAGTTTTTCTTTTTGGCCACCACCTGCACATCTGCTATATCGCCGGGGGCGGCAAATTTCACAAATACCACCTGATTGTCGGTACGGGCAATGCAGTTGCCTTCGGCAACAGCAGCCTGTATTTCCAGGTTTTCAATGAGGCGCAGTTTTTTAAATTTTCGTCTCATTTTGCTGCTTTTTTAGCTTCTATTTGTTTAAGAATTTGCATGAATGCGGAAGGTTCGTGATAGCCTGCCAGGCAATAGCGTTCATCGGATTTGCCCGGCTGCAGCCAGAAGTAAGAGGTAGGAAAGCCGAATTGTTTGCCGTGGCCCAGCCACAGAAAGAGTTCGGCGTTGTTCATCACCGTATCGCCAAATCGGAAAGTGGCATCCACTTCGGGATTCATTTTTACGGGCACAAAATGCGTGTTGATTTCTGTAACAATGACCGAATCGGTATATGTTTCGTGGTCCATTACCTTGCACCAGTAGCACCAGTTGGTGTACATATCTACCAATATAATTTTATCTTCAGCAACTGCTTTTTTGTAGCCACTTTCAAAATCAAGCCAGACAAGGGTTTTGGAAGGTATAGGAGCAGGCTTATCCGCAGGAACTTCCGAACGGGAAATGACAGGTTTTGGGTCAGCAGCAGATGCTGCCTCAGTTGTTTTAACCGTGGCAGGTATGGCAGGTTTTGGGGCTTTGCAGGACAATAGCGAAAACGCTGTAATAAGATGAATAATACTACCCTTCATTTCAGATGCTGTGGGTTTTCATGCTGATATCCAGGCTTTTTACCGAATGGGTGAGGGCGCCGAGCGAAATGTAATCAACGCCGGTGGCGGCGTAATCGCGCAGGTTTCCTGAATGTATACCGCCGGATGCTTCGGTTTCGCAGCGTCCTGCTATGAAATCCACGGCTTCCTTGCAGGTCTACGGCCCCGGTATTCAGTGCTTCCTTTACTTCATCGAGGTTGCGTGTTTCTACCTCTATTTTTAAATTCTTTTGGTTAGCTTTTAAATATTCAACCGTGCGGTTTACGGCCGCGGTAATGCCTCCGGCAGAATCGTTGTGGTTGTCTTTAAGCATAATCATATCATACAGCCCGATTCTGTGGTTTTCACCACCACCGGTTTTCACCGCCCATTTTTCCAGCAGGCGAAGCCCGGGCGTGGTTTTGCGGGTATCCAGTATTTTGGCTTTATAACCTTCGGTCAATTTAACCATAGCAGCCGTTTGGGTGGCAATACCGGAAAGGCGTTGCATAAAATTGAGCAACAAGCGTTCAGCCAGCAGCAGGCTGTGAACGGATCCTGTGGCTTCTGCCAGCAGGGTGCCTGCAGTAAGTTGCTCTCCATCTTGATGGTAAATTTTAAATACTACAGCAGGATCAATAACCCTTAGGATGGTCCCGGCAAGTTCTATTCCGGCTATTACGCCGTTTTCTTTCAGCAAGAGCCTGGAATGAGCCTGTGTTCCGGCAGGAATACTGGCTAGGGATGAATGGTCGCCATCGCCACGGTCTTCCTGAATACAGGTTTTGATAAAAGCGATAAGTTCAGGGTTGCTGAAATCCATGCCTGCAAAGTTCAGGCTTATTTCTCAATTTTCAGTTCATGGATGCTCATGCCTTTCCCACTTCCGCGGTAAAACACGGTCGATTTATACTCGCCGTTTTGTGTGGACAGGGATATGACCAAAAAGTGGGCTCCGTTTTCACTTTTGCCTTGTTGCACCGATTTTGCGCTTTTGGGAGGGTGTTGTTCAAAGAAGCCCGACAAAATCATTTTTGCCTGGCTTTTGCTGTACACACCTTGTTTCCCGGGAGTTGTGAGCTGCACACTTGCGCTGAAAAAACCTGCAATTTCTACTGAGTTACCCTCAGAGAATAAATGGGTAAGCCGGTTGGCATCTTCGGCCGGTCTGGCGGTGAAAGAGGCAAAGACGGCAGCTATTGCGGCAAATATCGGAGGTAGCATTGTGATTATATTATCCAATATTATGCCAAAAGAATGTAACGTAAAAAGAAAAGGCCCAATTTGGGCCTTTTCTTTCCATAATATTTTTTAGAAAAAGTTATGGTTTCACAACTTTCACAGCCGCATGCGCATTCGTAGAATGAGCATACAACATATATACACCTGAAGGTAACGAGGCAATTTCAATTGAGGCAATCTTGCCGGTTGCTTTAGTTTCCAGCACGATATTTCCGGTAACATCCATAAGCAACAGGTCTACTTTTTGGGAACCGAAAGCACTTATATCTACGGAAACTTTATCTAAAGCTGGATTGGGCATTGCATTAATTGTCAAGGTTTGCCTTCCGATTTTTTGGGTTGAATTGCTCACTTTGTAACAATCTCCGGAGGGATTAAATTTCATGTTGCTGAAATCAATATAGCAGGCCCAGTTGGGATTGTCTACGAAGGGGTTACGGTTGTTTTGCTTGAAGGCAGCATATTCCTGTCTTGCCATTTCATATTTGGAAGGAGGGAACTGATTGTTCCAGCGCTTCAGCACTTTTTGATCCTGCAAATCATTGATAAACTGGTTGGAAGTAGGCAATGTGAAGGGTTTGGCATCGGTATGGTACGTTGCACAGGTATAGAAACAGGCGCGCGCCATCATTCCTTTTACGCGATCGGGTGGTTCATACGCAAGGTTTCCTGCACTGTCTTGTCCGTATTTACCATCCATAAACTGGAAAGTGACAGTTTTCAGATTGTTATATGGCACGTTGCTTCTCACAGCATTGGCCTTATTTTGGTTTACGGGGAAGAGCGAGAACAAATCGCTTCCGCAGGCGCTGTCGGTAGCCGATCCTGTTGGGATAGGCATCCAGCTTTGTGGATATGAGTGCTCTCGGCTCATGGTATCCCAGATAATGGGAGGAACAAACAAATGCTTATAGCCTGTGTAGTTACAGGTCAGAACGCGTTTGCCGCCTGTGGTATCATAGGCTTCAAAATCTTCTACCATCGTAGCGCCGAAATTGCTGTAATAGATTTGGAAGTGGGGTCTAACTTTGGCTCTTATTTTTGAAATAAAAGTAGAATCTGTGGGAGCAATTCCGGTGTAGTAGGTTCCTGCATTGAGGCCTAGTGTTGTTACTTTATCTATGGCATAGCCAGCCTGATTGTAGTTGGTAAAGTTGCCGTATCCGTTCCATGCGAAAACCTTAACAAAATATTGTGTATTGGCAATGATCCTGTCGATTCTGAAATTTCCGGCAGCACCGCTGGTTACCACACGGGCTTTACCCAGGTAGGATCCTTTTTCATACACAGAGCCATCGGCAGGGGCTTCGGTAATGCTGTCTTTAGAAACCAGCACCAGTATGTTTTCTGCGTTGGTAACACCAGCATCTACCTTAATTTGCCAGGCTTTTACAGTAGAAAAATTGATGGTGGGAACTGCACTGGGTTCGCTGGCATAGCTACCGCTAATGGCGTATACATTTACACTGAATACTTCATTTCCTACACCGTCGTTGGTGTATATTTTCATGGTGGCTTTGGCTGATCCTGCTGGAGCCCCTGTGAGTTGAAGCATAATATTTGTCTGGCTGGAAGCAGCGATGGCTTTGGGTGTCCCTCCTACTTTGAAATATTGAGCAGATGCGCCACTGAAGCGAATGGAATCAATTCTCAGTGAATCTCCCAGACCGTTGTTTTTTAGGGTTAGAGGAAACAATCCGGAATTGCCGGGTTGGTAATTTCCGCCATTGATGAGGGGCTTGGTACCATCCAGTACAGCAATTTCAGGGCTTGCTGAAGGACCGGCAGGTTTAACCAGAACATCATCCAGGGCAACGTTAAATCCTGTTACTTTGGTGGTGTATATGAAGCGAACATAACGGCTGCTGCCTTTAAGTCTCACCATGTGTTTGGTAATGGTCTGTGGCAGAGATTTGGTATAGTTGCGCACATTGGTCCAGGTGGTTCCGTCGGCACTCTCCTCGATGTTAAATACGGTTCCTGCATCCGTGCCGGGGTTGGTTCTCACATAGTATTCCACTGTGTCAGCTCTGCCGGCAAAATAAAGTTGAAGATACTCACCGCTTCCGTCCAAACGGAGAGATTGTGGAGCTGAGTTGAAAAAGCCAGCACTTGTATAGGTAAGATTTCCTGCAACAATGCTAAGGTTGTAGCTCCATCCTGTTGGAGGAACCGTTACGTTGCTCATGTCCCAGCTTGCCGGGAGGGTTGCCTGCCCGAACAATCCGGTGCAGATGAGCATGAAGGCTGAAAATATGGTTTTTTTCATGAGGGTTTGTTAAAATGTATATCGGATACCGGTGGTATATCGGAATCCGGGTGAGACAAATACTTCGAGGTTTGTTGGCCTGAAAGTGTTGGCGGGATTGTTGTCTATACTGCGGTGCTGGGCATCGCTGATGTACAGATTGTTTGTGATGTTCTGGCAATTGGCATAAATCGACAGCTGCCCATCTTTGTAAGCCTTGAAATTATAGCCTGCCGAAAAGTTCATATACCAGTAGGCAGGTATTTTAAAGGATTCTCTGCCTTTGTAGGCGCCAATGAGGGATAAAGGGTCAAAATCAGCAAAGTGTTTCCAGAAGCGAATGTACTGGGCTGAAAAGTAGGCCCCCTTAAGCAGGGTGGGTTCCCAGCGCACACTCCAGGTCCACTGGCACTGCGCTGCATCGCCTACATGCACACCGTTGGCGTCAAAGTCAACGATTCCAACAGAGTCTCCCGCATCGTCGCGAATAATACTTCTGGCTCCCGATTTCCATTGCCAGTCAGCAAGGCTCAGGGCGCTTTGGATTGTCATGCCATTACCGGGCTTTACCACACCCGCAAATTCTACACCCATGTGCCTCGCTTTCATGCCGTTAATGTTATAGGTAAATAAATTGCCGTCAGGATCCCGGTATGAAGGGAGGAAATTGGCAGGTCTGTTTTGCCAATAGGTGTAATATGCATTCACGTCGAGGCTGAAATTGCGGCTTTTGTAGCCTGTCCCCAGTTCTGCGGCATATACCTTTTCGTTTTTGGCATCTTTTACTTCGTTATTGTTGTTGTCAAAGATGTTGTTAAAGCGGGTTGGTCTGTTTAGATATCCTACATTCCCAAACAGGTTGAAATGACGGCTAAGGTTGCGGTTGATGCCAGTTTTGAAAGTAACCCCGGGGCGATTTACCCAATTGGATTTACGTTCATTTCCTGCGCTGTCCAGCCTAAAGAAATCAATTCGCTGATAGGAGGATTGAGTGGCGCTGGCGTTAATAAATCCGGTGGTTCTGCCACGGGTATATTCCATTTCGGCAAAACCGCCTGCCCAGCGAACCAGCCCGTCATAATTGTAGCGGAATTTATCGCCTTTGTGATAGAGCAGGTCTTTTTTCTTGGGATCCAGTTCGCCATTATCCGGGATAAAGTAATCTCCACCCAAAAGATCATATACTTCGCGGTAATGCTGTGCCCTGTAGGTTCTCAAATCCAATCCGCCTGTAAAGGTCAGGTTGCGGTTAATTTTATGGTTTATTGTGGTCAACGCACCAATCCACTTGTGGTTGTTTACATTGCGGTGTAAAATCCCATATGAGCGAAGTTCTGTTGCACTGAAATTCGGATCCGGATTGGGCACGAAAGCCGAGCCTCTGGTATTGGCCCACCAGGTTCCCTGCATGTTATACAAGCCGTAGGTTTTTACCTGGCTTATACTGTTGGATTGCGTTCCTCCACCACTGGCAACCGAGAGATATGCTACCGTGCTGATCAGTGTTTTCTCTGAGGGTTTCCAGTCATGTTTCAGGTATATCTGCGGTTTGTGAAACTGGTTTACCCGTTCGTTTTTTCTATATGCCTTAGACCAGATTGTATCGCCAATATCATTGATTGTGGCCTCATTCAGCCAGCCCCAATGCTGGTTGTATTTTCTGCCCTGGTTCACAGGCATACCACCCACCACGGTATCCATGCCCAGTTGTTTAGCCAAACCCACATCATACAAACTCAAACGGGCCCTGAAACTCCGCTGTCCATGGCTTTGCGGAGCGCCAATAGCCGTGAAGGATAAGGTGTGTTTTTTGCCAAATTTCTTTTCCATACGGCCATAGTAGCTGTACATATCATCAAACAAACCATCCACATAGCCGGTACTGCTTCTTTTGGTAAAACTAAAAATAGCACCCCAGTTACCGGGAAGCTTGCCGGTATTGATGGTAGCGGAATATTTCTGGTATCGGGAATCGCCAAATTCTGCATTTACCGAAGCTTTGAATTTGGGTGAAACCCCACGGGTAATGATGTTCATGGTGCCACCCACGGCAGGGTTTGCAATGCGGCTGCTGCCCAGACCCCGCTGCACCTGGGTGAGGGCCGTTACTTCGCTCAAACCAAACCAGTTGCTCCAGTACACTTCGCCGTTTTCCATGTCATTCACAGGAATGCCATCTATCATTACGGCAATATTTCTCTGGTTGAAACCGCGGATGGTAATGCGCGCATCACCGGCGCCGCCACCCTGCTGTGTTGCATATACGCCTGGGGTGGCGTTCAGCAGCATGGGCATATCCGCACTGCCCAGCTGTTCGCTGATGGTTTTTCCATTCAGGTTGCTGTAGGCAATGGGGGTTTTGCGGTCCTTAGCCAACGAAGCTGTAATCTGAACGGCCTGCACATCGGTGCTTAGGTTTTCCAGCCTGAAAACGATATTGGGTATGACACTTCTGTCGCCAATGATGCTGATGGTATCATTTTCGAAGCCATCCAGCGAAGCTATAAGTGTGTGGTTGCCTCCCACCAATTGTAAAGTAAACGAACCGTCTGCCGTGGTGATGGCTGAAACAGCCCTGCTGCTTACCACAGCGCCTTTAAGTCCTTCACCGGTGAGAGCATCTGTTACTTTGCCCACGATTTTCACCTGTGCAGACGCAAATTGAGCTGCAAAAAGGGCGGCCAGCAACAGCGCTATTCTCATTGTTTGATAAATCGGGTTGTGTAGGTTTTATTGCCTGTGGTAATGGCCTGCAACTGATAAATACCCGCACTCAAATTGGCGGTATTCAGCGAAGCGATGGCGTAACCATTGGGGAATTGCATATCAAAAGACAAAGCGATTTTTCTGCCCTGAGCATCTGTGGCATAAGCCATGGCAACAGGAGCATCCACAAATGCACTGATATTGCCCGTGGTGGGATTGGGGAACACTTGCAGAATAGCAACGGGTGTGGTTTTTACCATTGCAGGAAACTTGTTGCAGATGCAATTGTGCGTGCGCAGAGAATCAAAAGTGTTTACGGGATAAACTTGAAATTCCTTGACGGGATTGAAGTTGGCAGGGTTGGTTTTAACCCCTGAAGTCACAGAAGCTTTGCGGATCAGGGTCTTGTCTATGGTGCACCACAATCCCAGGCCGGTGTTGTGCGGGAAAGAATCACTCCAGCCGATTGTGCGGCTTGGGTTTGAGGGCAATTGGGGCTGTTGGCCGATTTTACCGAAAATATCAACGGGAACCCATTGGTTGTTGCCAGGGTTTAATTTGTCGAGGCTCAGTGCATCGTCACCATTGAAACTCATTGAGAATGAGGTATTGTAATCTTTGGATAGGAACAAATCTGCCTTGATGCGCAGGTTATAAGTTACGGGCGTGTCCTGGCCGGTCTGCGTGGTGTCGCGGCGGTCAATGACCAGCACTTTCACTTCGTTGCTGCCAATGGTGCCCGACAATACGTCGCTGTACTGACTACCCCATACTGCAGAGCCATTTTGCCAGCGTGTTAAACGGTAGCCACTCAGGTCGATGGCAGTGGGCCCCGGGTTATAAATTTCAATAGCCTTGTTGTTGCGTGTGCCTTCTATATACTCAGAGATGAAGAGTTCGTTGCATTGAGCATGTGCGACCGACGCTGACAGTATCGCGATAAGTGCAAAAAAGGTGTTTTTCATTTGGAATTGTCCTGCAAATTTCGTATATTCAGATTAAGAAATTGCTAAGCGATGGTGTCATTTTACGCACATAACCCTAAAGTTTGTTAATTTGCAGGAGTTGCGACTTTCACTTCTTTTGGCAATCAGTGTTTTGGGTGTTTCCTGCGGTCCGAGGAACTTCGTTTACCAATTGCGAACACTGCCGGTTTCATCCCAAACGGCAAAAGACAGTTCTATGCTTGCATTTATTGCTCCCTACAAGGATTCGCTTAAAACCTTTACTGCCGGCATTGTGGGTAAAACCGATACCGGTTATTTCCCCGAAAGGCCCACAAGCAATCTGGGTAATCTTTCCGCAGACCTGGTTTTCCTTTTTGCCGATTCCTGCCTGAAATCGCAAACCGGCTTCAGCCTCGATGTAGCGGTTTTGAACATGGGCGGACTTCGTACGGCATTGCCGAAAGGGGAAATTACCATGGGAAATATGTATGAGGTAATGCCGTTTGAAAACAGCGTGGTTGTGTTGAGACTCAATGGCGGGGATGTAGACAGCCTGTTAAGGCATATTATTCGGCGCGGCGGTGAACCTGTTTCCGGTTTGAAGCTGGAAGTGGATGAAAAACAAAAGTACACAGCATGGATGGGTCAACGGCGTTTTGACAGCCGCCGCGATTACTGGGTGGCCACATCCGATTATCTGGCATTCGGCGGAGATGGTTTTTCTATGTTCAAAAGCCCCATGCAGATTATATATCTCAAGAAAACCGTCCGCGATGTTTTGATTGGGGGCGTACAGTCGGAAACCCGCCGATTTGGGGTGGTTCAGAAAAGAACAGAAAGGAGGATTGTTTATGCCAACGAGGCGGGAATTCCTAAGAAATAGTGGTTTGTTGGCCGGCGGGATGTTGCTGGCTCCGGATGCTTTGTTTGCCAAAAGCAAGACACAAAGACTGATGATACTGCATACCAACGATTTTCACAGTCGTTTGGAGTCTTTCCCCGACAATCATCCCAAATACCCGGGCCAGGGCGGTATTGCCCGGCTGAAAACACTGATTGATGAACAGCGCAGTAATTGTGATTACAGTCTTTTGCTGGATTGCGGCGATGTGTTTCAGGGTACGCCATATTTCAACCGGTTCGGGGGTGTTCCGGAGTATAAGTGGATGAATATGGCAGGTTACGAGGCCACCACACTTGGCAATCACGATTTTGATATGGGCATGGAACACTTGTCCGGTTTGATTCGAAACCATGCCCAATTTGCCGTTTTAAATTGCAATTACGATGTCACCAAAACCCCACTGCAAGGCTTAATTAAGCAGCATTTGGTAGTTAAAAAAGGCAGGCTCAAAATTGGCATTACCGGCGTGGGTGTGAATCCCGAAGGTCTGATACCCGCACACCTTTGTGAAAACCTGGGATATAACGACCCCGTTTCATCGGTGCAGGAGCAGGTAGATTTTTTACATAAAAAAATGCGTTGTGACAAGGTGATTGTGCTGTCTCACCTGGGGTTTGAATACCCCGGAAACCAGATCAGCGATAAAAAGCTGGCGGCAGAAACCCATGGTATTGATTTAATTTTGGGAGGGCATACACACACTTTTCTTGAAGCCCCTGTTATTGTCAAAAACAATAAAGGAACCGAAGTAATTGTAAATCAGGCGGGCTGGGCCAGTCTGCAGCTGGGTATGATCCAACTCGAATTCAAGTAAACATCAAGAAAGCGCAAGCGCGATGATATCGGCCTGCTCTTTGTCGTGGGTCTTTTTATAGCCTGTAGCCGGACTTGCACTGTTTCCGCGTCCGATATAGCGCAGAGCAACGGGCCAGTCGTAGCGCATCAGGTGGAACCAGTAACCCTGGTTGCGGGGTTCTTCCTGCACCCAACAGAACTCAGCATTTTTATACTGGCTGAAGATGTCCTTCAGTTTCCATTCGGGAAGGGGATACAGCTGTTCCACTCGCACAATGGCCACATCCTTGATTTTGCGCTCATTGCGGGCCTGCAAAAGGTCATAATAGATTTTTCCGGTACAGAACAGAACCTTGCGGGCTTTTTTCACCACTTCGGTATCGGGGTAAATATCCTGGAAGGAGCCTTCAAAATCGGCGATGTTGCTGGTGCAAAGTGGATGGCGCAGCAGGCTTTTGGGGCTCATTACAATCAGGGGAACCTGAAAATCGCGGTTCAGCTGACGGCGCAGTGCATGGAATAGGTTGGCAGGTGTGCTGGGATAGAGTACCTGCATGTTTCCGCCTGCGCACAGTTGGAGGTAGCGCTCGGGGCGGGCACTGCTGTGCTCTGGGCCCTGTCCTTCGTAACCGTGGGGCAGCAGCATGGTAAGGCCACTGAATTTGCCCCATTTGGTTTCGGCACTGGCAATAAACTGGTCAATCATGATTTGCGCACCGTTGGCAAAGTCACCAAACTGCGCTTCCCAGATGGTAAGGCCTTCGGGCAACATGCTGCTATATCCGTATTCAAAGCCGAGTGCCGCATATTCGCTCAGCAGGCTGTTGTATACGCCAAAGCGGGCTTGTTTTTCGGAAATATGCTGTAACGGAATAAATTCCTGTTCGCTGTCTTCTTTTTTAACTACCGCATGTCTGTGGCTGAATGTTCCGCGTTCCACGTCCTGTCCGGCAATGCGTACGGGGTGACCTTCATCGAGCAATGTTGCGTATGCGAGTAATTCGCCCATGGCCCAGTCCAGGGTGCCGTTTTGCAGCATTTTTTTGCGGTCGGCAAACAGGTTCTGCACTTTTTTAATGGGCAGGTTGTCTTCGGGAATGCTGGTGATTTTATCGCCCAGTTCCAGCAGTTTTTTCTTTTTAACGCCGGTTTTTACTTCTTTGCTAAAATCCTTTTCCGTGGGGTGACGGAAGCCATCCCAGCGGTCTTTCACGGTCTTTTTGCCAGGCTTTAGATCGCCTTTGGCTTCTTCAAATTTCTCCTGCAACAGCTGTTTAAACTGCAATTCCATTTCAGCGGCCAGTTCAGCGTCAATCTCGCCCCTTTCCAGCAGTTTTTTCTTGTAAATCTCGCGGGGGTTGGGGTGATTGTCGATGAGTTTGTACATCAGAGGCTGTGTGAAACGGGGCTCATCGCCTTCGTTGTGTCCGTATTTGCGGTAGCCCAGCAAATCGATGAAAATATCGCTGTTGAACTCCAGGCGGTAAGCCATGGCAAGTTTCACGGCGTGTACCACGGCTTCCACGTCATCGGCATTTACGTGCAGTACGGGACAAAGCGTTACTTTGGCCACATCGGTGCAGTAGGTACTGGTTCTGGAATCGCTGTAGTTGGTGGTAAAACCGATCTGGTTGTTGGTCACTACGTGGATGGTGCCGCCCACATAGTAGGCTTCCAGACCACTCATCTGCACCACTTCATACACGATGCCCTGTCCGGCAACGGCCGCATCACCATGAATCAGGATGGGGCATATTTTACTTACATCGTTGCCGTATCGCGTGTCGAGTTTGGCCCTTGCAAGTCCTTTCACCACGGGGTTTACGGCTTCCAGGTGGCTGGGATTGTCTGCCAGACGCAGGTGCACGGTTTTGCCGCTTGCGGTCTCTACATCTGTGCTGTAGCCCAGGTGGTATTTCACGTCACCTTCGAAGTCTTCATCCTCTTCATTCTGGAAAACTTTACCTTCAAATTCGCCGAAAATGGCGCTGTATTGCTTGTTGAATACATTGGCCAGCACATTCAGACGGCCGCGGTGGGCCATGCCCATCACAAACTCTTCCACGCCCAGTCCTGCACCATATTGGATTACTGCATCAAGCGCGGGTATGAGACATTCGAGACCTTCTACCGAAAAGCGCTTTTGGCCAATATATTTGGTATGGATAAAACTTTCAAAAACAGTTGCCTGGTTGAGTTTTTTAAGAAAATGCCGTTTTTCATCCGTAGTCAAATCCGGATTGTTGCGGGTTTTTTCAAAACGCTCCTGCAGCCAGCCTCTGCGGCGCGGGTCGCGAATGTAGGCAAACTCACAGCCGATGCTCTGGCAATAGGTTTGTTCAAGCAGGGCAATGATGTCTTTAAGCGGGGCGTGGCCCAATCCCACTTCCACTCCGGCACTGAACGAAGTATCCAGATCGGTTTTGCTGAGGCTGAAATTTTCAATGTCGAGGGTGGGTGAATATTGTCTGCGTTCACGCAGGGGATTGGTTTTGGCAAACAAATGCCCGCGTTGCCGGTAGGCATTGATGAGATTGAGAACCTGAATTTCTTTGAGTGCATCTTCGCTCACGGGTCCGCCCGATTCGGCTTTTCCGGATCCCATATCAAATCCTTCAAAAAACTTTCTCCATCCAAAATCCACGCTCTCCTTGTCGGCGCGGTACTGCTCATACAACTGATCAATGGCCGCAGGGTCGGCATTCAGGAGATAGGAATCATCGGGTTGGCTCATGTTGCGAATTTAACCGCAAAATTAAGCACTGTACCGCATTTTTAGCGCATCAAATCACAGGGGTTTTTTCAAATACTTATTAATTCTGGAATACGGAAGTGTAATGTTAGTTGGTCCCATGGCATAAGGGGCTATTTCATACGCATTAAAAAAGAAAAAAAGACCTTCAGCATCCAGACCAAAGTTGTCATTGAGGTGAAACTTATTGTCGCTAAACCAGTAACCGGCTTTTTCAAGAGAAGTCCTGGGTCCAAGGTTGTTTTCTTTTCTAAAAATTTCTTCCGCTATTTTTAAAATCGCCAAGGTGTCGGTAAACAGTGTCTGCCAGTTTTTTACGGGTGAAATATCGGGCAGGCTGTAAACCATGTAGGCTACACCCCCCATGGGATGTGCACCACCGTAATACCCATTTATGGACTGGTACAGACAAATGTTATTAGGGGTTTGGTGGGATAGCCCATTGTTGTTTTCTTCATACCAGTTTAATCCAAAGGAATAATTAATGGGCGAGCTGTCTTCCGCTTCAAATTGTGAATTCCAGCCTTCAGCCCAGTCATTGAAATCTTCGGTCATTATTTCCTTTAACTCTTCCAGCGACCCAATGTTTTTTTCATTGACCATGCCATACAGCTGGTTATTGAGTTCCTTACCTGCAGGGGTCGTTTCATCAAACCAAATGAAATAATGACTGCGGCTGCAGCTGACCGTATCTACCGTGCCTTCTTCATTTTGTACGGTGTGAGAAAGCCCGAATTTCAGGCTATCGGTTTTGAAGGTCAGTGGCTGCGCTTTGGCCGCAAGGGCAAGAAAAAACAACAGTGTTGTATGAATGATTTTGTGTTTCAATTCCGGTTGGGTTTAATCAGCAGTTTTCCCAGTGTTTCGTAATCCAGCAGGAGTTCGGTTTCTCCCTGTTCATAGGGCGCTATTTCATAGACATTGTAAAAAAACAGAATTCCTTTTTCCGTGTAGGCAAAATTGTCGGGCAGGTAAAATTTACCGTTCCAGAACCAGGTTTTGCTTATGTTTTCGTTATCCGACATGCCTTTGGTCTTGCGGAAGGCGTTTTCGGCAATTTTCAACACAGCATTGGTATCGGTAAACAACTGGTGCCATGTTTCAACGGGCTGTCCGCTTTTGTTGTCAACCAGGGTGTATACGGTTACCCTAAAGCCATGTGCACCACCGGTAAAATAATAGGCCCTGTCTTTCACCGAAACATAATGCCGGTTTGCATAAAATGCGGCCAATGTTTGTTCCTTGGTGTAGTTAAATGTCCAGCCAGAATTGGGGTCAGAATTGAGGCTTTGCCATTCGTTTTTAAACTCAATTGCGTCCTGTTCCACGCGCTTTTCGAGTGGCAAATCCATGTGGGCGGTATCGGTGGTGATGGCGCTGTTCATGAGCTGGTTGAGACCGGCTGCCAGTTTTCGGGTTTTGCCTTTGCCCTTAAAAAGCTGGTATGTTACATCATAATTACACAATGCAGTATCGGTTGTACCGGCCGCTTTCATGCGGTGTTTCTCTTTCTGCGAAAGGGTTTGTACCGATAGGCCCTTGAGGTGGATTTTGGGGATTTCGGTGCCGTTCTGTGCTTGCAGAAGCGCTGCGAACAACACCCCGCATAAGGTTAGGGAAGCGGTTTTAATTAAATTTATATGACTGATTTTCATCTGAAAATGCTCCACGAATAAACAACAACAGACACAAACAAAAAAGCATCAAAACGGTCCAGTGCGCCGCCGTGTCCGGGTATGAAACGACCACTGTCTTTAATACCCGCCTGGCGTTTAAGCGCGCTTTCGAAAAGATCGCCTGCAGTGCCTGCCACACTTACCAAAGCACCCAATACGGCCAGCTGCCACACCCCAAAATTCCACAGGTTGCCCAAAAAGGAACCAGCCGCGGCGGTGAGCACCGTGCCGCCTATAAAACCCTCAACGGTTTTTTTCGGACTGAGGGTTTCGAACAATTTATGTTTGCCAAATGCCCTGCCGGTAAGGTAGGCAAAAGTATCGCTGCACCAGGTAAGAACGAATACCAGCAAGGGCAACTGCCATTGATAATTTGTGCCGGAAACGTGCAAAAACAGCAGGGATGGGACGGAGATGTAAACCAGTCCAAATACCAAAGCGGAGACTTCGTCGAACAGAACCGTGCCCTTGATAAACAATTGAATCCCGAAATATATCAGCAGCAGCAACATGCACTGCGCCAGCAGAAAGAGGACAAACTCATTGCCTGTCCAAACGAGCCCCAGCCATTCGGCAACAGCAGGATGCATGCACAGCAGCAGGCCATTGAGTACCCAGGCCGTGCAAAGGCTGAACAGGGATGAGGCATTGCGCAGTTGCAACAGCTCTTTTATGCAAAAGCTGCTGATAATCAGGGTTAACATCCATTGTCCGTGGAAGCCCTGCAACAGCGAAAAAATTACCACGGCCACAAATACGGCACCCCAGATGGCTCTTACCCAAAAATTGCTCATGATGCGGTTGATTTGATTTGTCTGCGGTACCAACTAATGCTGTAAACAAAGGGAATCAGGGCCAGCAGGGATATCACGTGGCCAAACTGAATATTGTCAAATGCCCCACTTACACCGGTTTGTCTGAAATACAGCTGACTGAGGTAATGCAGGAAAATGGCAGTTCCGTTGAATAGAAAATGCGCTACCATGCCATACAGCGTGTTGCCCGAGGCGCTTCGCAGGTAGCCAAAAGCCATGCCCAGCAGAAATATGCCGGGAAGCTCATAAAAGCTGAAATGCAGGGTGGCAAACACAAATGCCTGCAACATAATGGCGCGAACAATACTGCCGGTGATGCCTTTGAAAATGTTTTGCAGCACGCCCCTGAACAGCAATTCTTCAATTACGGCGGGCATTACAGCCACCAGAAAAAGGCAAACGGCCAGTTCGTGGGGTTCCTGCATGTCCAGCAACGTATTCGTCATTTCCTGCCGGCTTGCATCCAACTGCTGTGCGTAGTATTGCAGTGTTTGTGGCCAGGTAATGCTGCGCATCAGGCTGTCGAGCCAGTTTACCAGCACAAAGCCGCTGCCTGCGGTTACCAGGCCCATCCAAAGAAAGGTGCTTTTGAACGGTGTTTTCAGACCACCTTCTTTGACAAGTGAGCTGCGGTTGACAATGGTAAAAAGCCAAACCGGCAGCAGCATGGAGCCGGTAAAAGAGATAAGGTGGTAAACGCGGCTGACGTTGATGGCCAGCGCCGTGCCATCGGGGGTTGTCAGCAGGCTGCGGGTTTCGCTGAAGGGCAGGTTATAGATAAATGCGGCAATGAAAGCCGATCCCAGCGAGAAGATGATGTTGAAAAGAAAAATAAAAATCAGGACAAACATCAATCCCCAGTTGCTGTAGAATGGGTTTTGGTCCGTTGCGGCAGTTTCGTTGGCGGAGTCGTTCACGTTATTTACTGCAAACCTACATTTTTTTGGGCAAGGAATATTCATCCGCAATGCTGCCTTAATTTTGCAAATCTCTGATGGTGAAGATTGCCGACATAGAACTGGGCGAATTTCCGCTTTTGCTTGCGCCCATGGAGGATGTGAGCGATCCGCCTTTCAGGTAT
Source organism: uncultured Flavobacteriaceae bacterium (assembly GCA_964431045.1). Lineage (GTDB taxonomy): Bacteria > Bacteroidota > Bacteroidia > NS11-12g > UBA955 > RGEC01. The sequence continues at coordinate 16,713 of CAYSIK010000024.1, forward strand.
GTGTGCAAACAGGAAGGCGCCGATCTGATGTATACCGAGTTTATCAGCTCGGAAGGGCTTATCCGCGATGCGATTAAAAGTCGACAAAAGCTCGATATTTTCGACTACGAGCGTCCTATCGGCATACAAATTTTTGGCGGAGATGAGGAAGCTATGGCATTGTCGGCCAAAATTGTGGATGCCACCGGTCCCGACTTGCTGGATATCAATTACGGTTGCCCGGTGAGCAAGGTGGTTTGCAAAGGTGCCGGCGCCGGCGTGTTAAAGGATGTGGATTTAATGGTGCGGCTAACGGATGCGGTGGTAAAAAGCACCAGTTTGCCGGTGACGGTTAAAACCCGCCTGGGATGGGACGAGCAGAGCAAAAACATCATGGAAGTGGCCGAAAGGCTGCAGGATGTGGGCATCAAGGCGCTCACGATTCATGGCCGCACAAGGGCGCAGATGTACAAAGGCGAAGCCGACTGGACCCTGATTGCCGCGGTGAAGAACAATCCGCGCATTAAAATTCCCATTTTTGGCAATGGCGATATCGACCATCCCGAGAAAGCGCTGGACTATAAAAACCGCTATGGTGTGGACGGAGTGATGATTGGCAGGGCTGCCATCGGCTATCCATGGATTTTTCGCGAGGTAAAGCATTTTCTGAAAACCGGGCAGCATTTGCCGCCGCCTACGTTTGAAGAGAGGCTGAACGTTTGCCGCACCCATTTTGAAAAAAGCGTGGCGTGGAAAGGCGATAAAGTAGGCGTGTTTGAAATGCGCCGGCACTATGCCCAATATTTTCGTGGTTTACCCGATTTTAAACCCTGGCGCACGCAGCTGGTAAGCGCCGGTACGCCTGCGGAGGTTTATGATTTGCTGGATGCATTAAATGAAAATTATGCAAATGTGACGATTTGAGGCATAATCCAGGATATTGAAGATTAATCAAAAGAATTCTCATTAAAATTCAAACATTTAAAAGTAAAAAAGCTATCATTGTAATACAATTAAATGAAGAATATTATTATATCTCTTTTTGCGAGCTTGGTATGTATTTTTCTTAGCAATTGCTCAACGGCTGGAAATTCGGTTGAGATTGGCAAATCTAAAAATACAATTGAATGCGATAATGTTGCTTGTGACACTATCACCACATACAAACTTTTTCATCTGATTGGAGCCGATACAGTGGTGTATGATTATACCTACAAGGATACTGTTCATCTGAATAGCAAATCCGGAGAGATTTTCTTTGCAAATCATCGCTGTCAGTCATGCACGGGTACACAAAATGTATATGTACTAAATCTAGAAAACAAAGTGATTGATTCAGTAAAGGTGATTCACAAGGGAAATGCTATTTCAGAAAAAATAAGCTTGAGTCGTTGGCGAAACAATTTGCCTGGAACTTTGAAAATTGATTGGGAAGGGTTTGGGGGACGAACATTTTATTTAAACCTTAATTAGAAACCAAATAATGAAATCAAAACTTTACTTTCTCCCTGTCCTGATTTTATTTATCGGGATTGTATTTTCCGGTTGTTGTAAAAAAGTTACCGGATGTAAAATTGAGTGGGCCAGTAATTACGATAAAGATGCAGATAAAACCAATAACTGCCTCTGTACGTTTAATGGAGTTTATGACAGTTGCGCTACTATCAATCCCAGTATACTATATATACCGCCGGTTATGCAGGAAACGCCGGTTTGGTGTTGGCTTGCTGTAGGAGAAATGGTTTTCAAATATTATGGCTTGCAAAGTGTCAACCCCGCCGGTAATTATCAATGCGGAATTATAGGTGTGATGGGCTATATAAGCGGAGGAGCGTGCAATGCATGCAATGTAACCTGCCAAAATTGTCTTGTGGGTGCAGGAACTGCTCAAACCATTTCAACCATGTTGACCGCATACCCGAAATATACATACAAGAAATTGTACAATTCCAATAAAACACTAAATAACGCATTTGTCAGCAGGGGTTTAACATCACCAGAATTAATAGCCGAAATAAATAATAAAAGACCGGTAATAGCCGGTATCAACCCCGGGGCCACTTTTATTGTGTCCGGCAATTCCCAGCATGTTGCACTAATAACAGGATATTATTACGATGTAAATAATAATCTTATTTTGAACATTAATGATCCTTATCCCTACCCGGCCTTGAGCAATCCATACTTATTTGCAGGCGGCGCGCAAAATGGAAGCCTGATGTACAAGATACCATACAATCTGTTTTATAATAATTTATTATGGAATACAAGCTGTTATAATATAAGTTGGTGAAAAATGTT
>CAYSIK010000025.1:0-18532 GCA_964431045.1 uncultured Flavobacteriaceae bacterium
AGACGGCTGCCATGCTTGCCGCAAACCACCTGATCCACATGTGCGGCAGCTGGCCTAAGTGCGGCAAAGGGCTTGATGTGAATCACCTTTTGGTATTAAAAAACTGTATTATACGCTCTGCAAGCTCAATGCCCACGCGCTCCTGGGCTTCTGCCGTACTGGCACCAATGTGCGGAGACAGAGACGTGTTGGCAAGTTGCAACATATCATCATTTACAGGAGGTTCCTGTTCAAATACATCTATGCCCGCAAATGCAATTTTGCCAGCATTAACAGCATTTTTCAGCGCTTTTTCATTAACAACGCCTCCCCTTGCACAATTGATCAGAACCGCTCCGTCTTTCATTTTTAAGAGCTCTTTTTCTCCGATAACTTCATTGCTTCCGGGTGTATGTACAGTTACGATGTCGCTATTTTTAAGCACATCCTCCATGCTCATTCCGGGAATAGTGATTTTAAAATTATTGAAGGCGTATTTACGGTTAAAGGACAGGGTCAGTTCAATATCACGTTGTTTATAGTCGCTGGCCAAAACCTCCATTCCCAGACCTACAGCCATTCTGGCTACCTCTTGTCCAATTCTTCCAAAACCAATTATCCCAATTTTCTTATCCTGTACTTCTAAACCTTTACCTGCCAGTTTTTTCAGTTCATTAAAGCCGTCTTTTCCATTGGCGGGCATTTGCCTGTTGGTATGATACAAATACCTGTAACATGAAAAGATATGAGCAAAAACAAGCTCTGCTACTGATCTGCTGCTGGCATTGGGTGTATTCACAACCGGGATATTTTTAATTCCGGCATGTTTAATGTCAATGTTATCCAACCCCACACCTGCTCTGGCAATAAGCTTCAGATTGCCTGAATCCATAATATCTGCCGTCACTTTTGTGGCACTGCGAACAATCAGAATGTCATAGTTTTTGATACCGGAAGACAATTCTGCCTGCGGTATTTTGTTTGTATCTACATTAAATCCGGCTTTTTCCAACAAGGATTTTCCTGCTGCATCGATACCGTCATTTGCCAGTATTTTCATCATGCAAATGTCTCCATTACATTAACCAATGCCTGCACACTTTCCAAGGGAAGTGCATTATAAAGACTGGCTCTGTAGCCGCCCACACTTCGGTGTCCTTTAATTCCGCTTATTCCTGCTTCTTTGCACGCAGCATTGAATTTTGATTCCAGTTCAGTGCTGGGTTCATTGAACACAAAGCACACATTCATTCGGCTTCTGTCTTCCTTACTCACAGTTCCTTTGAAATATGGGCTGTTGTCTATGGCATCGTAAAGCAGTTTGGCTTTGGCTTCGTTGCGGACCTGCATACCTTCACAGCCTCCATTTTCCTTAACCCACTCCAGGTTAAACTTACTTACAAGAATGGGAAAAACCGGTGGTGTGTTGTACATGCTTTCCTTTTCACCATGGAGCTTATAATCCAGCATTGACGGGATAGCCCTTCCTTCCGGACGCCTTTCATACAATGATTTTTTAACGATAACAAGGGTCACACCGGCCGGACCCATGTTTTTCTGCGCCCCTGCATAAATCAAATCGAAAGCAGCCGTATTGACGGGTCTGCTGAAAATGTCGGAACTCATATCGCAGAACATAGGCACCGGAGAGTCAGGAAATGACTGCATTTGCGTACCATAAATGGTATTGTTGCTGGTGCAGTGAAAATAATCTGATGATTCAGGTATGTCGTAGTTTTTGGGAATGTAATTGTAGTTATCCGCTTCACTGCTGGCCACTACGTTTACCTCTCCATACAATTTGGCCTCTTTTATGGCTCCTGCTGCCCAAACACCTGTTTTGAGATAAGCCGCAGATGTTCTTAAAAAATTATGAGGTATCTGGAAAAACTGGGTAGATGCTCCGCCCTGCAAAAACAAAATATCGTAATCATCAGGAACCGATAGCAATGATTTAACCAGCTGTCGGGTTTCCTCCATCACCGATTCAAATTCTTTGGTGCGGTGGCTTATTTCAAGGATACTGAGGCCTGTGCCTGCAAAATTCCTGATGGCTTCTATGCTCTTTTCGAATGCGACGGGTGCCAGAATGGAAGGCCCCGCTGAAAAATTATGTATTTTAGGCATACTCACTGAATCGTGGTACAATTTTAGTGCTATAATTGCGGGTAATCAAGTATCTTAATCTTATGTGCAAAAAAGCTTTGTTATTGATTTTCACGGTGTTTTCAGCAGAATATATCTGCGCACAGTATGAAGATGATGCTCCCCGTCAGTCATTTGATACAAGTTCGTCAAAGAAACAGCCATTTTTCAAGGCCCCTGCAGGTGATAATTTTATAAAGGGCACGGAATTTATGTTTTCTCTCAGCAATGGATTCATTTTCGGTGAGATTTCTCCGTTTGCCGGCTTCAAAATTGCAAAACCTTTAACGGTTGGGGCCGGAATTAATGGTGCTTTCTATGCCGGAAACGGACAGGGAAACAGTGGTTTCACCTACGGAGCCCACGGATTTCTTCGACTGAACCTTGGCCAGGTAGCGTTTCTCCATGCCGAAATGAGATCTGTAAATGCCATGCTGCCAGGAACAGGCGTTTTATCCTCAAACGAAAGAAAATGGGTAGCCTCACCCATTCTGGGACTTGGTATGTCTCAGGGTACAGGTATGGGGTCCTGGTTTTTAATTGGATATGCCCCTAACGTGGAATATGCTTCTACCCAGCCACTGGGAAGCATTGTTTACCGAATAGGATTTATCTTCTGATTATATTGAAAAAAGTTGCAGAGAGGTAACAACCGAGGGCCAGCAACCCACCAGCAGGGTAACAAGCAGTGCTGCAAACAAGAATACGGTTTCAAGAATTCCCATTTCCCATTTCATTGTTCCGCTTTCATCTGAGAAAAAAGCATTTTTAAACACCCTGAAATAATAGGCAATACTAATTGCGGAACCTGCCAGAGCTATTGTCAATAGCCATGGGTATGTTGATACTATACCGCTAAACAAGCCATATTTTCCGGCAAAGCCTGCTGTGAGGGGAATACCTGCCATGGAAAACAAAGAAACGATTAACAAAAGAGATAGCCATTTGCTGCTTTTACCCAGGCCATTAAAATTATCAAATCCAAAATCAGTTTTACCTTCTGCTGTTTTATCCAAAAGATAAAAAACAACAACGGCGCTGCTTGAATAGGCCAGTAAATATAAAAGTAAAGCCCAGAAACCTTCAACCGGCATAGCCAGCACTGCCATGAGCATATAGCCGGCGTGTGCTACACTGGAATAAGCCAAGGTTCGTTTGAAGGATGTTTGTCTGATAGCCGCAATATTGCCAAATAATATTGTAGCAGCAGCGGAAATGGCAAGCGTCATTCCCCACCAGCCTTTTACGTCGAATAAGGCATAGTTAAACAAGCGGAAAAATGCAGCAAATGCAGCAATCTTCACAACAGTAGCCATAAAAACTGTGGTTCTGTTTGGACTGCCGTCATAAACGTCGGGGCTCCAAAAATGAAATGGGAAAGCAGATACCTTAAAGAGCATTCCGGCCATTAACAGAAGAATACCGGCCAACATCAGGTTGCTTTTGATACCCATGTGACCGATCATAGAAAGTGCACGGCTTATACTCTCCAGTTCCAGACTTCCGGATCCTCCGTAAATAAATGCGCAGCCCATAAGGAATATGGCAGTGCTGAAAGCTCCCATCAGGAAATACTTAACCGCTGATTCGTTTGAAGCTAGATCGGATTTTTTACTACCCGCCAAAACATACAAAGGAATAGAAAGACATTCGATTCCAAGAAACAACATAATCAGGTTGCTGAATGATGTCATAAGCATACCACCGCATACACTGAAGAGCATTAAACCCAGTAAATCTGCTCCTGAATTGTTGTTTTTGGAAAACAACCCAATTACCAGCAGCATGGCAAGAACAAGTACTATCGAAAATGCAATGGCTGTGGAATCCCAAATGAGCATATTTTGTGGCACTAATGCCTTTTGCCAGCCGGGAATAATCTTATGAACAACACCATACCAATCCTTTACTAAAAACAAAATCGCAGAAATCAGAAGTCCAATGGTTAAAAATACAGATTTCTTTTCCGGTTTATTGATACCAAAATACAATACGAGTATGGCACCCAGAAATAATATTAACAATGATGTCATGAGAGTACCTCCTTTGAATTTTGTAACAGCAACAACAGATTTTTAACAGCAGGCGCACTTATATCCATGATTTTTTGAGGAAATAAACCAAAAAACAAAACCATCAGCATAATACCTGACAAAGCCAGCCATTCATGCCACTGCAAGGGAGGGAAAGCTGTTCCTTTCGGTTCGCCAAACATGGAAAACTGATACATTCTTAGCATATATACAGCGCAAAGGATAATCGTGATGCCTGCTACAATACCCCATATAGGATGGTACCCGAAAACTGATTTCAGCAATAGCAGTTCCCCGGGAAATCCATTGGTAAAAGGAACCGCAGTTGCTCCCAGGACAATAACAAGGAAAAATACGGCAAAAGCCCTCGATTGGCCTGCCAATCCGCCCAACACATCCAGCATTCGGGTTTTATTTCTTCTTTCAATTATATCGATAGCTAAAAACAATCCAATTGCGTTTACACCGTGGCTAAACATTTGGAGCAAGCCACCCTGAATACCGGTTTCACCTGCAACAGCAATTCCGGCAGCAATCAGCCCCACGTGCGATAATGAGGAATATGCCACCAGGCGCTTCATGTCATTTTGCCTTATGGCAATAAGAGCCGCATAGACAACTCCGGTAATGCCTGTAGCAACAATTACAGGAACAAAGGTTGGTAACGCTTCCGGTACCATCGGCATAAACCACCGTAGCAAGCCGTAGAGCCCCATTTTAAGCATAATACCCGAGAGCAGCATAGTTCCCGCTGCAGGAGCTTCGGTATATGTAGACGGTTGCCATCCATGTAATGGCATGAGTGGAATTTTCACGGCAAAAGCCAGCAGAAGTCCCAGACCTACCCAAAAAGCTTCTTTGACACTCAGTTTCACTGCCACCAGCGATTCGTAAGAAAAAGAAGAAGCTTCAGGCGTTTTACTGAAAAGATAGATTAGTGATGCCAGCATCGCCAAACTGCCTATAAAAGTATAGATAAAAAAGCGCAGCGTGGTTTTAAATCGGTTGCCTTCACCCCATAATCCAGCAATAAAGTAAATAGGAATGAGTGCCAGTTCCCAGAATATGTAAAACATCAGTCCGTCTCTGGCTAAAAACACGCCATTCAAGGCACCCTGCATGCCTACAATTAAAGCAAACAAGAGCGGTGTATCTTCTTTTTTATGAAAGGCTGACAAAAGTATTACCGGAACCAAAAGATTGGTCAGAATGAGCAATATCATGCTTATACCGTCTATTCCGGTATGAAAGTGAATTGCGGATGAAAACCATGCTTTATCAAACTGCCACTGAACACCGGCATCCGGGTTAAAATGCAGGAAGAAGTACAATAAGAATAAACCTGTAATCAGAGAACCGAACAAGGCAGTCCAGCGAGACCACTTGCCTGCCCAGGCCGACAAAATGGCTACAAGGATGGGTGTTAAAATCAGCTCCATGATTATTTGAAAATATTAAAAACCAACATTAGTATGATACCTATTACCATGTATAGAAGGTAATATTGAATTCTTCCGTTTTGTACTTTTCCAAAAAAGACGGAAAGTCTTGTAATTGCGGTACTAACCCAATCCATAATACCTGCAAATATGCCTTTATCTGCCTCGCCGAGAGCAGTTCCTGCTTTTTCTGAACCATTCACAAAAACACCGTTATACAGTTCATCTACATAAAATTTAGATGCGGGCCATTTGGCAATCCCTTGAATTTCTTCATCGGTTTCCGGAACCGAAGCTTTGGCTACATATTTATTTCGGGTATAAAGCCAGGCAATAACAAAAGCACTTACAGCAATTCCCATCAGTATCCATTCCATTTCGTGGGAAGGATGCTGCAGTGAATCCTGTGAACTTCCAATAACAGGAACAAGCCAGTTTTTAAGCCACTGAGCGTTATTGTGAGTAAACAATTCAGGTAAATTAATCAAACCACCTGCTAAACTTAAAATGGCAAGTATGATTAATGGCAAGGTAATCAGTGCCGGTGATTCGTGTAAATGTTTCTTTTGGTCTTCTGTTCCCCTAAAAGCACCCGAGAAAGTGACAAGGAATACCCTAAACATATAAATACCGGTAATTAGGGCACTGCATACAGCTAAGAACCAAACTACAGGGTGCTGGGTAAATACCATAGCCAATATTTCATCTTTACTGAAAAACCCGCTAAGAAGGGGCATTCCGCTGATGGCCAGAGTTCCAATCAAAAAGGTGTAATATGTGACAGGCATATGGGTTTTCAACCCTCCCATTTTGCGGATATCCTGCTCACCACCCATGCCATGGATAACGCTGCCTGAACCTAAGAACAAAAGTGCCTTGAAGAAAGCATGCGTAATGAGGTGGAACATTGCTGCAGAATAGGCTCCTACTCCCAAGGCAATAAACATGAGACCAAGCTGGCTTACTGTACTGTAAGCCAACACTTTTTTAATATCATTTTGTTTAAGTCCAATCAAAGCAGCCAAAATACTGGTTGAAAGACCGACCCATAGAATAAGCTGTTGTGCAGCGGGAGCCATTTCAAACAATACATTGCACCGAACAACGAGGTAAACTCCGGCTGTAACCATGGTAGCTGCGTGGATGAGCGCTGAAACAGGTGTCGGTCCGGCCATTGCATCAGGAAGCCATGTATACAAAGGTATCTGGGCGCTTTTTCCCATTGCTCCGATAAAGAATGAAACACAAATGGCTGTTATCAGTCCGGTAGACAGGGTGCCTGATTGAGCAGCTGCAAAAACATCGCTGTAATTCAAAGATTTACAATTGGCGATAACCAAAAAGAGACCTACCAAAAGCCCAAGATCTCCAATTCTGTTCATGATGAATGCTTTTCGTGCTGCTTTACCATATTCTGCATTGCGGTACCAAAAACCAATAAGCAGGTAAGAACAGAGCCCCACCCCTTCCCATCCGAAAAACAGCATCAGAAAGTTGCTGCCCATTACCAGCACCAGCATATTGAATACAAAGAGGTTCAGATACGCAAAAAACTTATAAAAGCCTGCGTCTCCGTGCATGTAGGCGATGGAATAAACATGAATCAAAAAACCAATACCGGTGATTACCAGCATCATTATGGCAGTTAAACGATCAGCCTGAATGGAGAAATCAACAAAAACATCGCCAACGGACAAGAATGTGAAGGCAGAACTCGAAAACGCTTCAGAACCTGCATTCAGGCCAAAAAATACCTGGATGGACAATACAAAAGAAACCAATATACTGGCTGATGATATCCAGCCTGTTGCTTTCTCTGACAGGTATTTACCGAAAATACCCGAAAACAGGAAACCTAATAATGGCGTGAGTAGAATTATAAACAGAATATTCATCAGCCTTTCAGTTTGTCAAATAACCCGACATCCGTGCTTCTTGTATTTCGGTAAATCATAACAATGATGGCCAGGCCTACTGCAGCTTCTGCGGCAGCTACCACCATGATAAAGAAAACGAATAATTGACCTGCTGCATCCCCCATATAGGATGAGAATGCTACAAAAAGCAGGTTTACGGCATTGAGCATTAATTCAATGCACATCAGCAATACTATGGCATTTCTGCGGGTAAGTACCCCAAAAAGTCCGATACAAAAAAGCACACTGCTTAGGTAAATGTAGTGGCTTATGTCTAATGTGTTAAAAATAGAATCGGGATTCATTTCGCTGTCTTCTCTGTATCGTTAATGCTTGTTTTCTTCCGTTGTTTGTTTCTTTCCGAGCAAAACCGCACCTACCATTGCCGCCAAAAACAATATGCCTGACAATTCGAAAGGAACCAGATAATCGGTGAAAAGTACCTTCCCCAGGTTCTTTACCAAGCCAATGTTTTCGGCCTCTGTTCGCATGATTTGCTCTGAAGATTTGTGTAATGCCGCAGCAAGGGTTACAAGCAATAGTCCCGCAGATACAGCCGCTCCCACATACCAGCCCATCTTCACAATGGGCTCACTCTCTTTGTTTAAATTCAACAACATCAGAACAAACAGAAATAAAACCATGATTGCGCCTGCATATACGATTAAATTTACTACAGCCAGAAACTGAGCATTCAGCAGTACATAATGCGCGGAGATACTGAAAAATGTAAGGATGAGGGCTAAAACGCTGTATACAGGATTGTTGTTGGTTACCACGTACAACGCGCACAAAATGGTTATAAATGACAGTAATAAAAATGCAGGGGGCAGACCTAAAATTGATAGTAACATGTTATTGATTTTGATACGTCCACACTTGTCGTTTCGATACGTCTACCCTGTTGTCCAAAGGTTCTACCAGTTTGTCTTTCCCGTAAATAAAACTGCCGCGGTTGTATTCAGCGTCAACAATTCTGTCTGTAAGAAAAATGGCCTCTTTGGGACAGGCTTCCTCGCAAAGTCCGCAGAAAATGCAACGAAGCATGTTAATCTCGTATTTTGCCGCATACTTCTCTTCCCTATACATGTGTGCTTCCACAGGCTTTGCCTCTGCTGCAATCATGGTAATGGCTTCGGCCGGGCATGCTACGGCACATAGTCCGCATGCAGTGCAGCGTTCTTTGCCTTCTTCATCTCTTTTTAGCACATGCTGACCTCTGTAAACCGGTGCTATGGGCCTTATTACATCTGGGTAACTGACGGTGCTTTTTTTCTTAAAGAAATGGCTGAAAGTAATCCACATACCATGCAGAATAGCAGGCAGATAAATCCTTTCCATAAAGGTCATCTTTTTATTAACGACCTGCTTGCTTCTGCGGGTTAACGGTTCCATACTTCCAATCCAAACAACACCAAGTAAACCTTGTTAGCGCTTAATATGTTTGGCCTTAATTTTATATTTTTTTCTTAATACGCCTTTGGTTTTGGTCTTGCGAACGCTGTTCAAGTCAATGTCCTTAACAACTGTTTCACCATCATTCAAAAGAACATATAACTTGCCATCCTGAACACTTCCATAATTCACATACCACTTGCTTCCTTTTTTGGTAGCGGGTATAATGGTTGGTGGTTCATAGGAAACAACATAGATATCTTTAACCTTATAGCTTTTGTCTTTAAATGCTGCAACCTTGCTTTTGCCGGTTACACCGCACAGGTTGATTTGACCCGGGCATTTGAGTGGCAGAGTTACTTTAATATTGTCTTTCGTCTTCGACATAACAACACGAACAGATTTATCCTGCTCAAGGTAATCCTCACCTTTTACTTTGTATACACTAAGTTTGGCTTTTTTGTATGTTTCCAAATCCAGGCTTACCGAGAAGGATGCCGGCTTTTTTAGACATGTGTCTCCGGCCATTTTTACATTATATATGCCGGCCCAATTGAATCCATCACCTTTCTGGGTTCTCAGCGGAGTGCCGCTTTCAAATATTTCTTCCAGATCAGATTTACGGTCAATGGTTACGCATGCATTGCTATTCCTGCACATCCGGAAAAAGTCACAACGGTTCAGGGTAATGGAAACGCCCTGACCGATAAATACAGTTGTATCTTTTACGCATGTATCTTTGGGTGGTGGCGGTGGCGGAGGAGGCGGAGGTGCGGGCTTTTCGATAATTGTAATTTCAACCCGGCGATTTTTGGCCTTCTTTTCTTCATCACCCTCATTTTTTTCACGGGGTTTTGAACGTCCAAAATAAACCCTGCCTACAACGGATGTATCGATATCCTTTTCCATCAGCCAATCATATACCTCATCAACGCGGCGTTGTGACAATTGTAAATTATAATCGTCATTTCCGGTGCTGTCGGTGTGGCCCGTGAGCATCATTTTATACTCACGTTTCGACTTTAGGTCTTCAAGGAGTTTCTCAAGTTTTTCAATCTCACTCTTCTTCAGTGCTGATTTGTTAAAATCAAAATAGATTTGAACGGCAGGCGCAATCTCTTTTGGAGGTTTAGGCTTGTTGGCTGCCGGCTTGGGCTGAGCTGGTCTCGGAGTGGTAGTTTGGGCCAGGACGCTTGATGAGCAGAGCAGTCCGAGCATTACCACAGCACTTACACAACGTTTTTTCATCATTAATTTTGTGCGAAAATATGGCTTTTACAGCATCTAACAACTGTATTTCCTGCACAATTATCCCACATTTTATCAATAGAAATTTAAACGATGTATTTTTCTTCTTCTGCTATTGCAGACCGGATAATGCTACAGGCTTCCAAAATTTCATCTTCATTTATAATCAACGGAGGGGCAAACCTGATAATATGCTGATGGGTTTGTTTGGCCAGCAATCCTTTGTTTAACATAGAAATACAAACATCCCACGCTGTTCGGTTTTGGCCATAGGGTTTGATTTCAACGGCATTCAACAACCCTTTTCCTCTCACGGTTTTTAGCAACGGACTCTTAAGCTTCTGCATTTCAGATCTAAACAAAAAACCCATTTCTGTGGCATTTTCACACAATTTTTCACCTTGAATAACCTTGATTGATGCCGTTGCTACCGCACATGCCAGCGGATTTCCACCAAAAGTACTGCCGTGCTGGCCGGGCTTTAATGTAAGCATCACATCGTTTCTACCCAAAACGGCGCTGACGGGATATATCCCACCACCCAAGGCTTTGCCCAAAACGAGCAAATCAGGCTTTACCCCCTCCTGCTCACAACATGTTAAGGTTCCGGTTCTACCCAACCCTGTTTGCACTTCATCGGCAATAAACAATACATTATGACGCGAACATATTTCCCTAACCCCTCTGAGATAGCCATCATCCGGAATAATTACGCCTGCCTCGCCCTGCACAGGCTCTACCATAAAGGCCACAGTATTGGGATTTTTGCAAATGGCCTCGAGCGCCTCTAAATCATTATAAGGAATTATTTCAAATCCCGGTACAAATGGTCCAAAACTATTTCTGCTGTTGGCATCTGTACTTGACGAAATGGCAGCAATACTGCGGCCCCAGAAATTACCTGCTGCAAAAGCAACTATTGCCTTGTTTTCTTCCACACCTTTTATTTCATATCCCCATTTTCTGGCCAGTTTCACAGAAGATTCTGATGCTTCCACGCCTGTGTTCATTGGTAAAATGCGATCATATCCGAAGGTTTCCGTCATAAATTTTTCATAGGCCCCCAACTGATCATTATGAAAGGCCCTGCTGGTTAATGATAATTTTTTTGCCTGCCCGCAAAGTGCGTTTACAATAGCTGGATGCGCATGCCCTTGATTAACGGCACTGTACGCCGACAAGAAATCCAGATACTTTTTTCCCTCTACATCCCATACCCATGTTCCTTCACCTTTGGCAAGCACAACAGGCAGAGGGTGGTAATTATGAACACCAAAACGGTTTTCTAAATCAACATATACACCCGAAAGCCCCGTTAATTCATCATGCTCCATACCGCAAAATTAATTGAAACCGGATGGATTTCTTTTGTAAATTGCAATTCTGATGGGTTCGGTGCGCACATTTTGCGGTTGTCTACTTTTTGCTGGCATTTTTTATTGCCAGGCACAAGGCATATACACCGAATTTGGCCAAAACCGAGTACAGTATGAGAAGTTTCAATGGAGGGCATTTGAGGGGGAGTCTGCCGACTGGTTGTTCAATGACCCTCAGCTTAAATCCGCAATCAGTTTTGCAGATAAGAAAATTAACAGTTTTTTACCGCAAATGGAAAATCTGCTTGGCTACAAACCGTCCAACAGACCCCAGTTTATGGTTTACGGCAGCTTAAGTGATTACAAACAAAACAATATAGGATACGTTAATCCGCAATGGCAATCCGGGGGAATTACCTTTATTCCTGCCGAAGCGCTGCCTGTGTATTTTAGTGGTGATTATGCCTCGCTGAATACACAAATTTTAAAAGGACTGGGTGATTTTATAATTCGTGAAATGATTTATGGGGGAACATTACAGGATCGGTTTGAAAGACTAAAAAGCCCGGCCCTTCCCTATTGGTTTACTGAAGGTTTGAGCTCTATTATCGCCGAAGGATGGGGCGCGGAGCAGGAAACAGCGCTCCGCGATGGCATTAATTCCGGTATTTACAACAATTTGAACATGCTGAATCGCGACCAGCAGCTACTGCTGGGACGCAGCATTTGGAGATATATAATTGATAAATACGGCATTGAAGTAATATCGGGCATCATGTTCATTGCGCGCTACACCCATTCGGCCGAGGCCGGGATTTCCTATTATTCCAAGAATCAGCTAACGGATTTTATGAAAGCCTGGAAATCTTTTTATTTATCTGAATTTGAAAACAAAACACAATTGCTGTTGCCCAAAGGCAAAGCAAAAATTCCCCGGAAAATCAATAAACTGAACATATCAGGTATAAGCTTAAACAGCAACGGTCAGACATTATCCATAGTCACCCATGATCATGGTCGATTTTCTGCTTGGCTTTATTTTTTTGAAACAGACAGGGTAAGGAAAATTTACGAGGGCGGGTTAAAAGTACTCAATCAAATAGATGATTGCAGTTTTCCAATTGCAAAATGGAAAGAAAATAAACTTTATCTGCTCACTTTTGAAAAAGGCAACTACCAGCTATTAACGTTTAATCCGCAAGGCAAAATCTTGGCAAAACTGGCCTTCAGCGGGTTTATGGCAGTAAACGATTTTGCCCTTCATCCCGATGATGAATTTCTCGCATTTTCAGGCGTTAGAAATGGATCATCAGATATCTATAAAACGTCGCTAAATGGAGGTGTTTTTGAGCAATTGACCAATGATACATTGTATGAAAATAATTTGCTTTGGCTAAAAAATGATGAACTGGCTTACACCGCAAATGCTTCAGACAATGTTAAAAATATATTCAGAATTCACAACGGAAAAGTTCACAGGATTACCACATTTAACAAGCCTTATTCCATTAATGCTCCGGTAATGCTAAATGACAGCATGCTGGGGTTTTTGTCTGATATCAACGGGCTTCAGAATGCATGGTTTACCCATATCTATTCGGCAAATGCTCCGCTTGGACTTACCAATTATGCAAGGTCAGTTACCGGGCAGACAATCTCAGGCGACAGAAACACTTTTGCAGAAATTGTAAAGATAAACAACAGAAATACCATTTTCACAGGATTGGTCAATGAAAATCCCCTGAAGGAAGTTACCGAAATCCCCGATTTGATATATGCGAAAAACTGGCTGGGGAAATCTCTTATTTACAAAGCTGAAAGAAAGTCTGAAAATATTCTCCTATCTGAAACATCAGATACGCTTCAAAGGCCTACAGACATACCTGCTGCCTCCTACCGATATCAGACAGGATTTCCAAAGATTGATTACACAGTCACTGAATCCTTGGTTGAACCTCAAAAAAAGACAATTAAATCAAATACCAATTTGAATCCAATACTTCCCGACTTCATTGTTACGCAAATTGATAACAAGAATCTTGGCACCTATCTCTATGACAACAATGTCCCTATGGAAGTAATGAGAAATCCCCTACTAATGCCTTATGTTAAAATTTCTCTTTCTGATTTGCAGCGCAATATAAATCTGGAAGCAGGCGCACGAAGCAGTTTCGACCTTGCTTTCACCGATTTTCATTTCAAAGCCGGTTATTATGAGGGCTTGCTGGATCATGAATTGAGTTATTTTCGCAGAATTCGTAAATATGACAATGTACCCAATCTATTTCAGCAATACGGAACACAACTTCTTGAATACAAGATAATGTTGCCGGCTGATGAAAGACTCAGGTATTCCTACACTACCGGATGGCGCCAGGATGCCATTATTACCAAAATAACAGAAAAGCAGACCGCGCAGATTGAAGATCAAATAAAGCATTATTGGACCCATAGACTGGAAGTGATGTTTGACAACAGCATAAGTTCCGGTCTCAATCAGGTAAACGGCAGTAAAATAAAACTGGGGCTTAACTATTATATCAATCCTGGCAATAAGGAATCCTCATTATGGTCAGAATCAGATTTGCGATTTTATCTGCCCGTTTGGCGAAGCATCGTATTTGCGCAGAGAGTGGCAGGCGCATACAATTTGGGCCGCAATAAAACGGGGTATTATTTGGGCGGAGTAGAAAACTGGATACAGAAAGATCAAATGCCCCCAAACCCCATATCCCTAAATCCCGGTGATTTGCTATTTCAGACCTGGGTTTGCAACCTCCGTGCGTTTCACAGGGGAGCCAGAATAGGACACAGTTATGTTATCAGTACTTCGGAGTTTAGACTTCTGGTAATGAAAATGATTTACAGACGTCCGCTGGCATCTGAATTTCTTAAGCATTTTACCCTCACGGCTTTTGCAGACGCAGGTTGTGCATTTACAGGAAAATCTCCTGCTGATATGGGAAATCCATATAATACACAATACCTTAATACACCAAACTACACTATGTCACTTACGTCAAGAAGAAATCCTTGGATATTGGGTGTAGGTTATGGTGTAAGGTCACGGATACTCGGCTATTTTGTGAAATATGACAAGGCCAGGGGCTGGCAGGAAGGCCGCTGGGAAAGAACCATGCATTACCTCAGTGTGGGACTCGATTTTTAAGTTAGCGTCATAACCCGGTTAGGGTCAAATTTTTTATCTTGAAAACAAAGAAAATAGCAACTTTTATGTTTATTTTGCAGGCTGATATCCAAACGTAAAAATGGGCTTATTCAGTTTTCTGACACAGGAACTTGCTATTGACCTCGGAACGGCCAACACGCTAATTATACACAAAGACAAAGTGGTGGTGGACGAACCCTCCATCATTGCCTTGGAAAAAGCCACAGGTAATGTTATTGCCATTGGCAAAGAAGCCATGCAAATGTTCGGCAAGGAAAATGAAGGCATCAAAACCATTAGACCTCTCAAAGACGGAGTTATTGCTGATTTTCAGGCTGCTGAGCATATGATCCGCGGAATGATCAAAATGATTAACCAAAAACAAAAGTGGATTTCTCCGCAGTTGAAAATGGTGATTTGCATTCCTTCCGGCATTACAGAGGTAGAAAAAAGGGCTGTAAAAGACAGTGCAGAGAGATCGGGCGCAAAAGAGGTTTATCTGATACACGAACCCATGGCTGCGGCCGTAGGTATTGGTATTGATGTTGTTCAACCCCAGGGCAACATGATTATTGACATCGGAGGTGGTACAACTGAAATTGCCATCATTGCACTGGGTGGCATCGTTTGCGATGAAAGTATCAGGGTTGCCGGTGATGAATTCAACCTGGATATTGTTGAATTTATGCGTCGTGAGCATAACCTTCTTATCGGGGAAAGAACGGCTGAAAAAATAAAAATTCATATTGGAAGTGCTTTGCAAGAGCTTGACAATCCACCCGAGGACTACCCTGTTTTTGGCAGAGACCTGATGACAGGGATTCCCAAACAAATCATGGTAAGCTATTCTGAAGTTGCCCGTTCTTTGGATAAAAGTGTCATGAAAATTGAGGAGGCCATTTTGAGAGCTCTTGAACAATCTCCCCCGGAATTAAGTGCAGATATTCTGACTAACGGAATTTGGCTTACCGGTGGTGGCGCCTTGCTGAGAGGATTGGACAAACGCATCAGTGCCAAAACAAAGCTTCGTGTATCTATCGCCGAAGATCCTTTAAGGGCTGTTGTGCGTGGCACAGGGATTGCCCTCAGAAATATTGGAAAATTTAAGTTTTTGATGACTGCCTAATTAGCCTGCCATGGTTTTTCTGATCAGACTCATACGGAAAAACCTATTTTTTATTGTCTATCTGCTTTTAATGATTTTCAGCATAGGACAGGTTTTTAGATTTAACATTTATCAGCAAAGTTATTATTTCAACACCAGCAGCGCATTCTTTAATGGCATGTCGCGTATGAAAACAGGTGTTACTGATTATTTCAAACTTGCGGATATAAACAAAGCGCTTGCCGATGAAAATCGCTTGCTCAGAGAGTCATTAGGTGAAAATAAATTGGTTTCGGACAGCCAACAAGTGTTGGTTAAGGATTCATCAGGCAATAAAAAATACACCTATCTATCTGCCAATGTGGTTCAGTTTACTACGCATCTGCAAAACAACTTCATTACCATTGACAAAGGAAGTAATCAGGGGATTAAAAAAGACATGGCTGTCCTGAGTCCCTCCGGCATAGCGGGTATTGTAATTGATGTTTCAGCTGATTTCTCCTTGGTTTTATCCGCTATAAATTCACAATTTAAAGCCACTCCTATGATACCAGCAGCGAATTTCAGGGATGGTTCTGTTAGCTGGAACGGGAAAGACCCCACTGTGATACAACTCAATGGAGTAAGTCGTTTTGAAAAAATAACACCCGGAATGGATGTTCTAACCAGTAATTACTCCGTTAAATTCCCAGAAGGAGTATCTATCGGTAAAATATTGAAGGTAGACAAAACAGGGGGAAGCAGCTTTTACGACATTGATGTTAAATTATCAACTGATTTTAGAAAGCTTAGTCATGTTTATGTAGTAAACTACCGTCATTCCGCGCAGATTGACACTTTAAACAGGAGGGCTAATCGTGGCGATTGATCTTATCCGGTATCTGTTGGGTGCGCTTCTCCTAATGTTTTTTCAGTTTTTCCTGATTCAGGAAATCAACTTTGGGGCTTGGTTGAAACCCATGCCTTATGTTTTGTTTATTTTTCTTTTGCCTTTTAACTACAACCGATTTTTAATCCTGCTTGCAGCATTTTTTGCAGGATTGTTTCTTGACGCCCTTAATAATAGCGGTGGTCTTCATGCAGCTGCATGTTCTACGCTTGCCTTTGGGCGCATCATCGCAGACACCCGCATACTGGACACAGATGCTATACAGTTGCAAGGTTTTCGCTATCTAACGCCTGCTTACAAAAATTTCAGGTTTTACGCCTTGTATACGATTCTGCTAACTTTTTTGCACCACTGGGTTTATTTCACATTGGACTACTCCTCTGTTTCCTCATTTTTTCTGGTTTTGTTGGTTTCCCTCATCAGCAGTGCCGGCTCTTTTTTGTTAATGCTTTTGTACAAAATCATAGCCGGTATCAGATAATATGGACTTACACCGCAACCGAAAATTTGTTTACGTGGGCCTTTTTAGTCTGGTAGCACTTGTTTACCTGATCAAAATATTTCGGTTACAGATACTCGACAATCAATACGAGCAAAAAGCCATAAACAATGCGCTCAACAAGATTCCAATTTATCCGGACAGGAGCATTATATATGATCGCAATGGCAAACTTTTGGTTCACAATATTGCGATTTATGATTTAATTGTTTTTCCTGCTAAATCAAAAAATATTGACACCGCTGCTTTCTGTGAAATTATGAATATTACCGGAGAGGAATATCATAAATACATGCAGACCGCCAGGGAAAACTCCAAAAAGAGACAAAAAAACAATGTTTTTAATGGCTCTGCTATATTCTTGAGTAACCTCAGCAAAGACCAGTACAGCGCAATACAAGAAAACTTATATCGTTTTCCCGGTTTTTCAGTTGAACCAAAAACAGACCGGTTATATGCGGTAAAAGGTGGAGCTCACGTATTGGGCTACCTCGGTGAAGCAAGTAAAAAAACACTGGCGAAAGACCCATATTACAGACCCGGAGATCTGGTCGGCATCACAGGAATTGAAAACACATATGAATCCTATATTCGGGGCGTAAAAGGCGTAAAAACTGTGTGGCAGGACAGAACCTACACCGAGCGCGGTGAAGCCAAAGACAACGAATTCAACTCCCCCGCACAGGCAGGTCCGGATTTTTACAGCAGCATTGATTTTGACCTGCAGGAATTCGGTGAAAGTTTGCTTGCAAACAAAAGAGGCAGTGTGGTTGCGATTGAACCTTCCACAGGCGAAATTCTCGCCCTTATAAACAAACCAGACTATGATCCTAATTTACTGGTTGGTGAAGCCCGGGCAAAGTCATTTCGTCAACTGTTGATTGATCCTAAAAAACCGCTGTATAACAGGGCTATAAAGGGAGTTTACCCTCCCGGATCTACATTTAAAACCGTAATGGCACTGATTGGTTGTCAGGAAGGCGTTTTAAAACAGTCCACCCTACACGGATGCAGCGGTGGCTACCACCTGGGAAGCCTAACTGTAGGCTGCCATCCACACGGATCGCCAACCGACTTGAAAGGCAGCATTGGAATATCATGCAATGCTTATTATTGTCAGGTTTTTAGGGATATTATTGACAATCCCAAATACCCAAATGTTAAAGCCGGATATGCGGCTCTGGAGAAACACCTCAACAGTTTTGGGTTGGGCAATAAGCTGGGGGTAGATCTTCCCGGAGAAAACAAAGGCAATGTTCCCAGTATCAAGCAACTTGACAAACGACATGGGAAAAACTGGAAAAGCAGTATGATCATTTCCCTCGCAATCGGGCAAGGTGAAATACTTCTGACTCCCATGCAAATGGCTAATTGTGCAGCAACTATAGCCAACAGAGGC
>CAYSIK010000026.1:0-18183 GCA_964431045.1 uncultured Flavobacteriaceae bacterium
ATTTTAAATAAAGGGAAAAAATTACCTAAATTCAGGTATGCCGAGCCCACGGACAAAGAAAAAACCAAAAACAAAAAGGTGAGGCGATATAAAGGAGAATTTCTCTACATATATGTTTGGCATGATCAGTCGTCGGAATATGCAAAGGACAGTGCTGCTCTTCATGCGCTGGGCAGAATTAAAAATTCAGGTATTAAGATTTTAATGCTCAATTACGGCGCCAGTAGTCAGTATCTTCACAGGTATTCCCGAAGATACGAAACCCATATATTTCAGGGATTTAGTTCAAATAAGGTAAACAGGAAGCTTAAAATCAGGAAAATTCCAACAGGTATCCTTGTCAATTCCAAACAGAGAATCATAAAAGCTTCTATATCTCCTGCGGAAGTTGTTGATTATCTTAAAGAAAGCAGTAGTAAAAGAATACCGTAGTTTTTTTGATAAAAAATCAATAATATTGCATACTTAAATATAGCTATGAATAAAAACGTTTTGGCCGCTGTTTTGGGGGTACTATTAATTGCCTCTATAGGCGGGAATGCTTATTTCTATTCCAAGAAAGGCGAGCTGTCAAAAGCAGAGAAAGAGAAAATGCAAGTTTTGCAAATGAAAGACTCATTGCAAAAACAACTTCAAAACATGGAAGATTCCCTGAGTAAAATGGTTACTCAATTTCAAGATGAGAATTCCAGATTAACCGGAAAAATAGAAGAGCTTGAAGGCCCCAACAACCCCAAAGTTGTTGAATTGATGGGTCAGATTAATTCACTGAGAGCCATCATTGCACGCTCCGGAGTACCCACAGGCTCTACCAGTGGAGGTAAAACGGCTGTCTTATCCAAGGACGACCAGAAAAAATTGGCAGAACTGAAAAAACAGCTTGAAGAGAAACAAAAAGAAATTACGGATCTGATGGCTAAAATAGCTGCCTTGACCAAAGAAGTTGAGAATGAAAAAGCAGGTAAAGTTTCTCTAATTGAAGAAAACACCGATTTGAAGGACAGGGTTAACAAAGGCGCCATCCCTCAGTTTGGTTCTTTATTGACTTCAGGAATGGGTAAAAAAGGAGAAATGCAGGTTGAAACAACCAAAGCAAAAGGGTCAGAGAAGTTGCGCATAACTTTTGATGTACTGGAGAATCCTTTCATCAAAGAGCCGGTGGAGGAAGAAGTGACCATTCGTATCATAGGTCCAGAGGGTGAAGTTCTAACCTCAGGAAACAAAGGTTTTGCCGATAAGAGCAGTCTTTTCAGCATAAAACAGACCATTATCTCCGATGGTGAAAAGAATGTTGTGAAATGGTATTATCCTTCTTCAGGTACACTTGCAGGTCAATTGAAGAAAGGTAAATACAGCACCGAACTCTGGACACGCGGTTTGCTTAAACAGAAAAACACCTTCGAACTTTACTAAACAAAAACTTTAAATGAAAATCCCCGGCTTAGTTCCGGGGATTTTTTATTCGTATCAGTTTTATATTGCCCAGATTACTTCTTGAAACCCAGGCATTATTTAATTCATTGTCATCAATATTAGCAGGTATTCTCTGTCCGGTTTCTTTATTTACCCAAAAAAGAAGGGGAGGTGTGTCGGCCACTTTTTTGAAGCCCAAGGTAAAATAAGATTTTCCGTCTGTCCATTCCTTATCGGCATAGGTCATCAGGTGAGATACACCAATTTCTTCACAAAATGCGTTTAACAATTTATCCAAACCACCTGCAATCCGAATACTGGTTTTACAGGCATAACGGGTGAGTTCTGCACTTTTATAGGATTGATGGTTCTCAGATTTAAAAGTTCGGCATTTGCTGAACAGGCCTACGGCAACAAGCTCATCCATAAAGAAAAGCCCATACTTGAAGTAAGAATTAACAAAACCTGCTGTATGGAATTGATCCAGAAAATCTTGTGAGGCAATACTGTCTATTCGTTTTACCGTGCACTGTCGGCCATGAATTCGTTTTGTATTGCCTGTTAAGGCTATCAGACGGTTGATAACGGCATTTCTTTTACTGCGCCAGATATCCTCATGAACCACAATTTGAAAGGCCGTTTCTGTGTTATTCGTATATTCGGACTCCGTTGGGATGAAAACTACAATGGTATTCTTTGGATGTATAAAATGCTGCAATAGCGGATTCCAGATAAATCCCAAATCTGTTACAGCCCGGGAAAAATCCTCAAAAACACCCATTTCGAATTACACTTCCAGGTTGTTCAAAGCATCGGCAGATGTGTTCTCATCCGGATTGTAGGTTTTACCAAACCAGCCAAATACCTTTACCTTAATCCGCTCATTAAGCAGATACATGGCAGGAACCAGTACCAGCGTGAGGAAAGTAGAGAAGCCAAGCCCAAAAATCATGGTCCAGCTGAGCGGTCCCCAGAAGGCCACGCTGTCACCACCTAAATAAATATGCGGATTAAACTCAGTAAAGAGTTTGGCAAAGTCCATGTTTAGGCCCACAGCAAGCGGTATCAATCCCAGAATGGTTGCGCCGGCGGTGAGCAATACGGGCGTCATACGGGTTCTGCCGGCCTCAATAATGGCTTCTTTCAGCGGTACACCTTTTGAGCGCAGCAAATCTGTGAATTCCACGAGCAGAATGCCATTGCGTACAACAATACCTGCCAGTGCGACTACACCAATTCCGGTCATTACCACGGAGAAATCCATGTTGAAAATTGCGAAACCAAGCAATACGCCGATGATGGAAAAGAAGATGGCTGTTAATATGAGAATGGGCTTGCTTGTAGAGTTGAACTGCGTTACCAGAATAAGAATAATCAAACCAATGGAGGCAAGCATGGCCATTCCCAGGAATGACTGGGTTTCTTTTTGCTGTTCCTGTTCGCCTGTCATCACAATCTCAACGCCGTCGCGGTTGCCAAAGTTGTTAATCGCTGTTTGAACCTGTTCAACCACTTCATTGGGCGCATAACCTGGAAGTGCATTGCTGGCAAGTGTTATTACCCGTTTCTGGTTGAGCCTGTTAATGCCGCCATACGTATTGCTGTACTCAACGGTAGCTACGGCCGAAAGCGGAACCTGCCTGAGCATACCACCCATGTTCATATCGCGGTAAACAATTTTCATGTTAAGCAATGCATCAAGGTTGTTTGATTGTTCCTTGCTCACCCGCACCATAATGGGATAGTCTTCATTTGCGTCTTTGAACTTACTGGCTTCAGCACCAAAGATGGAATTTCGCAGTGCCATGCCTATTTGCGCGGTGGAAATCCCCTGTCTGTTGGCTCTTTCACGGTCTATCTTAACGATAATTTCGGGCTTACTGCTGATAAAGTCGCTTTTAAGTTCTTCAACACCCGGAATCTGCTGGTTGTCGAGATAGCTTTTAAGATCTGCAGCTGTTTTTACAAGCGTATTAAACTCATCTCCGCGAATTTCTATATTAACTACCTTTCCCACGGGTGGTCCATTTCTTTCCGGTTCTACTGTAATATCTACGCCTGCGATAGGTTTAATGCCCGTGCGGATTTTTTCAAGCAATTCCTGCGTGCTTTTGCCACCGCGCTTGCTGAATTCTACAAAAGCAACCGTTATTTTTCCCTTATTACTGGCCACTGAGCGGTCTCCACTGTTGGGATCCGTAGCGCCTACAGCAACGTTTGAAATTAAACTTTCAACCACGGAATTGTTTTTGCCGATAATACCAAAAACATCTTTTTCTATTTTTTTGACGATACTGTCGGTAAACTGAGCAGATGTGCCCACCGGTGTTGCAATATAAATGTAGGTAAAGTTGGGTTCGGCCTGTGGGAAGAAAACCACACCCGGCCTGCGAAGTCCTGTGATGATAAATGAAAAAATCATCAGTACCAGTGTGCCAGCGAGTAGCAATACCGGTCTTTTCCCAACAAGAGCCCATGTAATAATACGTTTGTAGTAATCCTGTACCCGGGGCCAGGTTTTATGCTGAAAACGATAAATAATTCGCTCCAGCCAGAAATAATGGAGTGTATATAACAAGAACAACACTGCAACAAAATTGCCAAGCCCAACTCCTCCCATAATATATCCGAAAATACTCAGCACCAGGAATACCAGCCCTGTTTTTTTGAAAGCCTTGGTAATCCCGCGTTTCTTGCTGTGATCATCTTCGCTGTGGGTCATAAAATCAACGGCAAAAACGGGGTTGATAATGTAGGCAACGAGGAGAGAGGCCAGCAAGGTGATGATAAGCGTTACCGGCAGAAAAAACATGAATTTACCTACAATTCCCTGCCAAAATGCCAGGGGTACAAATGGAGCGAGGGTGGTGAGGGTGCCACTTAGTACGGGAAGAAAAACTTCGCCTGCCGCTTTTTTAGCCGCGATAACAATTGGCATTTTGCCTTTACCCTGAGAGAAAATGCGGTGGGTATTTTCAATAACCACAATAGCATCATCCACTACAATACCCAGTGCCAAAAGGAAACTAAACAATACAATCATATTCAGGCTGAATCCGAGTGTGGGCATAACCAGGAATGCCAGAAACATACTTAGTGGAACGCTGAGCCCTACAAATATGGCATTGGTGGCACCCATAAAGAACATGAGAATGAGTGTTACCAGAATAAAACCTATAATAATGGTATTGATCAGGTCGTGCAGGGTAATGCGTGTCTGGGTACTTTGGTCACCGGTAAAAACAACTTTCACATTTTCCGGCAATATTTTGTTTTTGTAGAGTTCATCCACAATGGCATGGCACTTGTCGCTGGCCTCAATCAGATTTTCTCCCGAACGCTTAATAATGTTTAATGTGATTACGGGATTGCCTTCCAACCGTGCATAGCTTTCTTTTTCTGCATAACCGTCTTTTACTTCAGCCACATCGCGGAGGTAAAGTGTAGCACCTGCACCACTGCGGATGATTATATTTTCTACATCGTGTTTAGACTGGAATTCACCACTAACACTCAGGGATCTTTTCATCCTGTCCACATCAATGTTTCCGCCTGCAATACGCATGTTTTCAAACTGTATAGCCCTGCTCACATCATCAAGGGCAAGGCCGGCAGCCCCCATTTTTGCCAAATCCAGGTTTACCTGAATTTCCCTGTCAAGCCCGCCAACCATATCAACGCGGGTAATTTCCGACAGGCTTTCCATGCGGTCTTTTGCTGCCTCAGCATATTTTTTAAGCGTCGATAAGTCATAATTGCCACTGATATTGACATACATAATCGGCCTGTCGCTGAAGTTTACCTCCATAACGGTAGGGTCGGTTTTCAAATCGTTTGGCAATTCGGCACGCGCCTTGTCAACCTCATCCTTTACTTTGCGTTTGGCCTCATCAACCTTAACATCTGTGTTGAATTCGACCGTGATGATGGAGAAATCCTGAATGCTCTGACTTTTCAGTTTTTTTACCCCGCTGATGGATTTTATCTTTTTCTCAATGGGCTTGGTAATCAGGTTTTCAATGTCCTTGGGAGAGGAGCCGGGATAAATAGTCTGAACGTAAATTGTGGGAATTACAATATCAGGGAATTGTTCCTTGGGCAATTTTATGTAGGAAAGAACGCCTGCAATAGACAGGAAAAATGTGAGTATATAAATGCTGGTTTTATTGTCAATACTCCAGCTGGTGGGTTTAAACTCCTTAAATGGGCTCATGGTTCGCTTATTTTCCTGCTGCATCTATGATTTGACCGTCGTTCAGCTCCTGGAAACCAGTAATAATAATCTCATCACCGGCTTGGATACCGTCCAGAATTTCAGTTCTGCTTTCTCCGGTGTGGCCTGTTTTTATAACACGTTTGGCCGCTACCGCTTTACCGTTTTTCGAGGTTTTTACCATTACATATTTTTCATCTACACCTGTAGTAATGGAGTTGGTGGGTACTGTGATTGCCTTTTCGTTGCGGTAATCGGCAATTTTTAGTTTTGCCAGCATATTGGGTTTAATGTCTGTAGCCCCATTTAGTCTAATTTCAATTTTAAACGACCGGTTAAGCGGATCAATGACCTTGGAAGCAAAAGCAATGTTGCTCTCAATGGTTTTGTTTATATCGGCGAATAAAACTTTTACTTTATCACCTTTATTGATTTTACCGGAATAGGATTCTGCAACATCCGCTACCACTTTTAGGTTATTCAGGTTAACTACCTTGAACATGGGAATACCCGGTGCAGCAGCCTGACCGATTTTGGTGTCAACACTTTCAACCGTGCCGCTGATGGGTGCTTTGATAGTGTACATGGATAATTGTGCATCAAGCGTAGCGAGGTTTTTTTCCAAAGCTTCCTTTTGATTTTTGGCAGATAGGTATTGGATTTCAGTGCCTACGCCCTGTTGCCAGAGCCTTTTCTGTTTTTCAAAAAGTGTATTGGCAAATGAAAGCTGCTGTTCAATCTGACCGCGGCTTTGTCTAAGTGTGCTGTTATCCATGTAGGCAAGTGCCTGTCCTGCGGAAACCGCGTCGCCGGGTTTCACGGTTACCTGTGTAACCGTGCCGGGTAGCTGGGCTGTGGCAATGGTGCTCTGTTCAGCATCTGCCTTTCCTTCAATATTTAAATAGGTTTCAAAAGCTGCCGCTTCAACCACTTCGGTCTCAACCAGTTTGGTTTTGTCTTTTTTGGGCTCCAGGGCTTCAATTTCCAACTCCAGCTTTTGGGCTTTATTTTGAAGACCCGCAATCTCTTTTTTAATTTTTTCAAGTTCTGCGCGTTTTTCTTGCACATTATTCTTTTTACCGCCGCAGGCGTTAATCAGCAAGCCGATGCTGAGCAGAATCAAATATTGTAATTTCATGATTTTGTTTTCGTTATTAGGGTTTTAAAATATCATTTCCAAGGGCTTTTTTCAGATCAAGTTTTGCCATCACCAGGTCATACAATGCGTTTAGGTAATTGGCCTGACCGGTTTTTAAGTCGGTTTCAGCCTGTAATAACTCCAAAGCACTGCCAACACCTTCTTTGTACTTGAAAACCGTATTGGCGTAAATGTTATTGGCCAGTTGTACGTTTTGCTTCTGGACAGCAACCATTTCCAGCTGGGTTTGATAGGTTTTCAAAGCATTTTCATATTCCATATTGGCTGCATTCTGGAAAGTTTTAATGTCGTTAAGGGTTTTGGTGCGTCTTAATTTTACATCTGTAATTGCTGCTTTTGAACGAAGTCCGTCAAACAAGGTCATACTCAGATTTAACCCGAAGGCGCTGCTGGGCACCCAGTTGTTATTAGGGGTAAGATTGGATTGAAAGAAATTAAATTCCGGACGCTGTGTGGTTTGCTGGTGCTGCAGGAATCCAACAAGTGTAGGATACTTGCCCACTTTATATCGTTTTTCTTCCAAAAAGCTTATAGAGAGGGACTGATTAAGCAGTTGATATTCAAATCTGTTTTTGATATTGAAGGCTTCGTTGCCCACAGGAATCGTTTTGTCCAGTGTTTCCAAATCATCGGTAAGGAATAACGGTGTCTCTACGGGCATGCCTATTTGCACTTTTAGCAGATTCAGAGAGGCAGCCGCTGCAAGCAATAGCTTTTCGCGGTTTACTCTCAGATTTGTAAGGCTGAACTCGAGGCGCTGCACATCCAGTTTTTCTGCAAAACCCTCTTTATTAAGTGCTGTGACGTCCTTCAGGCTCTTTTCCAGCAAAGCAATATTGCTATTAATTAGGGTAATGTTTTTTTGCAATGTCAGCGTCATCAGATAGGCTTTTGACACAGTTAAAGTCACATCCTGGCGGGTTTTAGATGCCATGGTTCTGCTTAAATCCATAACCTCACGTGCGGCTTTCAAGCCCAGTAAAAAAGTGCCGCTGTATAAGAGCTGATTCATGCTGACTGTGGCACTGGAGGCAATGGGTTGCTGGAATTGTAAAAATACATATTCAGGTGCACCCGGACTGGGAACAAAGTTTTTTACCCAGTTCCCTGGAACCTGCATATACTGCAGGAAGCTGGCGTTGACACCCACCTGAGGCAAACCTGCTGCTGTAACCTGATTTACAGCCTGTCGGCTGATTTCAACATCCGTAGCTGCATTTTGTATGGCGGTGCTGTTTGATTCTGCATACCTAAGGGCATCGGAAAGGCTCATTTTAATTGTGTCCTGTCCGAAAAGTGGACCGGCAAAAACCAAAGCAATGGCCGGAATTACTTTATATAAGTTGTTCATTATAAGATTTGTTTTTGGGTATTTAACCAGCTGATTTCTTTGAAAAGGGCTTTCCCTTTTTCGGTTGTAACAGCGTATAAATGATATTTAATGGTTTCAATGTACTCTTCTCTGAAGTCCCGATTTTCTTCGCCTTCAAAAAGGGTGTTCTGGAACATGGAGAAAATCAGACTCATATATATACGGGCCACACGATTGCGGTGCATATCACTTCTGAACAAGCCTGTGTCAATTCCATTTTGCAAATTCTGATTGATACTTTGAAACGTAAATCGGTTTCTGTGTTCCATCAGGTGGGTGTAGCTTTCGGGATATAATTTTTGCAAATCAAATAACACAGAGGGGTGCACATTTTTGTTCATTTCCAAAACAAAATCGGCTATTTTGGCAATCTGCAGCACCGGATTGGTTTCTGAGCCCATGATGCGGCTGATGTTTTTTTCCATTTCGGCGATATGCGTTGAAATGGTATCAAAAACCAGACAATCTTTGTCCTGATAATGTTTATAGATGGTTTTTTTGGAGATGGAGAGCTTTTTCGCAACATCATCCATCGATACATTGCGAACCCCCAGTTCCATAAACAGCGCCGCTGCGGTTTTTAAAATGCGTTCCTGCGTCTCCATGCCCTCCAAACAATTGCGCCGCAAAATTACAGATATAAACCAAGGAAACCAATAGCGTTTGCAAAGTTTCCTTTGTTTATTTCAATAAAAATTCGTATATTAGTGTATAGAAATGTTAAAAGGCATACGCATGTAAACACCTCGGGTGTTAAGCAGCCTTTTTACCTCCGTGTAGGGGAGGTGCAATTCCCCAAGCTCTTCTTTCATCCATTTTTCTTTCACGCTTGAAGTACCGGATTTTCCGAACAGCAACTCCAGCGTTGATTTCTGTTTTGGCATACTTACAACCCGGTATTTCTTGAGCTTTGCCTTTGCGGCCGCGCTTTGTATCGCCCTTTGCATTCCACCGTATGCGTCTGTCAGGTTAAGATTTTTTGCATATAGGCCGGTGTACACATGGCCTTCAGCCAGTTGTTTTACCCTGCCGGTATCCATCCGTCTTCCTTTTGCAACAATACCGGTAAAGTCATCGTAAATATCATTGACCATTCCCTGAAAATAGCTGCGCATTCCTTCACTGAGTGGTTCATCCGGTCTCCAGGTGACAGCGTAATCCCCGGTGGGTACGGTCTCATAACTCAGTCCCAGCTTGTCTTTATACATTTTTGCAGTATTGGGAATCATGGCAAAAACACCGATGCTGCCTGTAATGGTGGTAGGCTGGGCAAAAATGCTGTCGGCAAGGCAGGCTATGTAATAGCCACCACTGGCAGCTACGCCTCCAAAGCTGGCAATGACAGGTTTTACCTTTCGGATGAGTTCTATCTCGCGGGCAATAATGTCGCTGGCATTGCTGCTTCCTCCGGGACTGTTCACGCGCAGAACAACGGCTTTGATGTGTGTATCAAGGCGCGCTTTCTTTAGCGTGGCAGCAAGCGAAGTACTGCCTATGCCATCACCGGATTCATTGCTGCCCATATTGATTTCCCCCGATGCATAAATCACAGCGATTTTATCTTCTCCTTCACCTGTATTCCAGCTGCCATCGGCATATTTGGCAAATTCTGCCCGTTCCAGTTTTTTTCCTGATTTTCCCTGTGAAAGTTCAATCAGTTCTGCCTCAACCTCATCTTCATACTTAAGTCCGTCAATCAGGTTGTATTGTAACGCCAGTTTTGCATTTCGCGCTTTAAACTGATTGGCAATGTCTGCAACAGCCGAGGAATCCAATTTTCGGGATACCGCAATGTTTTTCATACAATAGCCAAAAAGGCTGAAAACATAGTCGCGCACCTGTTCGCGGTTGGCATCGCTCATTTTGCTTTGAACAAAAGGTTCCACAGCGCTTTTGTATTTTCCTGCCTTGAATACTTCAAATTCAAGACCTGCTTTGTCTAACAATCCTTTATACAATGCAGTTTGTCCGGCATAACCATTAAATTCCAGCACCCCTTTCGGATTCAAATAAACTTTGTTGCAGGCTGAAGCGATGTAGTATCCTGCATCAGAAAAAAGTTCAGCGTAGGCTACTACAAACTTTCCGGATTTGCGAAATTCAATAATTTTCTGTCTGATTTCTTCCGCAGTACCCATACTGCCGGCATACAAATCGGTTCTTAAATAAACCCCCTTTATTTTTTCATCTTTCGCCGCCTTATCCAGTCCAAACAGGATGGCATTCAATCCTACCGAAGACAATTCATCCCCTGTTTGCGTGATTTCTGACAGCGGATCGTCATTGTGCCTGTCGGGAATATCTCCCGTAAGTGTTAGTTCAAGGACGGTATTGTTTTTTATTTCCGGTGATTCGTCCATACTACCGGCAATGCTACCAATAATGGCAACAAAAAACACCAAAATAACCACCATGCCGATAAAGAAACCCAGCATACTGGCTAGCACATTTTTAATAAACCCCATTTTTTAAAAATTAATATTCAAAATTACCGGGGTGTTTAACGGCAAACAATGATTCATCGTTTAACCCCACATAATCTGCGATTAAGATGGGGTTTTTTACCAATGCTTTTGCATTTTCCAAAATTACCTTGAACTTTGGGCACAAAATTGGCCTTTTGTAGTTAAACAGGATGCAAAAACTTGTGCTCAATACCGTAAACATTGCCATTTAGCATTTATGTGCAGGGTTTAGTTTATTTTATTGTACAGTAATTGTGTCTAAAATAAAATACAAAGGAGTGCTTATGAAAAACATCTTTACCAAAACAACTGTACTGCTCACAGCAGTTATTTTCATCCCGAAGCTTCGCGCTCAGCAGACCATTGGTTTGCAAATGGGAAACCACAATGCGTCTTATGCGTATGCTTTGAATCCGGCGCAAACCTATTCCAGTAAAAATCGTTTTTACTTTAATTTCTGGGGTGCCGGAGCAGGATTTAGCAATAATTTTCTCACCTACTCTGCGCCTTTCAGTTTGTGGCAAATGGGAGCAGGTAATTATCCCGACAGGTATAAAAACGCTGCAGGCAATTTGGATTTTGATCCTTCCTGGCTGAAACTCGACGGGAACACAGATAACTGGAAACTCTATTACCTGGATGAAGCTTATGGTCCTTCAATGCATTTTCGAATTACCAATCGCGTGGCCATCGGTATGGGTATAAAATCTGTTGCAGGTATGAGTATCACCGGTGTAAACAAGAGCCTGGGTAATCTATTCAGATTTGGCCTGGATAGCACCGGACAGGGTTTTTCGGGTCCGAACGGCGCACAAGTTGGTGTTGATTATGAAATTTCCAGATTTTCAATCAATACAGACAAATGGCAGGAATGGTTCTTTTCTTTGGCCGGTGTAACCCGCGATAAAGGGCGTCATTTTACAAAATGGGGTGCTACAGGTAAACTCTTACTGGGGATGGGTGCCGCACATATGGGTTCAACCGGAGGTACTTACCGTTTCAACAATTACAATCAGGTGCAGTTTAAGGATCTTCAGTCTACCTGGTTTCATACCGATGACCAAAGCGCTACACGCACGCTCACCAGCCCATTCGGGATGAAATTTGACTTCCTGCAGGGCGGAGGTTTGGGGGCAGATATAGGATTTATGTATGAAAACCGACCCGAAAAAGGCCGCAAGCGTTTCAATAATCCTTGGTATAACTGTCTGGATGAGAATGAGAATGAATATAAATGGCGATTTGGCGCCAGCCTGACCGACCTTGGCTTTATTGTTTACGGTGGACAGAATAGGGTCATCAATAATAAAAGCGCTGTGTGGAACGTAAACCGAAATATTGTAAATACGTATCAGGGTATTGGTACGGATCCACTGAACAATGTAAGTACCGGCTTTTACGACAGCCTGAATTCAGACGCAGCCAATAACTTTGTTACCACCACACCTGCGGCTTTAAATGTACAGTTTGACCGCAGATACAGCAATGATTTTTATGTGGGTGTAAACTGGACACACAGCCTTAAAGGTGATTATGCATGGGGCGTTCGTCGCGCCTCATTCCTGAGTGTAATACCTCGCTGGGAAACTGAGCATGCTGAAATTGGTATGCCGCTGACACTTACCAGGGATTATCAGGACCTGAATCTGGGTTTATATGGTCGGCTAGGGCCTTTTACACTGGGAACCGATAACCTGGCAGGAATAATGAAATATGCTTCTAAAGGTGAGTATACCGGTGCAAATATTTATTTTGGTGTGCGTTTGAAACTGGAAGCCTGTGGCTGGTTGTATTATAAATCCAAAGAATACAGGGATTCAGTTAAAAATACCAAAACTGAAGTTCAAAAGAACGATACTTTCTGGAAAAGGGATACCCTCACCATTATTAAGCGCGATACCATCCGCAAGACGGATACAATTGTAAAATATAAAAATCAGGAAGCCAGGCCTGACTTAAAGAAAAAAGAAGAGGATCTGCGCAAAAAAGAGGCAGAGTTAAAAGCCAAAGAGGAGGATCTGCGCAAGCGAGAGCAGAATTTGGGTACAGGCACGGGCAATTGTAAACCTTGCCAGGATGAACTGATAATAGTGAAGCAACAGTTGGCAGAAACACGCAATCAACTTTCAAAACTTCGACTGCAGTTGGATGAATGCAACAGAAACAAAGCCACTGTCACTGCAGAAAACGAGGATCTAAAAAAGACAAACGCTGTTTTGTCTGCTGAAGTGGACAAACTGAAACGTGAAAATGCAGTTTTGAAATTGAGCAGCAATCCATGTGATAAGCAGGTTAGGAGCAGAGATTCGCTGCTGGCAGTTGAAAGGGATAGAAATGCCCGTCTGCAGGCTGAGTTGGATAAGAAGAAAGCAGATTGTGATGTGGTACAAAAAGAGCTGGATAATACCAAGAAACGCGTTGCAGTGCTGGAGGCTGAAGTTGCGGAGGGTAAGAAAAAAGTGACAGCACTCGAAACAGAACTGTCGAACTGCAAAATGGGTAATGCGGGCACCAATGCAGATTGTTTAAACAAAGTGAAACAACTGGAAGCTCAACTGGCGGCTGAAAAACTTAAAACAGCTTCATTGCAGAAAGAACTCAATGATACGAAAGCCAAACTGGATGCAGAGGTTAAAAAGAGTGCCATACTTCAACTGGATTTGGATGCGTGCAGAAAAGCCACCGCTGATGACAAAAAACGCATTGCTGAGCTGGAAGCCCTGCTGAAAAACAGCGGCGACTGTGGGCCTTACAAAACGAAAGTTGCTGAACTGGAAGCAGAGATTGTAAACCTGAAAGCAAATCAGGATAAACAGAACAAGCTGATTGCAGAGCTGGAGGCAAAACTGAAAAATTGCGGCAATTCAGAAGCGCTTGTTAAGTGCAACGCTGATCTGGAAATTGCCAGAAAAAGAAATGCTGAGCTAACGGCTGAACTTGCTGATGTGAAAAAACAACGGGATCAGTATTTGGCGGAGTTGGAAACCTACAAAAAGAAAGTTTCTGAATTGGATGCTAAACTGAAAGAATGCGAAGGCAAGGGCTCGGATTGTAAGGCATGTGAAGAAGAACTTGCACAATGGAAACTGAAGTTTGAGCAGAAGGAAAGTGCCTACAATTCCCTGATGGAGGAGTATCAGTCCTGTATTAAAGATGTGGCGGCACTCAGGACCAAACTGTCTGACTGTGAAGGCAAGCTCAAAAATTGTTCAGGCAGCGGCAGTAAGGAAAAAGAACTTCAGGCAGAGATTGACAAGCTGAAATTAACCATTGCCGAGCTAAATGCCGAAGTGGCAGCGCGTCAGAAATCATTGGATGAACTGCAGTCGGCCTATGATAAATTGGAAATAACCAATACAGAGCAGGGCAAGAAAATTGCAGCCTTGCAGGCAGAAGTGAATGCCTTGAAATCACAGGTAAATACCCTTCAACAGCAACTGAAGGAATGCCAGGAAGCGGGCAAGTAAATAAA
Organism: uncultured Flavobacteriaceae bacterium; assembly: GCA_964431045.1. GTDB lineage: Bacteria > Bacteroidota > Bacteroidia > NS11-12g > UBA955 > RGEC01. The sequence continues at coordinate 14,095 of CAYSIK010000026.1, forward strand.
ATGGATTGATAGGAGAGGGCACCGACCGGAATCGGTGCCTTTTTCTTTAGAATTCAGTCCGAAGTCTTATGTTTAAGCGCCTTCCCGTTAAGTATTCAGGAACACCATACACATTGTTTTCAATGTCTTTGACCCAATTGTAGGAAATCACATTGTTGATACCCAGAATATTAAAAATTTCAACACTGATCCACGATTCCTGCAGATTTTTCAGCATACCCGTTTTGGGACGATCTTTGGCATTTCTTGATAGCAATACCTTGCTAAATCCAATGTCCAGCCTGCGATAGGGCGGTATCGTATTGGGTTTTGAGGCATACCTTCCCTGGCCGTCAAGAAAATAGGGCATTCCTGTCCCAATAATCATATTCAGATTCAACCGAAAATTGGGATTTCCGGGAAGCTGGTCCTGCAGCATCGCTGCAAAATTCACCCTTCGGTCTGTAGGCCTTCTTAGCCATTCGCTCTGAACCATTTCTCCATTGCCATTGGTAAAGCTGATTCGTTCTCTAGTTTGAAGCACGCTCAGGGTAAACCAACTTTCCAGTCCTTTGATAAATTCACCGTTGATGCGGTTGTCAATGCCCCAGGCATAACCTGAACTGCTGTTTTCGGCATAATAGCGAACCCTTATATTGTCGTACAGATAGGGTATCAGCCTGTCAAGATGTTTGTAGTAAGCCTCGGTGGTGAATTTGAATTTGCGGCTCCACATATATATAAACCTGTCGGTACCCGCCACCAGATGCCATGCCTGTTGTGCCTGCAATTGCCTGTTTAAAATCCCGGAAAAATTGCGTAACTCTCTAAAATAACCCTGCTGAAAATAGCCGCCAGCAGCCAGTTTGATGATTTTATCCTTCTTTTTCAAACTGTCGGGTAAAAAGGCATTTCTTTTTTTATTAGGCTCCCAGCTAAACTGAAGCCTTGGTGTGACAAAGAATTCATTATTAACTTGCCACCATTGACTGCGCAGCCCCACATTCAGCCACATGTTGCGTTGTTTATCCAGCCGGAATTTATTTTGTATAAATCCCTGCACACGAAAGCTTTCCAGCGTGTTGCGTGAACTAACCTGATCATCCAGAATGATGCTGTCAGTAGCAAAGCCAAAAGGGGGAATATTGTACATCGCGCTGTCATTATAGCGCCACTCTTTATAGCGATCCTGAATGCGCTCATGGTTTACACGAAATCCGTACTTGAAAATATTGCGTTTGTCGGGTTTGGTGAAAGTGCCAATATGCGAGAAATTCAGAATTCGGCTTTGCAATCGGTTTCTGCCATGATCCAGAAAATAACCAAACCCCAGCGTTTTGAGTGGTTTGCCGTAGGTTTTGCTTCCCATATCCCTATCCAGCAGACTTAATTGGTAGGCTCCTTCAATATCGAACAATTCCTGTTCGGAGGTTCCTGTGGCGCTGAAAATCCATTTGAATTCTTTACCCGCTTCGGGATTGAATTTAAATGTGAGCGCACCCATGGCGTAATCGTAATTCATCTGTTCTGACCCGGCCATGCCTACATCCAGCTGATACGCCTGAGAAACGGTTCCGAATTCGGTTCTTCTGCTTTCCGGAGTCAGGTTGTAGCGATTTAAAGCGAGATTTCCCAAAAACTCAACCTTCCAGCGCCTCCATAATTTTCGGCTAACAAGCGTTTGTATGTCTGCAAAATTCATGCGATAGGCACCCTGAAGATCCAGACTCCCAGTAAGAAGCGAATTGCTGAAATGCCTTACACCCAATATTGCCGATGACTTCTTTGTTTTTCCTTCAACTGCAAAACTGTTCAGCAAAAGTCCGGCCGTGGCTGAAACGGAAAAAGCCGTGGGTTGCACATATTCCACATCCAGCACACTGCTCATTTTATCGCCGTACTGGGCATCAAAACCACCGGCACTGAACCTAAGTGTTTTCACCAAATCAGGGTTGATGAAACTTAAACCTTCCTGCTGTCCGCTGCTGATGAGCTGAGGACGGTAAATTTCAATATCGTTCACATAAATCAGGTTTTCATCATAGTTGCCGCCACGCACACTGTATTGCGATGATAATTCACTGTTGCTGTTTGCACCCAGGGTTTTGATAATGGCCTCAATTCCACCGGTGGTAGGGTTCATGCGCAAATCCCGCGGTCTTATTTCATCAAGAAACGGCGTGTATTCTTCCCGGCTTTGAATGTCTATCTGCGGTAAAATATCGAGTCCGGTTCCTTCGTTAATAACCCTTTCCAATTGTGCCGCCCAGTCCTTGGGGAGACGGTAGCCAAAAATCTTACGGTTTCCCAGATATCCGAAAATAAGGTTGGTTAGGGGAATGGCAAAATAACCGTTGTTGTCTGTAATGGCCAGCGTTTCGCCGTTACTATTTTTAATGACAATACCAGCCGCAGGATCACCATTATTCAACCTAACCTTTGCCCAAAACATGGGTTTTTGCTGTGCATGTAGCTGCCCGAAGATGCATAACAGCAGCGCGAGGCAAGATTTTTTCAGCACAGATATAAAACGAATAGGGTTGATTTTTCTTTTATGAATTGGCCGTTTTATGAAGAGCAGCAATGGTTGCAGAAGGGTCCGGTGTGGCAAAAACAGCGTTGCCTGCAACCAGCACGTCCGCACCGGCTTGTGCCAGTGCACGCGCATTGGATTCAGAGACGCCACCATCTATCTCTATCAGCGTCTGCGAATTGCGTTTCAAAATCATTTCTTTCAGCTCGGAAACCTTGCGGTAGGTGTTTTCAATAAATGCCTGTCCGCCAAAACCGGGATTCACGCTCATAATCAGCACCAGGTCACAATCCTGAATGATGTCATGCAGTAGAGAAACCGGGGTGTGGGGATTAACGGCGACTCCCGCTTTCATGCCTTGCTTTTTGATTTCAGCCAGGCTGCGGTGCAGGTGGGTACAGGCCTCATAATGAACCGTAAGAACCGATGCGCCGGCTTCTGCAAAACGCTGAATGTAGCGGTCGGGTTCCACAATCATCAGGTGCACATCCAGGGTTTTGGTTGCATGCTTTTTCAGCACATTCATTACCGGAAACCCAAAGGAAATGTTGGGAACAAAGACCCCGTCCATCACATCCACATGATACCAGCCGGCATCACTGTGGTTAATCATTTCACAATCTCGCTGAAGGTTGCCAAAATCGGCAGAAAGCACAGAAGGAGCAATAATGACTGACATTAGGGCAAAGGTATAATAAATATCGGTAACTGATTAAATACGCCGTTTTCGCTTGTGTCATTTTTTAAAGGAGGATTCGTACAATTGAATCCATGCAGAGGCAGATATTTTGCCACACAATTTCCCAATCACCGCAAAAGGAATTTCGTCACCGTATGTAAAGCGGATACAGCTCTTTCCAATATCAGGTTTTTTTCCGGTAGCAGCTTTCAATTCGGCAACAAGCCAGTCCATCAGCATTGGATTTGCGTACAAGCCCATGTGATAAAGTGCAAGATGGTTTTTTTGAGCTGCCATACTGATAAAGGGCAACGGTGTATCTGATTTGCAGTGATAGCCGGCAGGATAGAGGGAGAGGGGCACAACCCAGGAAGGCATGTTGTACTGGATTTGTGCTTCAAATCCTTCTGGGATATTCGCTGAAATAGCCTCTGCGAGTGGCATTAGCATGGCTGCTTTCTCATCGCCAATTCCGTTGAAGTAAGATTCAAAAACGGTCAGATTATGTTGCATACAAGGTTTTGTAAAGGGTTACACATTCCTTCGCTTCTTTTACATCGTGCACACGCAAAATGTCTGCCCCATGAATCAATGCTGCCATGTGAAGTGCCGTAGTACCGTTCAGTGCCCCGGCCGCGGATGTTTGCAGGGTTTTCCAGATCATGCTTTTTCTGGAAATGCCTACCAGTAAAGGGTTTCCCAGTTTTTTAAATTCACGAAGGTTTCGCAACAGCTCAAAGTTATGCGCCACTGTTTTGCCAAAGCCAAAACCGGGGTCCATCCCGATGCGCTCGGGGTCGATGCCCTGCTCTTCGAGCGTGCGCAGGCGCTCCTGAAAAAAGGCCGTCACCTCCGCGACGACATCCTGATACTGCGGCTGCTGCTGCATGGTGCGCGG
>CAYSIK010000027.1:0-17783 GCA_964431045.1 uncultured Flavobacteriaceae bacterium
CAGAGGCTTTCAACGCCATCACGCTGAATGCTGCACGCAGCCTAAGACTGGAGAAAAGCATCGGCAGCATTGCCGTGGGTAAACAAGCCGACTTTTGGACCACGGAAACCCACAATGCCATTCAATCGGTACCCTATTTTTTTGGGGTGAACCACGCCAAAACGGTTTACCTGTCTGCAAATCAGGCCTGATTACTTACCCCCATCAGGAATCCCCAGCAATGGTGTTTTTCCGTCAGTGATGATAACCTTTGAATTGCCGCTCTGAGAAAGGGCCTTGAAAGCTTCTATCTGATTGTTTTTCAAAATATCACCGGTGAGACTTTTGGACAGCATTTCATTGCCTTTGGCCCTTGCTTCAGCCTCTATTTTTATCGCATTCGCCTGGCCTTCCGCCTTAATTTTTGCAACCTCAGCCTGCGCCTGTGCACCAATGATTGAAGCTTGCTTGTCGCCTTCGGCAGCAATGGCTTTGCGCTCTGCTTCCAGTTTTTCACGCTGTTTGGTAAATTCCATCCGCTGGGCCTCCTGTTCCGCCCTCAGTTTCTCTTCAATGGCCGCAGACAAACCGGATGGCAGTGATATAGACTTGAGCAATACATTTTCCACGATAAAGCCTTTGTCACCCAATATTTCCATCATGGTATCCCGGATGTTTCGCTCAATTAGAGCCCTTTCGCCACTGTGCATGTCTTTTGCATAAAACTTGGAGGTTACATCGGCTGCTGCTGAACGAAATACAGGTAAAATAACAACCTCTTCGTAATTCATGCCGATATTTTTAATGACCTCAGGAGCAGATTTTTTCTCTATTCTGTACAATATGGAAATCTCCGATTGTATGGTCAAACCTTCCCTGCTGGGCAAAGGGAGTCTCACTTCCAGATTCACTGTTCGCACCGGCACAAGCAATACCGTAGAAATAAAAGGATTATAAAACCGGATACCGGGATCATATGCAGTATGCCCCAGTTTACCTAACTTTCTTTTAACACCTGTCTCGCCGGGACGAATAATGGTACAGGCGCCCAGTGAAAGCGCTGCCATCAATAAAATCGATAATTTTTTCATAGGTTTAATTGATTATACCCGATACAACAAATAATCATACCAACTGATTGAGGTATTGATAATAACCCTATTTGACCCTGATTGGCCTTAAATTTGCAGAACATAATTGAAAAACCATTGATATGCCATACCCGGAAATGCTTGTAGCGCCTATGCGCGCCGAACTCACCAACAACGGATTCACCGAACTGCGCACCACCGAAGAAGTGGGAAATGCCCTTGCCAACCAGGAAGGGACCACATTGGTTGTGGTTAATTCTGTTTGCGGCTGCGCCGCAGGAAGCGCCCGACCCGGCATCTTAAAGAGCTTGCAGGGAGACAAAAAACCCGACAGGCTGTTTACCGTTTTTGCAGGACAAGACCTGGACGCCACCCAAAAAGCCCGTGAATACATGGTCCCCTTCCCACCTTCATCCCCTGCCGTGGCGCTTTTCAAAGACGGACAAATCGTGCATATGGTAGAGCGCCATATGATCGAAGGCAGAACTGCCGACATGGTTGCCGACAATTTGTCAGGTGCCTACGAGGCATTTTGTTGATATTGTAAAAATTAATAACTATTTTTGTCATAACGACCATTATGCGTGTGCGTATTGACAAACTTTTGATTCTGCCTATTCTTTGGGTCATACCTGTTTTTGCACAAAACACATTGCCCACAAGCCTTACGCACAGAAATCTCCCAACCCCTTCCCTGCTTGTTTTTCCGGAAAACAACAAACCTACTTTTGAGCAATGGCCTTCTATTGTGAACAAAATGGGCAATTACAGCCCTTCTTCCCAATGGAAAATTTATTCTAACCTGAAAGATGAACTAGGACAGACCCATTACCGAGCTCAGCATTACTTCAACGGAATTCCCGCAGAATTATCCACCTTGATTCTGCACGAGAAAGACGGGAGGCTGTTAAGCATCAACGGAGATCTGGTACCCGAATCATTTTATGAGGGTAAATTTTTATTGACACCGGAACAATGCCGTGAAAAAGCACTTCAGTTTATGCCTGCAAGCCTCTACTACTGGCAGGATGAAGGACAAAACCAAATTTTAAAACAACTCTCCGGCAAGGCGGATACTTCTTATTTCCCTGTGGGAATGAAAGTCTATTGTCCCAAAGATTTCAGGCTGGAAAACAAACACAAACCGGCCTGGAAATTTGATGTTTATGCCGTGGAACCCCTTGGCGGGAAAAGTATATATGTGGATGCTGAGACAGGTGAAATCCTGGCCTGGCAGGATTTGATATTACACACAGAGGTTAAAGGAACAGCCGTTACCGCTTACAGCGGCACCCAAAAAATGCAGGTAGACAGCACAGCTCCAACCACATTCAGATTGCGTGAATTTAACCGCGGCAAAGGCATAGAAACCTACAATCTCAGAAAAAGTACTTCCTACGGAACTGCTGTAGATTTTCTGGATGCCGACAACTACTGGAACAATGTGAATGCCAATAAGGATGAGGTAGCTACCGACGCCCACTGGGGTGCAGAAATGACCTATGATTATTTCAGCAAAGAACACAGCCGCAACAGTTTTGATGCCGCCGGGGCCAAAATTATCAGCTACGTTCACTACGGCAGTAACTATAATAATGCTTTCTGGAACGGATCATATATGACCTATGGAGACGGTGATGGCAGCGTATTTGTACCCCTTACCGCACTGGATGTATGCGGACATGAGATTGCACATGCTGTTACCACCTACACGGCCGGACTGGTATACAGTTACGAAAGCGGCGCTTTGAACGAAAGTTTTAGCGATATTTTCGGAAATACCATTGAAGCCTGGGCCCGCCCAAGCAAATGGAGCTGGATTATTGGTGAAGATATGACCCCCAGTAAAAAGGGCATAAGAAGCATGACCAACCCCAACATTTTCAACCATCCTAAGTTTTACAAAGGGGTAAGCTGGTATGCAGGTGCAGGTGACAACGGTGGAGTACATTACAACAGTGGTGTACAAAACTATTGGTACTACCTTATTGCCAATGGCAGCAAGGGTACCAACGAAAAAGGCTGGGCTTTTCAAATCGATTCGCTGGGTATTGTGAAAGCGGGAAAAATTGCTTACCGAAATCTTTCTGTTTACCTCACCAAAAACTCACAATATGCGGATGCCCGCACATTCAGCATCATGTCTGCTGCCGATCTCTACGGCCAATGCAGCAAGGAAGTAATCGCCGTAACCAATGCCTGGTGGGTGTGCGGTGTGGGCAACAAGTATGACAGCGGCTATGTAAAAGCCAATTTTACCGGCGATACCCTGGCATGCCGCACCGGCAAAACCATCAATTTCCTTAACCTCAGCGATAACTACAAATCGAGCCAGTGGTACTTCGGTGACGGGAACAGTTCTACTGCAACGAATCCTTCCAATGCTTACGGAAGTTATGGTAAATTCAACGTAAAACTGGTAGTAACAAGCTGCTTTAAAAACAAGAAAGACAGCATTACGAGGGTACAGTATGTGAAAGTTGACAGCACCTATGACATATGCAATGCTGTATTACTTCCTAAAACGGGAACAGACAGCGCCATTCGCTGCAAAGGTTTCGTATACGATGATGGGGGTGAGAACAATTATGGAGCCCTCAAAGTGGTTAATTTCAAGTTAAAAATTCCGGGAGCAGATTCCATACGCTTTCGATTCAGGGTGCTCGACTATGAAAACGGCTATGATTCGCTGGTACTTTTCAGAAACAGCATTGCATGGCCCAATAAAATCGGGCGATACACCGGCACAACCCTTCCCTTCGCCGGCACCTGGCAATCTGTTAAGGCCGATGCCCTTTGGTTCAGGCAATATTCAGATCCGTTGGTTGAAGGCAAAGGCTTCAAAGTAGAATTCATAGGCATTCGGAAACCCCTAAGTGTGGATGCCGGCAACGATACCACCATTTGCTATGGCGACAGCCTGATTCTGAATCCAAAAACTTCCGGTGGCTACACCCCCGATTACCGGTATGCCTGGAAACACGGCGATTACCGCGCCAACGCTGTTGTTAAGCCCACTACAAAAACCAAATATTATCTGACCCTCACCGATATCTGCACCGGAAAAACCGCAATGGATTCCATTACAGTTTCAGTAAGGCCACCCTTAAAAGTGTCGCTGGGCAAAGACACCGTGGTTTGCAAAGGCAGAAGTGTAAAACTCACTGCCACCGGAACGGGCGGTCTGGCCTCTGCATATCTGTTTACCTGGAACAATGGACTGCCCGGCGGGAATACACATACCGTTTCACCTTCTGTTACAACCAAATATATGGTGGTTTTAAATGACGGATGCACCGATAAACCCGATACCGCCTATCGCACGGTTTGGGTAAAACCCGAATTGAAAGTAAAAATAACGGCGGGAAGCACCCCTGTTTGTATTGGGAAGACAGTCTCTTTATCTGCAAGCGGCTCGGGGGGAGATACTTCGGGTTACACCTTCACCTGGAATAACGGCTTGGGTAACGGTTCCAATAAAACCATCACCCTCACGGATACGCAAACCGTTATCGTGACGCTTACCGATGCCTGCACTGTAATCCCCGCAAGAGATACGGTGAAGCTTTATACCTTCCCTGCCCTTAAACTCAACCTTTCCAACGACACTACCATTTGCCGCGGAAGTCAGATAGTTCTTAAAGCCTCTTTAAATGGCGGAAAGGGCTCCGGGTACACCTATAGCTGGAACAATGGCAAAACCACCGCCAATATTACAGAGACACCAACATCCACTCAGTGGTACACGGTTACAGGTTCAGACAATTGTTCACCTAACGTTAAAGACAGTGTTCGGGTAGACCGTCTGCCTGCGTTAAGCCTGAGTAAATTCGCCGACACCACACTTTGTGACGGCCAAACTGTGAATGTAAAACTCACTGCCACAGGTGGCAAAACATCCGCACACAATGTTTCCTGGAGTCCGGGCGGACAAACCGGCCTTAATGTAATATTAAATCCTGTAGGGGCGGGCATTACGCGCTATACAGCCGTTTTATCGGATGGTTGCACACAGCTGAACGATACCACATCTTTCAATGTAACACGCCTCCTTCCCTTAGGCGGAAGCATCACAGCCACACCCAATGCTGTATGCCAGGGCGATTCCATTACACTCACCCTTATACAAACGGGAGGAAAAATTGCAAACCATCAGTGGGTGGTGGATGGTATGCCGGTTGCATGGAAAATACTGCGCACCGATCCCGGTTTTACACGGTCTTACAGCTACACGCTCACCGACGGATGCTCAGCACCTTTCTCCGCTTCTGCCAACGTAGTGGTACACCCCAAACCCAATGCTGTCCTTGCTACAGACAACAACGATATATGTGCCGGCGGAAGGGTTCAGTTCTCTTTTGTGAGTGCCGATGCCGCAAAAGCCTTTTGGATTTTCGGGCCGAAAGATTCTGTCAATGCCATGACCGGTCCCTATACCCGCATTTTCAAAAATGCCGGCAGCTACTTTGCCACCCTCCGGGTTACCACATCCAATGGTTGCCAAAAGATTTTCAAAATCACAGACAGCGTGCGGGTAACCGCCTATCCGATTGCCTCATTTGCGCCAACGCCAACATTGGCATCCATTGAGTTGCCTGTCATTCAGTTTAACGATAATAGCAAAGGTGGAACCCAGTATTTATGGCTTTTTGGCGATGGAAATACATCGGCCATTACCGGGAGCACATCACACACTTACGGCGATACCGGCCGTTACAAGGTTCAGCTTATTGTGAGCAAACCGCCAGGTTGCGCTGATACGGCCGAAGCCTGGGTGCGAATCAAAGATGTGTACTACCTCTACATCCCTACCGCCTACACACCGGATGACAACAACCTGAATGATGTATATGCTCCCTATGCCCGTGGATGTGTTTCATTCCATATGAAAATCTACAACCGCTGGGGTGCCAAAATGTTTGAAACCGATAAGGTGGGTAAAGGCTGGAATGGACAAACCCCTGACGGCAAGGAAGCCATGAACGGTATTTATCCGCTGATTATCGAAACCATTGATACAGAAGGTTACAGACACGTAGAAAAAGGCTATCTGATGCTTACCCGCTGATGCCGACCGAAAGGCTGAAACAAATGGCAGATGCCTGCCTACATGCAGGTGAATTTCAGCTGCAGCATTTCAGATCGGTAACATCTGATTCCGTATCTGACAAAGGACTCAACCAGCTGGTGAGTTTTGTGGATGTGGAAAGTGAAAAAATGCTGGTGGAAAGCTTGCGGAGAATAAAACCCGATGCGGGTTTTATTACTGAGGAAAACACAGCACCGGAATTAACGGAAAATACGACAGTCTGGATCATTGACCCCTTGGATGGAACCACCAATTTTCTCCACGGGTTGCAGGTTTTTTCCATCAGCATCGCCTTAATGGAAAACGGAATAATTACCGCCGGAGTGGTTTATGCGCCGGCCATGGCCGAAATGTTCTACGCTGAAAAAGGCAAAGGAGCATACCTGAACAACAATCCCATACAAATCAGCCATACCCCCAACCTGCGTTCATCCCTCATCGCTACGGGATTTCCGTATTATGAATTTCAGCAAACACAAGCCTACCTTCAATTGCTGGGAGAACTGATGAAAAACACCCACGGGCTCAGGAGAATGGGTTCTGCCGCCATAGACCTTGCCTACACTGCCTGTGGCAGGTTTGACGGTTTTTATGAAACCGGCCTGAATGCTTGGGATGTAGCCGCAGGGGCGTTATTGGTGGAAGAAGCAGGCGGCAAAGTCAGCGACTTTAGGCAAAACCCCAATCATTTGTTCGGGAAACAAATTGTAGCTGCAAACCCTTTTGTTTACGAAGAATTACAGCCAATGGCCCTGTCATATTTGGGATAGCGGTTTTTCATTGCTATTTTGCAATCGAATTGTTTTGGATTATTCCCATATTGAAAGGCATCGGACAAGGCTTTCTAATCAGTATTTTAAGCTTTGGACCTTCCTTTTTCACACTTATCAATTCAGGCATCAAAGGAGGCAAGGCGGAAGGTGTTCGGGTGGCGCTGGGAATCTTCCTCAGTGAGCTCATCATGGCCCTGATTTGTTTTTTTGGACTCTCCCGCTTTTTTACATTAATTGAATTCCGGCTTGCCTTTTCCCTTTTCGCTTCTTCTGCAATTTGTTTTATCGGTATAAGAGGTTTTTATAAAAAATACCATCAGTTTTTACGCAGCATGGAAGAACCTGTTGCCAAAAGCAAATCATTCTTCAAAGGCTTTATTTTAAACCTGATTAATCCCTTTGTATTGTTTCTTTGGATTGGAATACTTGCAATCGTATCGGTATATTACGATAAAGCAGAACCGCATTATCAGTTGTCGATATTAATAAACTTAATTTCTATACTTTTCACATTATTGTTGATGGACCTGGGTAAAGTATATTTAAGTGATTTTTTAGGAAGAAAATTAAGTCGTCGGGTTTATTATTTCATCAATAAATATTTTGGACTTATTTTATTAATTATTGGACTGTATTTTTTTTATAATTTTATAACACTGTTAATTCCGTATCTAAAAAATGCCCATTGATATAAATATTTTACTGAATATAGTTTTGGGCATGATCATGTTTGGGCTCGGACTTTCCCTGACCAAAGAAGAATTCAAACACCTTTTCGATCAGCCGAGGGCTTTAAGTATTGGACTTGCTTCACAAATGATACTTCTGCCTTTCCTCGCCTGGACGATTGCCAAACAAAGCGGGTTGGGAACAGAAATGCAGGTGGGAATTATGATTTTATCGGTTTGCCCGGGAGGAATCACCAGCAATCTGGTGAGCTATTATGTGAAAGGCAATGTGGCACTGGCCATAAGCCTTACGGTATGTAACGCCTTGCTTTCTCTGTTCACCATTCCTGTACTCGTGAACTTATTTTTACAGCATTTTATGAATTCAGGCCGCATCATTGAACTTCCTTTCTGGAAAACCATGTTCGATATTTTTGTGGTCACTATCATTCCCGCCCTGCTTGGCATGCTGGCCCGCCGGCAATATGGCGACCAGGCGTTGAGAATAGAAAAAAACCTAAATATTATTTTACCGGTATTGCTGCTTTTGGTGTTTGTGTTCAAATTCGTTGCCGGAAGCGATAAAGGAGGTACTGCCATGACAACGAAAGATATTCAGGATCTTTCTTTGTGGATGATTGTTCTGAACATTGGCAGTATGGTTATAGGCTACCTTGCAGCCGCACTGGGTAAGCTTTCGTTCAGAAACCGAATCACCATTGCCGTGGAGGTAGGGCTGCACAACACCGCCCTGGCACTGCTCATTGCCGGAGATAAACTCAGCATTCCCGCCATGGAAAAACCCGCACTGGTGTATGCCCTCTACTCTTTTGTGATAACTTTTCTGGTAGCCTGGACTTTTATGAAACTGGATCCAGCGTTTAAAAAAGAATCCGGTTCGTAAATTTGTACCCTCCCTTACGATTGCTTTTACAATGCTCAGAAAATATTTCTTACATCCGCTGATATTACTAACTGCTGTTTGGATTGTTCAAGGTTGCAGCAGCATTAAACCCAAAGCACCTGCAGATGCCAATCAGACACTGGCACCTAAACAGCTGCCACCCATTGTGTCCAACATCCACATTCCCATCAAAGTGGAAATGAAACCCCTGTTCAAATTGGCGGATGACGCATTTGACAAAGAATTTAAAGGCAGTGACAAGCCTTGTTCGGGACTTCGCTATGACTACAAAGTAAAAAGGGAACCCATTCAAATTTCAGGTACGGGAAAAAGGGTGAATCTCAATCTGGATATGGCATATGGTTTTAAAGGCGAATATTGTGCTGCCTGTCTTTTTGAGACCTGCGTTAACCCTCCCATTCCCTTTTCCTGCGGATGGAATGAAAAACTGAGGCGGGTAAATGTAAAGCTGTCTTCTGACATTGAAATCCTGCCCAACTATCAGGTTAAATCTTCTTCAAAATTCACGGAAATTAAAACCATCGATCCATGTGAGGTAACCTTTGCCAATATCAACATCAACAGCATTTTGCACAGCCGCCTGAAGCCTTACCTTGGCCAGTTTGCAGGCATGATTGATGCAGAGGTAGCCAAACAAAACCTAAAACCCTACATTAAACCCATATGGGATGCGCTGCAGGAAGAAATCAAAATTGAAATGGCAGGCTATATGCGTTTTCAGCCCAGGGAAATAAGTCTGGGCGAAATCAGCATGAACGGATCTCAGCTGAGTTTTTCAGTAGGCCTCAAAGCAGCACCTGTTATTGCACCCAACCCCACCTCTGCCCTGCCTGCAGATCTTCCCAATTTATCTCCATACAAAAAAAGTTCAGGCTTTGAAGTATATACCGATCTTTATCTGAATTATGACACACTTTCTGCCCAGGTATACAGCACCATTAAAGACCAGATTTTTGAAATGGGCGGAAAAAAAATAAGAGTCACCTACATAAAGCTTTTCCCTGCCAAGGAGAAACTTGGTGTTGAAGTAGGTTTCTCAGGCAGTAACAAAGGGGTTTTCTACCTGCTGAGTGTGCCTGAATTCAATGCCAAAACATCACAGCTGCGCTTAAAAAACGTGGAGTATGACATTGCCACCAAAAACGTACTCATAAAATCTGCAAAATGGCTGCTCGATGAAACCATCCGCAAAAAGATGGAAGAACAAATGGTATTTGATGTTTCAGACCTGGTGAAACTTACCCGCGAATCCATCAACGCATCCCTAAACCAAAAAATGGATTACGGGGTGCGCCTGCAGGGCAGTTTGCAGGAGTTAGATATCAAAGATTACGTTATTCAGCCTGAGGCTTTGCTGGTGCGCTCACTCACCAAAGGCAACCTGCAGGTATTTGTGAACCAGTAGCCCTGTCCACTCTATTGAACGTGTGAACAAGCCAAAAGTACGCGGGTGCGCACGCCTGCTACCTTTGTGCTGATGAAATATGCGTGGCTGTTAATGGCAGGTCTGTTTTTGACCGCCTGTGTTACCAAGAAAAAATACCAGGAACTGGAAAATTCCAAAAAGGAACTGGAACAAAAACTCAACAAAAAAATTGGCGACTGTGAAAACCAGAGTGCAGAATATCTGGGCAGAATCAGCGAGCTGGACGGCAATATTGCCGCATTGGATAAGCGAATCGGTAAACTGTATGACTCACTGGGCAACTGCAGGGTAAAACTGGCAGAAAACCAAGACTACATTAAGGGACTGGGCGATCGACTTGATGAACAGAAAAAACGCCTGGCTGCAGAACTCGATACTAAAAACAAAATCCTGCAAACCAAGGAACTGGAACTGAACAACGCATTAGCCAAGGCGGAAGAGGAACGAATCAAACTGGAAAACCTGCGCAAGGAACTGGAAAAAACCGTTGCCCGGGTGCGCATGCTGGAAAGCGAACTTAACCGTAAAGACAGTGCTGTAAGGGCCCTGAAGGATGAGATTGCCAAAGCCTTGGCCGGCTTCGATGAACTCGATATCAAAGTAGAATACCGCAATGGAAAAGTATATGTAAGCATGGCAGAGAAACTGCTGTTCAAAAGCGGTAGCATCAGCGTGGACCCCAAAGGACAGGAAGCCTTATTAAAACTGGCAGGTGCCCTGAATAAAAAACCGGATGTAACCGTTACCGTAGAAGGGCATACCGACAACAAACCCATGAACAGCGAGAAAATCAAAGACAACTGGGACTTGAGTGTGTTGCGCGCCACCAGCATCGTGCGCATTATGAGCGAGGACGGCAAAATGAATCCTGCACGTATAACCGCCAGCGGTCGGGGAGAAACCAACCCCATTTCGGACAACGGCAGCCCCGAAGGCAGGGCAAAAAACCGCCGCACCGAAATCATCCTTACACCCAAGCTGGATAAGATTTTTGAGATCCTCAACAACAATTAATTTGCCTTGAGCATTCTCATCGCTGCCATCGAAAACCACAAAGAACCGGCCATCGATGCGCTGTGCGAAAAATACCTGCAACGCCTGAATGGGCCATGGAAAACCACACTTCAGCGTCTTCCGGCTGCGAGGGTAAAAGAGCCTGAAAAGCAAAAGCAGATTGAAACCGAATCCCTGCAAAAAATTATAAAACCCGAAGATGTGGTGCTCTTGTGCGACGAAAACGGTAAACCCCTTACAAGTACGGCATTTTCCGGCCTGATTCAAGGCAAACTGGACACCCTGCGTGGCCGGCTTATTATCGGAATTGGCGGATCCTACGGTTTCACACCGGAATTTATGAAGGTGCACGCCTGCATCCGTTTATCCGACATGACCCTTCCCCACCACCTCGCCCGCCTGCTGCTCTGCGAGCAATTATACCGTGCCATGAGTATTCAAAAAGGGAGTGCGTATCACCATGCCTGAGATTTTGCGTATTTTCGCGGTAAAATGAATATTGAACAGGAATTATCGCTGCAGATTGGCCAGGCCATCACCGAATTGTACGGAGAAAATCCGGTAGCGGTAAAACTGGAAAAAACCAATAAAGACTTTGAAGGTAATTACACCTTTGTGGTTTTCCCCCTGTTGCGCATCAGCAAAAAGAACCCTCAGGACACCGCCGCCGAAATCGGGGAAAAACTGCTCCAAAACGGACACCCCGTAGTGGCTTATAATGTCGTAAAAGGCTTTTTAAACCTGAGCATCAGCGACAGTATCTGGCATCATTTGCTCCAACAAAACTGGAATGACAAATCGTTTGGCCTGAAAGACAAAACAGAAGGCCGCGTGATGGTAGAATATTCTTCTCCCAACACCAACAAACCCCTGCATCTGGGGCATATCCGCAACAACCTGCTGGGATACAGCATCGCAGAAATCATGAAAGCCGGCGGCTATGACGTTATCAAGGCAAACCTCATCAACGACCGAGGCATACATATTTGCAAAAGCATGCTGGCATGGCAACTTTTCGGCAATGGCGAAACTCCGGAAAGCAGCGGCATGAAAGGCGATCACCTGGTTGGCAAATACTACGTGGCTTTTGACAAGGCGTACAAAGCCGAAATAGATTCGCTGGTTGCCGGCAGTATGGATAAGGAAGAAGCCGAAAAATCAGCGCCTATTATGCTGCAAACCCAGGAAATGCTGAGGCAGTGGGAAGCCGGGAACCCCGAGGTTATCAAACTTTGGGAAACCATGAACGGATGGGTTTACAAAGGCTTTGACCACACCTATAAGCGCCTGGGCGTGGATTTTGACAAATATTACTACGAAAGCAACACCTACACCCTCGGTAAAGACATTGTTACCGAAGGGCTCGAAAAAGGCGTCTTCTACCGCAAGGAAGACGGCTCTGTCTGGATTGATTTAACTGCAGAAGGACTTGACCACAAACTGGTGCTGCGCAAAGATGGTACCTCGGTATATATAACCCAGGATATTGGCACTGCCGATGAAAAATATAGGGAATTCGGTGCCGAAAAGAGCATTTATGTAGTTGGCAATGAACAGGACTACCATTTCAAAGTACTTTTTCTCATTATGCAAAAACTGGGTCGCAGCTACGCTCCCGGGATGTATCACCTCAGCTATGGCATGGTAGATTTGCCCAGCGGCAAAATGAAAAGCCGTGAAGGCACCGTGGTAGATGCCGATGACCTGCTGGAAGAAATGCATGAAACGGCCAAAGCCAAAACCCTGGAACTTGGCAAAACCGAGGGAATGGAAACATCCGAACTAAATGTCCTGTACGAAAAACTCGGTCTGGCAGCACTCAAATTCTTCATACTGAAGGTAGACCCCAAAAAGCGCATGTTGTTCAATCCGCAGGAGAGTATCGATTTTCAGGGCGATACAGGCCCCTTTGTATTGTATACCTACGCCCGTATTCAAAGCATGCTAAAACAGGCAGGGACTGACTGGCAAACGGGTGTTCCGGAAATTGCATGGCAACCTTCAGAGAAAGAAACCCTGGAGTGCCTGTACGGCTTCCCCGAAGCGGTTCACAACGCGTGTCGTGACTTTAACCCGGCCATCATTGCGCACTACAGCCTGGAATTGGCAAAGGCGTTTAACCGGCTGTACAATGAACTTTCTTTTCTGAAAGAAACAGACAGCACAAAACGTTCAGCCCGCTTGCAGATTGCGGCATTTACCGCCAATACGCTTGAAAATGCCTGCAGATTGCTGGGCATTTCCATGGTAGAAAGGATGTAATCCTTACTTTTCTTCGTTGAGCTTAAAAATCAGGCCGGCTTCAATGCCTAGCTGCGGCAGGAATATGGTTTGCGCGCCGGTGGCAGATGGCAGTAACGGCACACGAAGACGCCCATGCACAAAGGCATTGGTCTTTTTAAACATGATGTAATCTGCTTTATAGCCCACATTCAGCCACATATTGGCCGGAAAACCACGCAAGGCATCATCCTTCACGGCAATTCTGCTTTCTCCGTTGCTGTGGGAAAAACCCAACGTCTCTACCATTACGCGGTCGCGAACCAGCACCCCTGCAGACAATCCATAGGTCCACCACAAATCAAATTCCTTCAGATTTCTGCTGTATCCCTCAGCGCTTTTGGTTTTTAGGTAAGAAAATTCCAGGTAATGGTAGCGAAAATCCTGATTGATTTGCAAATGACCTGAACCTACCAAACCCGCTACGATGCCGATTTTTGGATGAATCGTATCACCCAGTTTTACCGAGGTTATGGCCCTGCGAAAACCAACTGTTGTATACCCTATACCCATTGAAACCGCTTCAAGGGCATTCTTCTTGCGGGTATAAGCCACCCCTATATTCAGATTCTGGCCCGGACGATCTGCCTTGTTGAGCGAATCGCGAAAAACCATATTGGATGCATAGTACCGGGAAGGCGGCGTAATACCCGTCATGAGCCTGAAACCCAAATTGGGCGCGACATACACATGCAGATTTTGCTCATCCTTGCTGCGTTGTGAAAAAGCATCATTAACCATTAGCACAAGCAGACCACATCCCAGAAAAATATGTTTTATTGCCATGTTAAGCGATTCAATTTATGATAAAAACGCCACACTCCAAATGAAGCGGCCACAAAAAGTCCCAAGGTAAAGCCGGTCCAGATGCCAAAAACCTTACCATCCAATATAATACCCAGCACATAAGAGGCCGGCAGGGAAATCACCCAGTATGAAATTACCGAAATAATAGATGACCATTTTACGTCTGTAATGCCACGCAGCAAGTTCATTGCACCTGCCTGTACGCCATCGGCCAGCTGGAAAAGAGCCGCCAGAAAGAATAATGGCAGGATGACAGGCAAAACTTCTGCCTCTACCCCATACCAGCCCGCTATTTGTTTGTTAAACAACGTAAATATAAATGCATTAAACAGCTGAAATACCACTACAATAAAAAACGTGGCATGGGCAACTTTTCGTATGGCATCTTTGTTTTTTTCACCATAGGCATTCCCTACCAGAATGCTACCAGCCACGGCCAGACCGCTCACCACCATATAGGCCACGGAAGCCACGTTTAGTGCAACCGCATGTGCCGCCACCTGCGCGGTTCCCAGCCAACCCACCATCAATCCGGAGATACTGAAACAGGCCCACTCTGCAAAAGTTTGAAGTCCTACGGGCAACCCCAGTCTCCACAAGGCAGACAACTGTGTCTTTATTTCATTCCACGCAGGCATAATTGTTGGCCGATAGGCCGCCAAAAAACCGGAATAACGAATATACCAGATACCGGCCAGTGCCATGCCCACACGGGCTATCAAGGTTGCCCAGGCAGCGCCGGGTATACCCATCGCAGGAAGTCCAAAATTGCCGTAAATGAGACCGTAGTTTAGCAAAACATTGAGCGCAAGCCCGCCAAAGGTAATGGACATGGCTACCTTGGTGTGACCCAATCCGTCGGTATACTGCCGAGAGGCGGCAGACAACAACATCGGCAAAGCCGAATAATTGATGATGCGCAAAAAATCAGGGGTAAGCGCATTGATACTCTCCGCCTGACCCAGCCACTCAAAATTGCGTATGATAATTTCCAACAGGATAAACTGACACAAAAAAAGCAGCATAGCCGCAACCTGCCCGGCCCGGTAGGTGGTAAAGGTTTCCTGTCGCAATCCCTCGCCGTATTGGATACTTACGCGGGAACTAATGGCGAACATCACCCCAAAAGTGACGCTGGAAACCATAAAGAAAATACTATTGGCCTGGTTAACCGCCGCCAGCGCGTCTTTTCCCAGGCGTCCAACCATCAGGGTATCGGCCACGCCCATAAGCACAATACCCAGTTGCCCCATGATGATGGGTATGGCAAGGGTAAAAGTTTGAATTACGGTGGGGCGGTGGGGAGAAAGAAAGCGTTTCAAGAACCACAAAAATACGGGCTTAAGGGCCAAAAGCCGGTTTACATTGTGGAATTATGTTATTTTTATTGTTTATATGTAGATTTTTATGTATATTTGTTTTGTGGCGGATTCGTTTTCACAGATATACATTCAATTGGTTTTTGTGGTTAGACGTAGGGAAAAACTGATTCGGGAAGAGTGGGAAGAGGAGCTTTTTAAATATATCACAGGGATTATCACGGCTAAAGGTCAGAAACTGATGGCCATAAACGGCGTCGAAGATCACATCCATATTCTGATTGGAATGAAGCCTGCCTGCCGTTTGTCTGATTTGGTGAAAGAAGTTAAGTTCTCTTCCGGTGGTTTTATCAATGATAAAAATTTCTGCAAGAAACCGTTTCGCTGGCAGGAGGGTTATGGCGCATTTTCATACAGCCAGTCAGCCGTTAAAAATGTAATTAACTATATAAATAACCAAAAGGAACATCACCGGCAAACGACATTTGAAAAAGAATATCGGGATTTTCTTAAAAAATTCAATATTGAATATCAGGAGAAATATTTCAACGAAGGTTTGGACTCTTGAGGTGCGACCCCGCCGGGGTCGGGTTTTGGGGCACCTTTGGCGGATAATGACATGGCATCCCTCCGGGATACCATACCAAAACCTAAAATATAATGCAAGCCGGAGCTCCCAGGAAAGAGCCAGGCCCCTGGCAGCAACCTTGAACCCGGAGGGTTCGCACAACCCTACCCAATTAAAACACAAGCAAGCAAAAAAGGAAACAAAGACGAATAATACGATCAGGCACCGCCTGAACCCGGAGGGTTCACATATCCCTAACCGAAAACTAAAAAGGCAACTCGAACCCGGAGGGTTCGCATAAACCACCAAAAACAAAAGCAAGCAATGATGGACTACTCCACCGGATAACAAGAGCCTGCATCGCCCGAACCCGGAGGGTTCGCATATCAGCCCGGTTTTCACGACCTTTGCACCGTGCAGCCCGAAGTTCTCTACGAAGACAACCACCTCATAGCGGTGAACAAACCCGCCGGACTTGCCGTGCAGGGCGATGTGACCGGGGATGTGCACCTGTTGGATGTGGTCTCGAATTACCTTGCCACCAAATACAACAAACCCGGCAAAGCCTTCGTGGGCCTCATCCACCGCCTCGACAGACCCGTGAGCGGCGTGGTGCTGCTGGCCCGCACCTCCAAAGCCCTGGCCCGCATGAACGAGCAGTTCCGCGCCAAAACCACCCAAAAAACCTACCGAGCCCTCGTAAGCACCCTGCCGCCCCAAAACTCCGATACCCTCACCCATTATCTCGGCAAAGACAGCAAAACCCACCGGGCCCTTACCTACCTGAAACCCAAAGCCGGCGCCAAAGAAGCCATTCTGCACTACGAACTGCTAAAACACGCACCCAACGGCTATCTGCTAAACGTAAACCTGGAAACAGGCCGTTTCCATCAGATCCGCGCACAGCTAGCCAAAACAGGCATGCCCATTTTAGGCGACGTAAAATACGGCGCCGGCACGCCCCTGCCCGACAGAAGCATTGCCCTGCATGCATTTTCACTGGAATTCATCCATCCTGTTACCTCAGAAAAAATACTGATTGCAGCACCCTACCCAAAACAGCCCTGGTGGAAAGGCTGCTAAAATCCGAGCTCCCTGCCCGGATCCCAGAACAACGCATCAAAATCCTCCACACAATTGTTTTTCACCTTTATCCCTTCCGCTTCCAACAGCTTCTGCATGGCATCATCGCTGCCAAAATGAGCTTTGCCTGTCAGCATTCCCAGCCTGTTTACCACCCGGTGCGCCGGAACCGGATCCGATAACCCATGGCTGTTGTTCATGGCCCACCCCACCATACGGCTGCTCCTGCCTGTCCCCAGATAACGTGCAATGGCACCATAGGTCGTTACCCTGCCCTGCGGAATCAGCCGCACAACCGCGTAAACATCCTCAAAAAAATCATTTTTGTCATCTTTCATGCCGGTTATGCTGTTTTGGAACAAAATTTGTAAAATATTTGTTCAATTGCAAACCCAATGTCAATGTTAAGAACCTTAACCCTTGTTTCCCTGCTTGCAGGCAGCACTTCTCTGATATCTCAAATTACACCCTATCAGCGCACTGCACCTGTAAAAATCAATAAAATTGGAGTTTACCCCAAACTTACCAATACCAAAAACTGGGATGGCAGAGAACCCGGCACTTACAGTCTCCGCTTCAAAATACGCGGACTGAAACCCGGTGATACCGCCTACATTGCCGATTATTACCTCGACAATAAATACCTGCGCGACACCGCAATAGTAGATAAAAAAGGCCTGCTAACCTTCGCCGGCAACCAAAAACTGCAACGTGGCATGTATTTGTTTGTGATGCCCAAAAAAGCCGACTTCTTTGAATTT
>CAYSIK010000028.1:0-17440 GCA_964431045.1 uncultured Flavobacteriaceae bacterium
CAGATATCCTAAAATTCAATACCTGAAAAGCAAACCCGCACGCACGCCCAGCATGGTCTTAAAATCCGCGCCCACGCGCTGGTGGTGAGTAACGTCGGCAAATACACCTGTAAACTTTCCCAATTGCAAGGTTTGCCTCAAGCCAACCGATACATCAGCATGCACTTTTCTGTAGCCCAGATCCGAAAATACAGGTACATAACAGGCTGAATACCCGCCCGTGATTTTTAAATTGAACCTTGTATTTTCTTTACCCATTGCCACCACCGGCGACCAAAGCAATTGTCCCTGCAATCGTCCGTATGGGGCGATATCCCAAATACGGGGTCCATTAACATTCTCTTTAAACTCACCTGCGGAAAACGCTATACCTGCTTCCAGTGCGGGCCTTAGATCTCTTGAAAGCATCAGCACCAGCCCTCTTCCCCAGCCACTCCCCTTAATTTCGCTGTTGTTAAGTTTTTCCCAGGTAAAGTTGCTGTATTCCATTCCGGCAGACAGCGTCTGTGCCGCAAGACGGCCTATACATAGAAAAAACAAAAGTAGCAGCAAGCGCATGAAGCACGAAGTTAGCCATTAATGTTTAAATCGGGCCATCTCTCGCTCAACATCCTTGGTTTTGAGATCTTCGCGCTTGTCGTGCATTTTTTTACCGGGTCCCACGCCCAGTTCCAGTTTGAACAGACCCTTTTCATCTTCAAACAGTCGAATCGGGAAGGCTGCAATTCCCACATTTTTCAGGGCCACCGCTATTTTCTTCAGTTCCTTTTTGTTCAGCAGCAGCTTTCTCTCGCGCAGGGGCTCATGCTGTCCAAAACTACCCTGGGCAAAGGGTGATATATGAAGATTTTTCAGCCACAATTCCCCCGAATCCATCACTGCATAAGCATCACCCATATTCACATTGCCCGCACGGATACTCTTCACCTCCGTGCCCAACAGCAACAGTCCCGCTGTGTATTTGACATCGGCGTGGTAATTAAAGCCCGCTTTGCGGTTCAGAATCTCTATTTTGGGTTTCTTAGCCAACTTTCAAATTGTCAATTAATCGGGCTACTTTTTCCTTTTTCAGAATTTTTTGTCCCTGGGTTCCTTCTGCAATGAGCCTTTCACCCACATGAACCGCAAATTCGCAATCCACCGTGTTACCTTCCAGTTTCATCAGGGTGGCCGTAATGATAACCGTATCTCCCAGCATGGCCGGGCTTTTGTGGTTTATATTCAAAAAGGTACCAATCCCTTCTTCGTCTTCATCTTTAAGATTCAGCACAAACTGCCTGCAGGCCCATTCTACATCGCGCCCCAATGCAAATGTTCCGTAAAACGGATGCACATTACCGGTCTCGAACGTAGCCAGATCGGCTGTTTCCACCACCTTTTCCATTCGGATTACATCTCCTATGTTGTGCGATGTCTTGATGGCTTTTACAATTTAATGGCCTGGAGTTCCTGCAATATCTCTTTGGGCTGTATTTCCAGGTGTGATGCTTCAAACACACATTCGCCCTTGTGGATAATCAGCAACTGTGGCGATTCGTGATGCACGGAAAAAACCTCGGCAACTTTGTTGCTCACGGCCCGGTTTGCAATCACATCAATGATGTGAAACGCCAAGGCCGGATTGGCAGATGACATACGATTCAAAGCCATGCTGCTGATGGAACAGCGGGTGCTGTGCTTAAAAATCAATACAGGCGCACCCTGCGAAGCTGCAATCAAAGCCTGAAGACCGGCCTCGTCGGTTAGCTGCGGTGCGGAAGACATTACTTTTTAATGCTCATGCCGTGATTTGCCATTCCCACTGAGGGACACTTGTCTTTCTTGCGCAATGAAGCACAGGATACTGCGGTTATACAAATCAGGATAGCGATGATTACTTTTGCCTTGTTCATGGTAAGGGAAATTTACTGCAAATTAAACTCAATTTCGGGAAATACACTGAGTATAGAACGAATATCTGATAGGATTTATTCAGCAGATGGCAAAAAAACTGCTTTATCGGCCGATGAAAAGGCAATTACAGATGAAATTGCCCCTGAACAGGAGCAATGCAGGATTAAAGCAGGGAAAAAACTGCCTTCATGGATAACCCATAGGTGTCTGTTTGCTTCTATTCCCCTTGAACAATGCACTTCGGAAAGCATTTCCAATGCCAAAGCCTCCCTGTTTTCGGGCAAAAACATGCTGAGTATCACCGGCGGACTCGGAGTGGATGATGTGGCATTTTCCAAAAAATTTGAACACATAACCAGCCTGGATCCCGACAAGGGACTCAACGCCATTGCAAGGTTCAATAACAGGCGTATGGGGATAGACAATATTGACAGATTGGACAGCACTGCCGAAGAATTTCTCGAAGGCCACAACACGCACTGGGATTGCATTTACGCCGATCCCGATCGCAGAGCCGGAGGGAAACGCATTGCGGCAAACACCGCTGCATACACACCCGATATCATTTCACTTTATCGACAATTTCCAACCCTTGCTTCTCAATGGATTATCAAACTAAGTCCCATGACCGATATGAGCTGGTTTGAAGCCCAGGTGGGCGAAACCGTTTCTTATTGCGTATTCAGCGAAAAAAGTGAAGTAAAGGAACTGCTGGCCATATTGGGGACCCGCGAAAAAACCGAAGTCCGGATTGTACACTGCGACGGTGATAACATCCGCATTTTTCATAGCGACAAACCCATTGAGGTTCAAAATTCAGCAACCGACATGTTTTGCGAATTGACTGCGGCCTGCATCAAAGCGGGATTCAGAGACCGCATCGTGGCACAAGCCGGACTTTCTGCGCTCAGCCGAAATGGCTATTACTTGTCGGGCAGGGCGGTGATACCTGCAGCACTGGGTCGCAGTTTTTCACTCATACACACACTTTCCGGTTCCTTGGGTCAAATTGGCGATGCTCTTAAAAACATAGGAATTACACAGGCCAATGTCAGTGCAAGGGATTTTATTTTGCCGGCAGAAGATACCCGAAAGAAACTGAAACTAAAAGACGGGGGAACCTGGTACTTGTTCTTTACGGGAAAAGAAAAAGAGAAATACTGCTTTGTGACGGAAAAACTGGGCTGATTATTTTTTCTCAGCGTTGGCCCTTTTTACATATTTCTCCAGTGCGGCAAGCATGGACGGGCTATCCGGTGCAGGTGCGGGTATATCCAGAATCAGACTGTGTTCCTGTATGGCTTTCTGTGTGCTGTCGCCAAAACCCGCAATACGCGTGGCATTTTGCACAAAATCAGGGAAGTTGTCGTACAGAGACTTTATGTCGGCGGGACTGAAAAATACAAGAATATCATAAAATACCTCACGCAGGTCACTCAGGTCGCTGCTCACAGTGCGGTAGATAATACATTCCTTGAAATTGAGCTTGTGATCGGCAAAAAAATCGGGGATGTTCGGCTTGCGAATATCAGAACAGGGGAAAAGAAACTTCTCCGAACCATGGTTTTTCATCAGACTCAGAAAATCTTTCTCGGTCCCTTTTCCATGAAACATTTTGCGTTTGCGGGGCACTATGTATTTCTGAACATAGTTTGAAACATTTTCATTGATGGAAAAGTATTTGGTATCCTGCGGCATTTCCACCTTCATTTCCAGTGCCATGGTAAAGAAAGAATCCACTGCATTTTTGGAATTGAAAATGATGGCTGTATAATCCGGAAAACTCACCTTCTGTCGCCTAATCTCCTTTGCAGTAAGAGGCTCTATGTGAATAAAGGACCTGAAATCTATCTTGAGTTTGTATTTTTTTGCAAATTCTTCATAGACATTCTTGCCTGCTTCGGGGGGCGGCTGGGTAATGAGAATGCTCTTTACCTTTTTCTCTCTTTCGTTCATGGAGTCTGTGAGATACTGAAAAGGGTTTTAGTCAGAATTGCATGGGGCAAAACTTCCAGGGCGCAAAAATACAAAATATTGGTGAATGAATAATTTTTTTCACGAAACAAATAAACCAACTGTACAAGCATTTTCAATAAAAACCAGGCGACAACCAGCATTATGAGGTATTGTGAAACAGGAATTTCGTGCAAACGGTTGGGGTTGTAATACACAATGTTAATAACTGGAAATGCCACTATAGAAGCCAAGAAATCAACGGTAATTTGTTTTTGAAGCAACGACCTTGAAACATCACCGGTAGAAAAAACAAAGGATTGCAGGCGCTGAGAAAAATACAGGAGTACTTTCCAGGCCGATACGCCCACGAGCAGCACAATAAAAAACACTACGCTGTTTAATTGCAAAAAACGACTGTAAACCGCAATCAGAAGGCCGGTCTGAGCCATCACAAAAGTAGAAAGCAAAATACAGACAAGGCTGCCGGAGGTGAACGAAAGCGAACGATCCATTATCAATTCATTGAAGTAATAATTATTGAAAACACCCCGGTATCGCTGATAAAATTGTTTGGGAAATGCCGCCCTGTAATAAATAAACAACCCCAAGACCACTAACGAAATGATAAAAAACCAGAATTTGGCTTGCCCAACCCTGTAAAATGCCTGATGGGCAAAAGGATCAAACGGATCTCTTACCCTCGGGATAAGGGTGTCCTTAACCTTGATGGCAAACTTCGACTTCAGCACAGCATAAAGACTGTCTTTCCTGAGGGTATCTAAAAACTTACTGCGAATTACTTTCGGAGTATCGTTGCTTCTGCGCTCTGCTCTTTCGGTATTTTCATTTTTTTTCCTCCGGTTGCGTTTTTTATTCGCAGATGATGACACATCACCCACAAGCACAAACAGTGCAATAAACAACAGTATGAGATGCCTGAATTTAAAACACATTGCTCAAACCCAAATGAAATTTTGCATCCCGAAGATTAAAACCCAACCCTTCATTTCCCATTGCCCAGGCAAACTTCATAATTCCGGCGCCTGTTTTGAGCCCTCCGGCAAGCCCCAAACTATACAGATAACGGTAACCCATGTTCAGCTGTGTAACATTGCGGTAAACAGCTCCTGAAACAAAGGGAGCAATAAAGCCGGACTGACCTGCCATAAACCGAAGCTCAAAATTGGCCATGTGAAATGAGCTTGCAAAAATACGCTGCTCATTGAACCCGCGAATGGAATTTATTCCTCCCCATCGCGACAGTTCAGAAAAATTGATAACCGGAGCCTTGTATTCTTCGCCCTGTGCAGAAAAATACAACACCCAACTGCGAACCACAGGAAGGTGCAAAGCCGCTGAATATCTGAGCTTCAAGGTGGTTTGTCTTAAATTTCCGCTTCGCTGAAGGCTGTCAAAAATATTTTCAAAAAACCCTTCACTATTCTTCCAAACTATGGAAGAAACAGCTGCATCCCTAAGCCAAATCCTGCTGCCAATGCCGGCTTCCACCTTAAAAGACCAGCCCTGTCTTGGAAAAACTGCGGTCTGCAAATTGACTTTTTCCAGGGATGCAAGGTACGAGTTTGTCCTGCTGGGTGCATTTTGAGGCAAACTGCGCAGGGCTTTTACGTACAAGGTATCAATTCCAAGGCCGGTTACACCCATTCGTTCCACACCTATGCTCCATCTCCACTGCCTGGATGCAGGAAATCGGAAAATAGCCTGACGGCTGAATCGGGTATAAACAGTATCAAATTTTTCGAGACCTACATGCAGCCCGGTTGTAAAGGGAGTGCCCAGCAAGTATGGCAATTCTGCTCCCGCAAACAATTCCTGTGAGCGTGCCTGAAACCTCCGCCATCGGGAATAAACGGATACCCCGTGGCCAAAAAGATCGTAAAACGCTGCATCCGCTTCACCAGTCACAAGGGGCTTTTGACCCTCCTGTGTGGCCAATCCCAGCAATGCCGATAACCGGTCGCGTTTTTGCCTCACAATACCGGGATTCAGCACAAAACGACCATAATGGAAGGACGGAATGGCTTTTCCGCTCAGTGTATATCCGTCCACCGCAAGCATTTTACTTCTGAATTGCTGTACCTCAGCTTCATTGTAGGGTAAACCCGGCGTGAGTCCAGCTGACTTTTTCAGAAAATAACCCGACAACCTAAGATCACTGAGATGGATAGAATCGTAGAGGCACAATGGCCCTGACTGACGGTTTGAGGTAATGTAAACAATGTTGTTTTCTGAACTGTCCGGCACACACTGGTAGGAAGCAAAGGGATAACCCGTATGCAGCTGATAAAAAAGCCAGCTATCCTGAAACGATATGTATTCCTGAGGACTATACAGGCGGCCCGATCCGGCTTCCTTGAATAAGCACACAAAACGCTCCCCGGAGAGTTTTATCACAGAATCCTGGGTTCTGTAAGCAAAAAAACCTTGTTTGCGCAGGCTCTGCAATACATTTCCGGGCAATGTACTGTCAGAACAGGCACCTTCTCTCCCATTCAAAGTCCGCAGCAGCGGGTTTGCAATACTGCAATGCACGAGGCTGAGGAATATGAACGCTATGAAAAACTTTTTCAGCAACCGGGTTTGTCCGCAAATTACGAACTTTGCCTTGAATTGTCGGGACTTTACATTCATATTCCCTTTTGCCGCAAGGCCTGCACCTACTGCAATTTCCATTTTACTACAGGCAATCGATACAAGGCCGATTTTATGGAATACCTGCGGCGGGAATATGATTTACAGCTGCCAGAATGGAAAACACCCTGGGAAACGGTTTATTTCGGCGGCGGCACACCCTCCATTCTTCCGCCTGAACAGTTGGGCATTTTCTTAAATCATATAAAAAACTCCCGCGGAATTATTACAGATGCTGAGGTCACTCTGGAAGCCAATCCTGAGGACGTGAGCCTTGAAAACATTGAAAAATGGTTGCAGGCAGGCATCAACCGCATCAGCCTGGGAGTTCAGTCGCTGAGTGACGCGGAACTAACGGCCATGAACAGAGCACACAATGCGAAAACATCCCTTTCTGCCCTTCAATTACTTGTGACTGCCGGTTTTCAGTCTGTAAACCTGGATTTGATTTATGGAAGTCCCTGGCTGAGTGACAATGACTGGAAAAAAACACTGGAACACGCCTTTTTCTGCGGAGTTCAGCATATTTCTGCCTATGCCCTCACCTCAGAACCCAATACCCGTTTGCAAAAACATATTGACCTGGGAAAAATCCCTGAAATTGATGAAGAAAAACAGGCCCGGCATTTTGAAATGCTGCATGAATATGCAGCTGATAACAATTGGATGCATTACGAAATAAGCAACCTATGCAAACCCGGTTTCGAAGCAAAACACAATAGCAATTACTGGGAAAACAAACCCTATCTGGGATTGGGCCCTTCAGCACACAGCTATGACGGAAAACGAACGAGGAGGTGGAATGTATCCGACAATTTCGCCTATGTTCAGGGTATTGAAAAGGAAGCATTGCATTATGAAGAAGAACATCTTTCCGACATTAACTTTATCAACGAAATAATTATTACACGATTGAGAATGACAAAAGGATTGAATACTGGGGTAATAGACAAAATTATGCCAACATGGAAAACCCTAAAACTTCCGATTATTTTGGAATTGTCAGAAAAAAAGCTTATATTATTTGGTAAAGATCAAATTCAGCTAACAACCCTTGGCCGTCTCTTTTCAGATCTAATCAGCAGAGAACTAATGGTTTAATTTTTTGAATTAATCTAAATAGGCCTTTTCGTTCTACTTTTTTAGGATTTATCCTCGTAATAATATAGTTTTGAATATGATTTCAGACAACATTTTTTAAAAAAACAGTGTCTATCACTAAAATCCATAAGTCAAAACCAAACCATGAAATTTAAATACACACTCCTTTTCGCCTTGCTTGTCACGCTCTTTGGTAGCAGGCAGGAAATGAAAGCACAGACCCAGTATGGCTGGAGCTACAGAACGGAATGCTTAACGGTTATTGCCAGTTACTCGGGCAAGCAGGACAGCTGTATTACCGTTTACTGGCAAGCAGCCGGCACAACTTACACCGGTTACAGCCTTAACTACAAATTTGCAAAACCGGGAACCTACCAGGTTTGCATGAAGGTTAAAAATACTTGCAAACTGTGGGATACTATTATTTGCAAATCCATTACCGTTGACACCTGTGCTTCAAATCCCTGCCTGAATTTCAAACCGGATTTCACCTGGAAGGCTGATTGCAGAAACATTCGCTTTCTGGCCAGTTCGGGTATGCTCAACAGTACCGGTGTAAGCTACAGCTGGACATGGGGTGACGGCGGAACAGGTACCGGAACAGATCCCAGTAAAACATATGTAAAGGATGGTGTTTACAAGGTATGCCTGAAAGCTACCTGGAAAGTACCCGGCACCACAACTGTTTGCGTAAAGGAAATCTGTAAAGAAATTAAAATAAGCTGCACCAATCCCTGCAACATTAAAGGAGATTTCAAAATTTCCTATGGATCCGGCGGACAGGTTAAGTTTGAAGCGTCCAGCGATAATGGATATTATTACACCTGGAAGTTTGGCGATGGTACTACCGGCAGCGGCCAAAGTGTTTCAAAGTGGTATAAAACCCCCGGAACCTATGAGGTTTGCGTTCGCATCTGCGACAAAACA
Source organism: uncultured Flavobacteriaceae bacterium (assembly GCA_964431045.1). GTDB lineage: Bacteria > Bacteroidota > Bacteroidia > NS11-12g > UBA955 > RGEC01. The sequence continues at coordinate 8,530 of CAYSIK010000028.1, forward strand.
CAAAAATGCTGCACCACCATTTGTAAAAAGGTGGTGATTGAAGAACCCTGCCGTCTTCAGGGTGGGTATTCCTTTAAAAACATCGGAAATGGCAGCTTTAAATTCTATGGCTATAGCACGGACAAAGGCGCCTCCTACTCTTGGAATTTTGGTGATGGAACCACAGGCACAGGACTGGACCCTCAGAAAACATACAGTAAATCCGGAACATACACCGTTTGCGTAACCATTACTTCTGCCGATAAGCGTTGTAAAATTACATACTGCCAGAAAGTGGTAGTTGTGGTTGAAACCAAACGATGCAGCTGGACCCAGGCCGGATTCGGTATTACAAGCACCACTACTTGCGCCATTGTTAAAGTAGAAGCCTACAACCTGGCAGACACCTGTATTTCCTATAAATGGACCGTAAATGGCGTTTTGACTGACAGTATTGGCGGACGTCTCAAGTCAATAACACTGCCCAAAAACGGCACCTACTCTATTTGTCTGAAACTCTATAATAATTGCAAAAAATGTGATACTGTAATTTGCAAGACGATTACTGTTTCCTGCTACAAAGAGCCCTGCAACTGGAAAAAAGCAGGCGCCGGATTTGCATACAGTGTTAAATGCCCAAACCTTGTACTGGAAGCAAACAACCTGAACAACGGATGTATTAAATATGCATTTACCATTAGTACACTGAACAATGTTCCACTGGCTACTTTCAACGGAAGGGTTCAAACCATCGGATTCTCCTCAAACGGTGATTATAATGTATGTTTGAAACTAACGGACACATGCAGAAATTGCGATACTACCATTTGCCAGCGTGTTACCATAAACTGTCAGTCACCTTGCAACTGGAAAAAAGCCGGAGCTGGCTATACCTACAGGGTAGATTGCCGTACTGTAACGTTTACCGCAAACAACCTGAACAATGGCTGTGTTAAATACAGCTGGTTAAGTGCAGGCGCAGTGCTTGGAACCGGACAGGTTTTCACCTACCGGTTCAACGCTACCGGCACCTATAGCATTTGCCTGAAACTGGCAGATACCTGCAAAACATGCGACACTACCATTTGTCAAAACATCCTTATTGATTGCACGCCTTGTTCGGCAACGGCCAAATTCAGGGTTGACAGTATCAGCAAAAGTGGAATTGTGTACGTAACCAACCTTAGCACCGGTGGCTACAGCTATTCATGGGACTGGGGAGACAGCACCTACAGCAAACTGAAATCACCCATATACCATGCTTACAAGTTTGGTGGAACCCGCAAAATATGCCTCACCGTTTGGGACTCTCTGGCCAAATGCAGCACAACGTTCTGCATTACGGTTCAGGTTGTTAAAACCCGTTCTTCGCAGCAATTTGGCTCGGGCACTGCAAGCAACAATACAATGCAGGTTTATCCCAATCCTGCCGACCAGACCACTACCATTTCATGGAGCGGCAATTACAATATCCTTTCCGTTTATTCAATGTCAGGAAAACTGGTTTATAAAACAGGTTTATCGGGCAACCGGGCCTCTCTGCCTGCATCAACCCTTGCACCGGGAATCTACACACTGCAGCTTGTGGGTGCCGATGGCAAACAAACCGGCAGACTTGTGATAGAAAGAAACCCATAAACTGAATCTATCCCAACAAAAAGCAGGCTGGTCCTGCTTTTTGTTTTTATAACGACCAATATCCTGATTAATGTGACAAAAATCGCTTTGGATACTTTAATTAATAGTAATTTTGCACCATCAATTGATTTTATATGCAACGCAAAACCAACAACAACATTCTTGTGCCCACCGACTTTTCGGATGTGGCTTCCAGCGCTTTAGGACATGCCATTAAAGTAGCACAAACCTACAAGAATGAAATCACCCTGCTCAATATTGTGGATGAAGGTCTGTTTGGCGGTATTTTCTCAGGTGGTAATCAAACTGAACTGATTAAAGAAGCCGTTCAAAACAGGCTTAATAATATTGCTGCCGAGGTTAAAGATAAACACGGTATTACCGTACATACCCGCATTGATTCGGGACGCATTTACAAAACTATTTCCAACATTGCCAACAACGAAGACTTTGATTCTATCATTATGGGAAGCCACGGTGCCAACGGCCTTGAACAGGTTATCGGATCCAACGCCAGCAGAACCATTCAGTATGCGGAAGTACCTGTAGTCGTGGTAAAAAATCACTCTGTTGGAGAAGGATACAAAAAAATTGTGATGCCTATGGATTTATCCATTGAGAGCCGCCAAAAAACAGACTGGGCAATACATGTGGCCAAAAAATTCAGTTCAGAAATTCATGTCGCTTACCAGGGTAGCAGCGATGAATTTACCCAAAACCGCATAAAGGCAAATGTTAAATCCGTAGAAAATAAACTTGCCCAAAATGGAGTGAATTTTAAATCTGTTGAAATCACAGACAAATTGCTGGAAAACTATGCAACAGAGATTATGAATTATGCTGAAAAAGCCAATGCAGATCTGATTCTTGTAATGACCGATCTGGAAGTTGGACTGACAGATATGCTTCGCGGTACCTATACCCAGCAGATTGTGAACAGGAGTAACACACCTGTAATGTGTATCCATCCCAAAGAAACCGGATTTACCTACGATTATTAATCGGAAAATACCCAAACAAAAAACCCGTCTGTCAGACGGGTTTTTTTATGGTTTAAAAGTCCAGAATTACACCAATGGTGGGTAATACAGTGCCCGATGTATTGGGCAAAAAGTCTGCTTTGTATTGAAGCGGATTGGCAGGATCCGTCATCAGAGACCCATCAACATTTCTTGCCGCAATAAGCGTATTGGGACCTACATATTGGGTGTTGAAGAAGTTCTGAATATCGAGATACAGGTTCAATGAGCTTTTTCTGAAGTACCAAACCTTATCTACCCTGATATCGAACTGATTAAAATCACCCACCCTCAGGGTATTCAAACGTCGGTAATCGGGCAGCGCCTGACCTACCACATCCCAGTTGGATCTGGAAAGGGAGCGGTTTGTATCATAAGGAGTAAAGGGTCTGCCGGTAATAAATCTCCATTTTACGCCCAACTCCCAGTTGCGTTTCAACTTCATCCCACCGGTAAGTACCACCGTGTGGCGGCTGTCCCATGCACTTGCCACAAGCTTGCCCGAAGGATCTGCAAAGCTGCTCCAGCAAAGCGTATAGCTGGCAATTCCATACAAACCCTTGCGGCTGCGCCTTTGTACCAAAAATTCCATACCGTAAGCCCTGCCCGTTCCGTTTGAAATCACGGGTTCATTGCCCACAATCGCAAAATCACCGCCTAGATTGCCCAGACTGATGCCTTCGCGCAGCGCCACCGGATAACGATGGTATTGCTTATAGAAACCCTCCAGTGTGATCTTGGTTTCGGGTCCGTAATTGTACTGAAAACCGGCAGCAGCCATGCTGTTGCGCAAATATTGCAGGGTAGACTGATTGGCAAGCCTGCCTGCACTGTCACGATAACCCATCAGCGTATAGGCGGGTAACTGGTGAAATCTGCCTATGTTGGCATTGAAAAACAAACCATCAGCAACCGGCAAAGAGGCCGACAATGAAATTCCCGGCTGATTGAGAGGATTGCGGGTATTTTCGTTGTAGCCCGAACCATCGAGCCTGAAGCCCATGGCCACCATGGCTCCTGAAGCAAAACTGCGGTTCCACTTGCTGAACACATTGTATTTCAAAATGTTCAAATCGCTCTTAAAATTGATGGTCTGCGGCCCAAAGGGCGTGCTGATGCGGTTGAATGTACTGTTCCCATACTGGGCAAATTCAAACCCTCCCCCTTTCATCACAGACCAGCGTCCGAAACGGCGAGACTGCTCATAGCGCAGCTTGTTTTCTTCTTCGGTGCTTTTGTAATCCAAGATCTTCTTGGAAGGATCCGATTCATCGTTGTCCTGAAATTTGGTGCTGATGTTGCTTAACATATTCCGGCTTAAAAACACCTGGTGTTTGGCTTTCCCAAAATAGGTATAGGAGGCGCCAATAGTGTAGTTCCACTGCTGATAATCCGGGATGTAACCCAGAAGGTACTTGTTGGTTTTAAGTTTTAATGAATCGGTTATTCCCTCATTGACATTGGTATTTATGCGGAAATAGTCTACCGCTCCCAGCATCACCACATTCAGTTCAGATTTGTTGCTAAGCTTGGTTTTTACTTTGGCCTGATAATCAATAAAATTGGGTAGAAACGGCAGTTTAAGCAAGGTAAACAACCCCTGCAGATAACTTTGGCGGGCTGAAACGATAAACGTGGTCTTTTTCGATTTCCCCAATGGGCCGTCGGCGGTAAAACCAAGGTCGGAACTTCCCAGCGTAAAGCGGAATTTGGGTTTTTCCGTGTTTCCGTCCATTTGCCTGAAATCAACCACAGCACTCATACCATTGGCATAGTTGATGGGGAAAGCTCCCGTATAAAAATTTACCTCCTTGATAAAATTCACATTCAGGATCCCTACGGGACCACCGGTGCTGCCCTGGGTCTGGAAATGATTGATAACAGGAATTTCAAATCCATCCAGGTAAAACTTATTTTCAACCGGCGAACCGCCGCGAATCACGATATCATTTCTGAAACTGGGTACACTGATTACACCCGGAAGTGATTGTACTATTTTGCTGATATCGCGGTTTCCTCCGGGATTCCGCTCTATTTCCCGAATACTGAGAGACTGCGCTCCCACCGGGCTTTCCGCCCTGCGGGTCTGAAGAGCGCTGCGCGTAATATTTACTGTTCCTATGCTTTTGCTTAAACTCTCCATACTGATTTGCACAAAAGGACTTTTATCATAGGTAAACAGCATTTCGGCTGCAAAGGCATCGGAATAACCCTCTCGGGTTGCACCAATTACGAAAAAACCCGGTTCGGTAAGTTCCAAACTAAAGTTTCCTGTAGAATCAGACTTGCCGGATATGGTTGTCTTTAAAACTTTCACCTCTACCATGGGAATCGGCGCATTGGTGGAAGCATCTTTTACAATGCCTTTGATGATGATGTTTTGAGAAAAAACCGATGTGGCAAAAAGGCACAGGGTAGAAACGATAGCACGATGCATAAAAGATTAAACAAAACAACCCTGAAAAAGTTCCACAAAAATGGAAAGATATTCATTTTTATGCATGAAAGCTGATACAGAAAATACGCTTACGCTTGACTTTTGTCAGCAAGCACGGGCCTTTCAGAATTAAACTTTGCAGTTCAACATTTAATTTTTTTAATCATGAGCACATTAGCCACCACCACCGCCCGGATGTTTCCGGCATTTACCTCCCTGTGGGAAGATTTCCTGAACAAAGACCTATTGGAATGGGACGGAGATTTAACGACCACTACCCCATCGGTAAACGTAAAAGAAACAGACAAGGATTTTAAAATCGAGCTGGCAGCGCCGGGCATAAAAAAAGAGGATTTCATCATTGAACTGCAAAACAATGTATTGACTATATCCACAGAAAAAAAAGAAAAGAAAGAGGAAAAACTGGAAGGGAAATTCCTCCGCCGCGAATTCAGCTACCGCGCTTTCCAGCGCTCGTTTGCCCTGCCTGAAAACTGTGAGAGAGACAGCATCAAGGCCACCTACACGGATGGAATCCTGAACATCAACCTGAATAAAAAATACGTGGAAGCCATTACCACATCCAAGAAAATCCAGGTAAAGTAAGCTTGCTGTTTTCTGAAACAGAAAATCCCTCTTTTTGGAGGGATTTTTTATTTTCGGCCAAAATGTCGGTATTTTCATCATTTCCTTATTTGGCTTACATCTTGTAATATGTAATTTCGCACCTTATCCCATGATTGGAAAACTTATATCCGGACTGAGCAATATTTTTGGTGGTAACAAAACCGACCGTGACCGCAAGGAAATTGAGCCTATAGTCCTAAAAATAAACGAGCATTTTGCTTCCTACGCCACACTTAGCAATGATGAACTGCGCAATAAAACCCAGGAATTCATTGTCAGAATCAATGCCCACCTTACCGAAATTGACGGTAGAATTGCAGAAACCAGACAGGAACTGGAAGAAACACCGGAAGATCAAACTGATGTGAGGGACGGTCTTTTTCACGAGATAGATGAACTGGAAAAAAGCCGTGACAGCAGTTTGGAGGAAATTCTTGCCGAAATTCTGCCTGAAGCATTTGCCGCAGTTAAAGAGGCTGCACGCAGACTCAGCGAAAATGAAACATTAACAGTAATGGCAACCGAGCTCGATAAGGAAATTGCCGTTAGCCGAAATCACGTTGAAATTCAGGGTGACAAAGCCATTTACAGCAATGAATGGACAGCAGCAGGCGGACAGATTCGCTGGAATATGGTTCATTATGATGTGCAGCTGATCGGTGGTATTGCCCTGCACAGGGGCAAAATTGCGGAGATGGCTACAGGTGAAGGTAAAACCCTGGTGAGCACGCTCCCGGTATACCTGAATGCATTGGGTAAAAGGGGTGTACATGTGGTTACAGTAAACGATTATCTGGCCCGCCGCGACTGTGAGTGGAACGGTCCGCTCTACAACTTCCTCGGGCTTTCCGTAGATTGTCTGGAATACCACCAGCCCAACAGTGCATCGCGCCGTAAAGCTTATCTGGCAGATATTACCTATGGCACAAACAACGAATTTGGTTTCGACTACCTGCGTGACAATATGGCACACAGCCCGGAAGAACAGGTACAGAAAAAACATCATTTTGCCATTGTGGATGAGGTAGACAGCGTATTGATAGACGATGCCAGAACTCCCCTGATTATCAGCGGTCCAACCCCGCATGGCGATGACCAGCAGTTTGATGCCCTGAAACCCCGAATTCAAAAACTCGTAGAAGCGCAAAAGAAATACATTGTTACGGCACTGAATGAGGCCAAACGACTTATCGGAGAGGGAAATTCAGGTAGCAAAGAAGGTGAAGGCGGACTCGCACTTTTGCGCGCCCACCGCGGTTTACCCAAAAACCGGGCACTTATAAAATTCCTGGGCGAATCGGGCGTTCGTTCCATACTCACCAAAACCGAAAGCTACTACCTGCAGGATCAGCAAAAAGAAATGCCCAAGGCCGATGCACCACTTTATTTCACCATTGATGAAAAAACCAGCAGCGTAGACCTGACGGATAAAGGTATTGAATTAATCACCGGCGCAGGAGAAGACCCCAATTTCTTCGTTTTGCCTGACGTAGGAAGTGAAATTGCCGAAATCGAAAAAACCGCTGCCGATGAAGCAGAGAAACTGCGTCGCAAAGATGAACTGATGCGTGAGTTTGCCATCAAAAGCGATCGTATACATAGCGTGCAACAACTGCTGAAAGCCTATACCATGTTTGAGAAAGATGTAGAATATATCATTCAAGACAACAAGGTGAAAATTGTGGATGAGCAAACCGGCCGTGTTCTAGACGGTCGACGCTACAGCGATGGATTACATCAGGCGATTGAAGCCAAGGAAAATGTGCGCATTGAGGCAGCTACGCAAACCTATGCAACCATTACCCTGCAAAATTATTTCAGAATGTACCACAAGCTGGCCGGGATGACCGGAACAGCAGAAACGGAAGCCCAGGAACTTTGGGATATTTACAAACTGGGCGTAATGGTAATCCCCACAAATAAGCCCGCAATTCGCAAAGATTTTGAAGACCAGGTGTATAAAACCATGCGTGAAAAGTTCAATGCGGTGATTGAAGAAGTGGTAAAGCTGCAGGAAGCAGGCAGGCCGGTTCTGGTCGGCACAACCAGTGTGGAATTCAGCGAATTGCTGAGCCGCATGCTGACCATGAAGAAAATCAAACACAATGTACTGAACGCAAAACAGCACCAGCGTGAAGCAGAAATTGTGGCTGAAGCCGGCAAACCCGGTGCCGTAACCATCGCAACCAACATGGCCGGCCGGGGTACGGACATTAAAATTGGTGATGAGGTGAAAGCTGCCGGCGGTCTTGCCATTATAGGTACGGAACGCCACGACAGCCGCAGGGTTGACAGGCAGTTGCGGGGCCGTGCAGGTCGTCAGGGTGATCCGGGTACTTCCCGCTTCTATGTGAGCCTAGAAGACGATCTGATGCGAATCTTTGGTTCGGAACGTGTGAGCCGGATGATGGATAAATTCGGTTACAAGGAAGGCGATGTTATTGAACATAGCTGGATGACCAAAACCATCGAACGAAACCAAAAGCGGATGGAACAAAACAACTTTGGTGTTCGTAAACGTTTGCTGGAATATGATGATGTGATGAACAAGCAGCGCACCAACATATACCGCATGCGCCGCAATGCCTTGTTTGGAGATCGCCTCAGCATCGACCTTAAAAATATGCTGTTCAACTGGTGTTCAGAGCAGGTGCAGATTGCAAAAGATGCGGACAGTTTTGAAGAACTGGAGCTCGAGGTAATTAAAACCCTTGCGTCTGCACTGCCTTTTGATCTGCATACTTTCCAGACTTCTAAAGAAGATGCACTCATTGAGCAATTGTTTGACAGTCTGACCAAACACTACCAGGATAAAAACGAACGCATACGCATGCAGGCACTGCCTGTTTTCCGCGGTATTTTCCAGGAACAAGGCGAGAAAATTGAGAATGTTCTGGTGCCCATGACCGATGGATTCCACTCTTTTCAGATTGTGACGCCCTTGCAAAAAGCCCTGGCATCGGACTGTAAGGAACTCATTCATGAGCCGGAAAAGATGGTTACCCTGCAAATGATTGATGATGAGTGGAAAGAACATTTGCGCGAACTGGATGAACTGAAGCAAAGCACCTACAATGCCCAGTATGAGCAGAAAGATCCTTTGTTGATTTATAAAATCGAAAGCTTTGAACTGTTTGGCCAAATGCTGAATAGACTTAACCAGCGTGTGCTGGGACTGCTTTTCCGCAGTGAAATTGAAAGTGGAGACCGC
>CAYSIK010000029.1:0-308 GCA_964431045.1 uncultured Flavobacteriaceae bacterium
AACAGTTTATATCTATGATAAGAAGGGAAATTGGATAAAAAAAATAGAATCTTATAATAGCAATGAAGACTCAAGAAATTTAATGTTGCCGACTAATTATACTGTAACTGAAAGAAATTTCACCTATAGATAGAGGTGAAATTTCTTTTTCAACAATTATCCAAAGACTACAATTTGCCTTTTGTCTTAGTATATTTTTACAAAACCTCACTGCAGCGAAGCCCTGATTGGCATGTTTATGACAATGCGTGTTTCTGCTTCTACAATGGCCTCAAGGCGCATAAAAAAACGGGTAGGGACAAGTCGCG
>CAYSIK010000029.1:318-6270 GCA_964431045.1 uncultured Flavobacteriaceae bacterium
CAAAGATAAGAAACTCCTGTTTTGTGCGTAGAGTTTATGGTTCCATTAGACCCATCCTTTTATTTAGCAAAGACCAACAAATGGAAAAAAAGAGCATAGCGAGGGTTTTTGGCTTTGTTAAGCCCTCCCCCTAAGGTCCGGCGAGCGCAGCGAGCCATTCCTGTTTCCCTTCGGTTTTGTTGGTAACCTACCCGCCCCAGCCTTCCCTGTCCAGGCTCCTGTAATGGATAGCCTCCGCCAGGTGCTCAATTTTGATGGCTTCGGAGCCTGCAAGATCCGCAATGGTGCGGCTTACCTTCAGGATTCTGTCATAGGCACGCGCACTGAGGTTTAGCTTCTGCATAGCCGATTTCAACAGCAATTGTCCTGCCGCATCAATACCACATACCTCCTGCACCCTATTTCCGGGCAGCTGCGCATTGGAATACACACCGTTCCAGTTGCTGTAACGCTGTTGTTGTAAATCCCTTGCCTGCTGAACCCTTGCCCTGATATCCGCACTTTTTTCAGCGTTGCGGTTGCGCGCCGTAAGCTCGTCAAAGCCCACCGGCGTAACTTCTATATGAATATCAATTCGGTCAAGCAGCGGTCCTGAAATGCGGCTTAGATAACGATCCACTACCCCTGGACCGCATACACACTCTTTTTCAGGGTGGTTGTAATACCCGCATGGACATGGGTTCATGCTGGCCACCAGCATGAAGCTAGAAGGATAATCAACGGTCCAACGGGCGCGGGAAATGGTTACCTTGCGCTCTTCCAGCGGCTGCCGCATCACCTCCAGTACGGTGCGTTTGAATTCAGGCAGTTCATCCAGAAACAGCACGCCATTGTGCGCCAGGCTGATTTCGCCGGGTTGCGGATGGTTTCCGCCACCTACCAAAGCCACATCGCTGATGGTGTGGTGCGGACTTCGAAACGGCCGGTGTGCCACCAAACCACCGCTGCTGCCAAGTTTGCCTGCCACCGAATGGATTTTTGTGGTTTCCAGGGCTTCGTGCAGGTTCAGTGGCGGCATAATCGTGGGCAAACGCTTGGCCAGCATGGTTTTTCCGGCACCGGGCGGCCCTATGAGAATAATATTATGACCGCCTGCGGCCGCAATTTCCATAGCACGCTTGATGTTTTCCTGACCCTGTACATCGCAGAAGTCCACCTCATAATGATGTTGCGCCTCTTCAAACTCCCCGCGGGGATCTGCAAAGGCGCGTTCAAGCTGTTTTTTGCCCGAAAGAAAATCGGCAACCTCCTTCAGGTTTTTAACGCCATACACTTCCAAATCCTTAACAATGGCCGCTTCACGGGCATTTTGCTCCGGCAGGATAAATCCCTTAAAACCGTCCTTCATGGCCTGAATGGCAATGGGCAATGCACCCCGTATGGGCAAAACACTGCCGTCAAGACCCAGCTCGCCCATAAGTATATAATCCTTCAAAACCTGATCCGTAAGCTGGTAAGAGGCCGCCAGCATACCAATGGCAATGGGCAGGTCGTAGGCACTGCCTTCCTTGCGCAGATCGGCAGGCGCCATGTTGATTACTACCCGCTGTCGCAAGGGTTCAAAGCCACTGTTTTTGATAGCTGCATCGGTTCTGAACAGGCTTTCTTTTACGGCATTATCCGGAAGGCCAATGACAAAGGTCTTGAACTCAGCTGCCGTGGTAGCATTCACTTCTACCGTAATAGGGGTAGCATTCACGCCATGTACAGCGCTTGCAAAAAGTTTAACCAGCATGGCTCAATAAATTTTACCTGCCTTGATAACCTTCAATCCAATATCACTCACCCCTGACAGCTTCTCATCGCGCATGTTCTGTGCAATTTCAAGGGTGTAGTTACCCGGCTTTAGTTTAAGCCCTCCGGCAAACGGTTTTTCATAACTAATCAGATTTCCCTGACCTTTTCCCAGCCATTTTCCGGTATTGTCGGACAACACCACCTCAAACTGGTTTTTTTGCGACACGGAAGGACCGTCCAGCTTATAAACCAGCCAAATATTGGAATAGCTGTAACCGGAGGTAATGCGCAGACCGCAATTCAGCGCGTAGTAATAGGTGGAATCCTCGACAGTGAATGTAAATTTTTTACCCCCACCCCAGTGCCATCCGGACACATCTGTTTTTTCAAACTGGTTGAATACAACATTGGGGTCAGTGGAACAGGAATTCAGTAGGGGAAGGAAAGACAAAAGACAAATGGTAACAATACTTAATAAACGATACATAACTCAACAATTAAAAATGATTAAACAATATGCGAATAAACGCATCTTCCTGCTGAAAAAGAAATTTTGGGGTGGTAAATGTCATAAAAATTCGCTTTTTCAGAATTTCCGGTAAGTGGGCCATTCTGGCAAAATCCTTACGGGTAGTGAGAATGACTGCTTTTTCGTTTTTGGAAATTTCTTCGGACCATTTTTGGTAATGCATTTCCGTAAAATAATAATGATCCGGGTAGGAAAAAGAACCAACCATCGGGTAATGTTTATTTGCCCAATTCTGAAATGCCCGGTTATCGGCCAGCCCGGAAACTGCAAAAACAGGGCTTTCAGGGTTTAGGTATTCACCGCCGGAATTGACCGGCACAGCATTTTCATAGCAACAGAAGAAAACAGGCTTCCCGTATTTTTTCAGTTTTTGGTTGATTTCGCCGGCAGTCTGCTCAGACAAATCAGCCGGACATTTGGTAACCACAATCACATCTGCCTGAAAAGCAGCACAGGAGAACTCCCGCAACCAGCCGGCAGGCATGGGCAAATCCTCCCAAAAGGGTTTTTTATAATCCGTAAGCAACACGTATTTATGGGCTTTCAGCGGCAAATGCTGAAAGGCATCATCCAAAATAACCGTTTTAATTTCTGGGTATTTTTGCTGTATCAGGGCTATCCCGGACAAACGGTTTTCACAAACAAAAACGGGCACTTCGGTTAGGGCATTTTTCATCTCCAGAGGCTCATCACCACAATTTTCCACAAAATCATCTGTTCGAACCTCCCTAAAGCCTTCTGTTTTGCGCTTATAACCCCTTGAGAGCACCGCTACGCCTCGATTGACATTCTGTGCAAGAAATATAGCCATAGGGGTCTTACCACTGCCTCCTACGGCCAGATTCCCGATTGCAATGCTAAATACCGGACTGTTTTGGGCTTTACCCGCACGCAGAAAATACTGTCTGCGAAGCCATGCTACCGAAGCATAAATGAGCCCGAACGGAATCAGCAGAAACCTGATAATTGCAAACACAACGGGGCAAAGGTAGCCAAACAGATATTAATCCAGCACATGCTTCAGCACATACCAGCCGGAGTGCAGAATTGGGTTTATGGCAGTGTCACCCTTAGCAATCACAAACCCCGGGCCCGGATGATCGGGTAAAATCATCCACCGCTCTCCGGTATCAGCCGTAAAGACAAGGGTGTTTTCCGTAACTTGTGTGGTATCTCGCAACCCGCTGCTGTCGCGGGTTTTTTCGGCCCAAATCTCAATTTTTCTAATATAAAACGCTTTACTGAACTGAAATACAACGGGGCGGTGCCCACCGCTTTCCTTTTCAATTCTTAATGCAAAGCTTACCGGTAATCCCTGAATATCTGTTTCTTCCTGTCGTATCCTCACCGCCACTGCACCGGGGTGTAACACCAGCCCCACTTCAGGTGAAACAAAAATGGTTTCACTGTCCCAGTCTTTTTGCAGTTGCATAGCTGACAGCGTTATCAGTTCCTTTCCAATCCAGGACTTGCAAAGCTCCAGTGCCTGTTCGCTGAGACGCAGGTAAAATTTTCGGTCTTCCACAAGACCAAAAATAAGAAAGGCCGCTTTGAAGGCGGCCTTTCCATGATATAGTTCAGTTTTTAGTAGGTTACCAGAATTTCCACGCGGCGGTTGGTAGCCTTGTTCAGCACGCTGGTGTTGGGAACCTTGGGACGGGTGTCACCAAATCCTACAGCTCTCATACGCTCGGGAGAAATTCCTTTGCTGAGCATGTATACAACAACTGCATCGGCGCGGCGCTGCGACAGATCCAGGTTCTTCGCAGGATCACCGTCTGAATCTGTGTGACCTTCGATGGTTACAGAAGCTTCTGAATATTCTTTCAAAATTTTAACCAGGCGGTCGATGTCGTCATAAGACTCAGTCTTCAATACGTCTTTGTTAGTTTCGAAGAAGATATTCTTAGCTGCCTGTTCAATCGCTTTCTTGGTCTCAACTTTAATTTCGGGACATCCTTTGTTGGCTGCAATACCGGCCTTGGTAGGACACTTATCAATGTTATCAAAGATTCCGTCACCATCCGTATCAGGGCAACCTTCACCGGCAATGGTGCCTGCAACGTCAGGACACTTGTCCGATCCGTCTTCTACACCATCACCATCGCGGTCAGGACAACCGTTGAGGGCGAGAATACCTGCCACTGTGGGGCATTTATCATCTTTATCCAGCACACCGTCGCCATCGCGATCGGGGCAACCACCCGATTCGGGGCTACCTGCATCTTTAGGACATTTGTCTTTGCTGTCTTCAATTCCATCACCATCGGTGTCAGGGCAGCCTGCAAATTTCTTGAGACCTCTCACATCGGGGCATGCATCATCCGCATCATAAACCGAGTCGCGGTCACGATCTGCCGGACAACCCACGCTGTCAACATATTTACGGTATTTTTCAGGGGTGTTTTTGCAAAGATCATATTTGTCACAAATACCGTCTTCGTCTTTATCCTTGCACTTGCTTGGGCCTTTGCTTTCACCCAGCGCCATGGTGATACCTACTGCGTGGTAACCCCACATATCGTTGGTTTTCCATAGCCTGTTTACCAGAGGCATGGATGGATCTGCGTCACCGGGTTGGTTGGCACCGTCCCAGCGATCATTCATGGTGTAGGTGGCAGTCCATGACCAACGCAGACCAATACGGTCGCTTAGGTTAAAGGAAACGCCGAGACCGCCTTGTACGGCAGCACCCATTTCTGTGATGGCATTTTGTATTTCATTCTGATTACCCCAACGCACCTGGCTGTGAACGTAGTAACCGCCAAAACCGCCATACAGGTAGGGAATAACCTTTGACTCTTCATTGAAGAAAGAGTTCAGCTTGAAGCGGGCACCCAGCGTCAGATCCATGGTATTGGCACGGAAAGACTGATATTTCCATGGCTCTGTCTGCCATGAAACTTCTCTTTTGTAACCCACATCACCGGCACTGAAATTTACCACACCGTCGAACATAGGATTGAGATAATATCCGAAATTGATACCGGCACCCTGGTAATCGGGCTTTTTGGCGAAAAACAGGGAGGATCCCTGATCGCCCAGGTATTCCCTAAGGCCCACATTGGCCTCAATACTCATCGGGGCGTCAGCGGTTTGGGCCTGAACGGCTGTTGCTGACATTACGAACGCTGCGGTAAAGAAACGTCCCAGGTATTTATGCATCATAAGCGGTTTTCTTTTTACTTAATTGTGTGTATCAGGCAACAAATATAAGAACTTCGGATAAAAAAAAACTTTTTTGAAAAAATTTATTCCCCTCGTTTAAGGGTTGTTTGTCACGCAAGTGTCACAAAAAAAAGTTACTATCAACTGATTTTCACCGATTCCAACCCCCAAAAAATCAATTGTAAACGTACAATAAATTTCCGCTTCTGCTCACGTTGTACCGGGCCAGGGATCCGCCTGCAGGACCTTTAACCGGCAATCCGTTGAACATAAAACGGCTATCGCAGCATTTTTCAAAGCGGTTTGATGTGTAGGTGCCGCATTTAAGCTGTATGGCTTGCGTATCAACGTGTATTTGTGAGCACGTATTCAGCGGCTGCCAGGCGCAGGTGCGCTCAAATGCATACCAGCTGTCGTCGTAGTCGTGGATGATCAACACCCCTTTAACACCACCTTCGGCGTAGGCAAAACTGCCGGGCACCAGCAAATGCTGGTTGTCAAGCAGATTCAAATCCAGG
>CAYSIK010000029.1:6280-17425 GCA_964431045.1 uncultured Flavobacteriaceae bacterium
CAGGGTTACATTTACAGGCCCTTTTGGAATGGCTTCCGTTACATTGTTGTTGCGGCAACTTACCGCAAACACCAACAACACTGCGAAGCAAAAAAAACTACCCTTCATATCGATAAAATCCCTGACCGGATTTTCTTCCATGGTGTCCGGCATCCACTTTTTGCTTTTGAATCCGGCTAGGACGGAATTTGGCATCCTGTCCAAACAGCGCATACATAGAACTGGTGACGGCATAATTGGTATCAACCCCAATAAGATCCATGAGGCGAAAGGGACCCATTTTGAAACCGGAAGCCTCGCAAAGCCTGTCAATACTTTCCAGCGGTGCAACCTGTTCTTCCAGTACTTTCAAACCTTCTACATAATAGTGACGGGCTACCCGGTTGACAATAAACCCCGGGGCATCCGCAGCATACACCGCTTTTTTACCTAAGGATTCTGCCCATTGAAAGGCTTTTAGTGCGACGTTGCAATCGGTTTCGGCACCGGAAATAATTTCCACCAGCTTCATAATGTGTGCCGGATTGAAAAAATGAACACCCACCACCCTGCCGGGATGCTGAAGACCGCGGGCAATCTGCGTTATGGGTATGGAACTGGTATTGGTGGCCAAAATGGTATCAGGGCTGTTAACGGCCTCCAGTTGCTTAAACAGTGACTGCTTAATTTCCAGGTTTTCCAGAACTGCCTCAATGATAATATCAGCCTGCAAAGCAGCGGCATCGTTTACGGTTGACAGCAATTCCAGTGCTGCAGCCGCTTTATCAGGGGCTATTTTCCCTTTTTCTACGGATTTATCCAGCTCTTTGCTGATGTAGGATTTCCCTTTTTCCAGCGCGGCTTCGTTCACATCAAACAACAAGGTTGGATAACCTGCCTGAATGCTGCTGAGCGCAATGCCTGCACCCATAACCCCTGCTCCTGCTACGGCCACTTTCATTTATACAAATATAAGTAAATTACCGTGATGTCAGCCAGCCTGCAGGATTGAGCTTGGATTGCCCCTGCCAGAGCTGAAATTGCAGGATGGTTTTGGATTCGTCATCGGTCCAAACCTTTCCCAAGGCCTGTTTGGCGTCAACCTGCTGACCCCGGCTCACAAAAACCTGACTGAGGCGGCTGTAAACCGTGTAATATTCACCGTGATTGAGCAGAACAGCCTTTTCCTGGCCGGGAATTTCAAGAATTGCGGAAACCGTGCCTTTGAACACAGCGCGTGCGGTGCTGCCCTCAGAGGTGGTGATATCAACACCATTATTGACCAGGGTAATTCCGGCAAGATCGGGATGCGCATGAACACCGAAATATTGGGAAATGTAACCACGCTCTACCGGCCATGGCAGTCCTCCTTTGCCTGAAGCAAAATTATCGCTGATTACGCGTGCTTCAGGGGTAAGGAGTATCGCGCCGGAAGATTTTGACGACTTGCCGCCCGTGGTTTTGGGAGAAGCCGCCGCAGTACTTGTATTATCTTTTGCGGTTTGCTGACGTGCCCGCTTTCTGGCAGCGGCAATTTCTTTGGCAATCATCGCAGAAATCGCCGAGTTCAGCCTGGCAACCGCCTTTTCATTCTGTTTTATTTTCTTGCGCAAATCTGCTTCTTTGCCCGCCAGCGACTTTACCAGCTTGGTTTTCTGGCTTCTGTCGGTTTCCAGTTGCTGCTGTTCCTTCTTTTCCGCCACTAAAATCCCGCTTTTTTCCTGTCGTATAACCGCCAGGGCGTGAAGGCCATTTTGCACTTCAGCTGCATTTCCTTCCAGAATACCGATTTGCTGTTTGCGGTAATCGGAAAGTCGATTCAGATACTGCATTCTGCGCACTGCCTGCCTGAAAGATTCCGATGCAAAAACAAATGCAAGTTTATTCGCCGATTTTCGGCTTTTATAGGCGTTCAGAATGGTTTTTCGCAGCTTCAACCTTTCAGCATTGTAGGATGCCTTGAGTTCTTCCAGTGTTAGCGTTTGCTTGTCAATTTCCTGATCGGCTTCATTAAGCTCAGATTTCAGGTCTTTGATAACTTCACCCTGCTGCTCAATAATCCGGTTGAGAGCGCCGATTTTATGAAGGGTTGCGCTTTTCTCGGCACTGGTCTTTTGCAGAATACCGCGGGTATACTGAATTTCTTCCTGCACCTTTCGGCGCTTCTTCTCCAGTTCCTTGCGGGATTGTGAAAACCCTGTCAAGGGCAGTAAAAACATCAAAAACCCTATACAGAGAAGGCGGAGCATGGTTATTGTTTTTGGGTGTACCCGGAAGGAATACTAAACGGATACGAAGGTATAACGGCATCGCTCGGGTTTGTAAACGAAGCTTGCAGGCGTACAGTATTTTTGTCACCAAACGCGGTAAGCCTCATCTGCTGTGGCACAGAGAAGGATCCCGATTTTTGTTCGCCTTCGTAAACCACTTTAATTTGTCTGTTTTTACCGGCTTCGGCGATCACACTGCTGTCTATGTTGCCCACACTGTTGGTAAACAACATATTCGTTATGGGCGGATGCGTTGAATACCAACCTCCTGTGGGCACATCTTTTTGATAGAAAACCGTATCGAAAATCGGGTTGGAGACAATTAGGTTTTGCAGTTCTCTGAGGGACACGGAGGCGCCCAGCATAGTTGACAAATCTGCGATTCCCAACCGCATGTATTCTTTGTGGTATAAATCCAATACCAAAACGCTGTCGCGCGTAACAATGCCCTTTGCCACCTGAATACCCAGTGCTACGGAAACAGAAAACCACAGAATGCTGTCGTTGCGCATGCGCAGGCTCAGGGTGCCGCTCATCTCCTGACCATCGCCCGAAACATAGTCAATGCTCAGACGGTCGGAAAAATGTTCCCAGTTCTTGCGGTTGATATTATCGCCTTTTAGTACCACCGCCGTATCTGTATTTATGTTTCCAATTCGCACAGGCGCTTCGCTCAAAGCGGGTTTCCGCGATTTACAGGCACCTGTAAGGGTAAAAAATGCAATGAATAAGATGAAGGTTCTCAATGTATGTTTAACGGTTTTGGAGCTTGTTTATTTTCTGTCGCAGCCTATCTTTTTGTTCGTTTGAAGCGCAGCGCATTGCATTCTCGTAGCAAGCCAAGGCACTGTTTGACTGCATCCCATATAAATCTCCCATCAATTCTAATGCCACAGAACTTTCGGGAATATATTTTTTCAGCAAGGCAATGGCTTCAGGCTGATTTTTCTCTGTGGCAAGCGCCAGACGGCCCTTTTGAAGCACACATTGGAAAAACGGCCAGCAGTTGCCACCGTTCTCACTTCCAATCCGATGGGACTTCTGGCTTGCCGGGGTTTCAAAAATCAAATCCAGCAAGGTTTCCGCCTCGTCCCAGTTTTTTTGGCTCAATGCCCATTCTACCCTTACCATGATGGCATCGGTCCGGGTTGGGGATGACACGTAGTCAATAAAAATCTCCTCCTTCTTTTTCCCGGCGCATAACTGAATATAGCTTTTTAAGGCCATCAGTCCTGCATCATTGTCTGACATTCGCTGTCCGTCACTACAGACGCGCAGTGCATCATCTGCCTTGCCATTGACGAACAGTGCAATGGCTTTCATTTGATAGCTTTCGGGAACCATGGCATACAATTCCAGCAAAGTATCCGCTTCAAAAAGCATTTTTGGGGTTTCGCAGCCTATGGATAAAGCCGAAAGGTAATTTTGCCAAAGTATCAATGTCTGCTCCTGTGCATCGAGGGCTTTTCTCAGAAACTCTGCTGCATCTCCGGCTTTACCGTGATGCAGGCACCACAATCCAAGGGCTTTCAAGGCCTGAGGCTCTTGAGGATGCATCCGGCACAAACTGCGGAGTAAATTCTCACAGGAATCATACGCCGGGTTGGATGGACCGGTAAAAGTTTGCAGGCATTTCCATTTTGATTTAAATGTCATTCCCGGAGTTTGAGCAATTTTCTCAACATAGGGAGAAAGACTTGTCCCTGAGTCAGCCGTAATAATTTCACAGTAAAGGGCTTGCAGTTCAACGTCCTGCGGATCCTCCGCAATTAAGGTATCCAGCAGACGTTTGGCCTCATCTTCGGCACCGTTGTTCTTCAGGGTATTGACCTGATTGTAGCGATAATAAGGCCGGTCGGGATATTTGCGCCTGAGGGCTGCCCACTGTTCCGCTGCTTTTTGTGGTTCTCCCATAATCGCAAGGGCCTGAACCCTATATTCCACAATAGGTTCCATAAGCCCAAAGGCCTTTTCCCAGCGATTGCAGAGTTCGAGTACCGATGGATCATGCCCTCCCATGGAATAACAGCGGGCGGCATCGACATAGGCGGACCAGGCGCGGGGGTGCTTAACCGTGTAAGCAGCATAAATATCACCGGCTTTTTTGTAATCCTGTTTACGGCGATACAGGTCAGCATCCAGCCAGAGCCATGCCTCAACAGCGGTATCCGCTTTTCTCGCTTTGGCATTCAGGACGAGGGCCTCATCATTTTTACCATTTTTTGCGGCAATACAGGCCAGGCGATGGTAGGCAGGGCCCGGTGGCATATTGCTGCGTATGTAGCGCCTAAACAAAGAATCCGATTGTTTCCAGTTGCCCTGGATGTAATGAAATTCAGCCGCGAAATATATTTCGCGCAGTGAAGCTGTGTCAATGGCTTTAGAGGAAGCGTCCGGTAAAGGTTTGCGGGTTCCACAACCCCAGGCTACCCAAAATAACGGCAGCAGCATACTGCCGTACCGCATCATGACTGTGTGGAATAATCTCCGATACTCAGCTCGCAACTTTCACCATTCAGGCTTACATGATTGCCAATCATGCTGTTGGTGAAATTAAGGTTGCTAATATGGCTGTTATTTTGGATGATGCTGTTGGAAACTACACAGTTTTCGAGCTTTGTATTATTGCCGATGCTCACATAGGGTCCAACGGTACAGCCCTTGAGTTCCACATTTTCACCAATAAAACAGGGTTGAATGATTTGTGTGCCACCATTGAATCTTTCCGGTGCTACATGAAAGAGTTCCCTGCGGGTTTCCAGCAGGCGTTTATTGGTATTTACCGTAGCATCTTTATTGCCGCAATCCCACCATTCATCGACCGTACCGGGTTTGAAACGCATGCCTTTGTTCTTCATGTTTTCCAGTGCATTGGTGAGTTGGTACTCCCCTTTCTCCCGGATATTATTGTCAATGAGGTACTGCAGTTCCTTATGAAGGGTTTCACCGCTTTTGAAATAGTATATACCGATGATAGCAAGATCAGAAATGAACTCCGCAGGTTTCTCCACGAAATCGGTGATGTTGTTTTCACTGTCAAGTTTAACCACTCCAAAACTGGAAGGATTATCGACCTTGTGCACCCAAATCACGCCGTCGGGATTGGTATCGAGGTGAAACTCTGCCCTGAAAAGGGTATCGGCAAAAGCCACAATCACTTCGCCCTGAAGGCTTTCCTTGGCACAAAGGATGGCATGGGCAGTTCCCAGTGGTTCATCCTGATAGCAAATACGTCCTTTAGCACCCACACTTTGGGCAATCTGCAACAAATGGGCTTCTGTTTCGGATCCAAAATCGCCTATTACGAATGCTATTTCATCAATTGGCTGATCACAAACTGCTGCAATATCTTCGATGAGCCAGTGAACGATGGGCTTTCCTGCTACAGGCAACAGGGGCTTGGGAACGGTGAGTGTATGAGGCCGCATGCGTTTCCCCATACCGGCCATAGGAATAATTAACTTCATGAATCTGTGCGTGTCCTGGTTTTACCCAAAAACAATGCAAATTAAATACAAAGGGAGCAATTTTAATGTTTTGTAAAGATTAAGTTGGGGCTGTGTCATGTAAATAGTACATGATAGGGTTGTTTTACAGATCACAGGCAACCCATATGTAGGGTGCTGTTGTTTTATTGTTCAGTCCGAACATCTTCGTGAAAACTTTACCAGCAAACCACGAGGCTTTAAAGAACAACTTCACCCATGCCGGCTGGGACGGGTAATTCTCCAGCCAGATGCTGAAATTACCCAGAAAACCGCCCTGTACCTGCTTTCCGCCGAGTTCTGCCAATGTGTTCTTCAGCAGCTCAGGGTTCATGCAGGGTATAAAATGCTTGTCGTAATTTTCTTTGTCGAAGCTTCTTTGAAACCAGCCGTTGATACCCGTGAAATTGGGAAGAATAATCAAAAGTCTGCCGCCCGGCTTTACATATTTGATATGGGCCTGTAAAATTTCCTGTGTGTTTTCAAAATGCTCGATAAGCCCGATGGAGAAAACAAAGTCATAGGTTTGATGGGCAGGTTCATTGATCAGAATATCTGCCTCTTTCCACGCCAACGCGTCCTCGGCAAGGTCATTGGCCTTGAGAAAGCGGTGCAGCAAAGCATCATCTATAAAATAATCGACCAGAGAACAAGGCAGACCCAAATCCCGCTGCACATGTATGGAAAAAGTACCTGGAAATCCACCCAGCTCGCAGGCATCTGAAAAGCCTTTGCCGGCGAGCATCTTGCGGAACAGGGGTGTGAAAATATACTCTGTTTTTACAGGCTTTTGAAATTCCTCACTTTTACTGTGCCAGTAATCCGACCAGAATTTGCGGGTGGTTAACTCCATGCCGTATGTTTTACAAGGTACGTTTTACCTGTTCTTCTGTATATACCTCCAGGTAATCGCCTACTTCAACATCGTTGAAGCGCTCGATCTGCAGGCCGCATTCAAATCCTCTGAGTACTTCCTTCACGTCGTCCTTGAAACGTTTCAGCGAAGCGAGTTCGCCGGTATGGATAACCACACCATCGCGAATAACACGGATTTTATTCTTGCGTTCCACTTTTCCGTCGGTAACCATACAACCGGCTACGCTGCCCACTTTGCTGATTTTGAAGACTTCGCGTACTTCCACGTTACCCACGATTTTCTCCACCACTTCGGGGCTAAGCATGCCTTCCATAGCACTTTTAACCTCTTCAATGGCCTGGTAAATTACGGAGTAGTGGCGTATATCAATTTCTTCCTGCTCGGCAAGCTGACGGGCCTTGGCGCTGGGTCGCACCTGGAAGCCCACAATGATGGCGTCTGAAGCAGAAGCCAGCAGCACATCGCTTTCTGAAATCTGACCCACACCGCTGTGAATTACAGAAACCATAACCTCTTCGGTGCTCAGTTTCAACAGCGCATCTGACAAGGCTTCTACGGAACCGTCCACGTCACCTTTCACAATGATTTTCAGTTCCTTAAAGTTACCGATTGCCAGACGGCGTCCGATTTCATCCAGTGTAATGTGACGTTTGGTACGAATGCCCTGTTCGCGAACCAGTTGCATACGCTTGGTAGCCAGTTCCTTGGCTTCGCTTTCTTCGGACATTACCACCCACATATCGCCGGCGGTAGGGTTATCGCTAAAGCCCAGCATCTTCACAGGTGTGCTTGGCGGTGCAAAATCAATTTTATTGCCGCGCTCATTGAACAGCGCACGTACTTTGGCATAGTGAGGTCCTGCAACCATATTGTCGCCCACGCGCAGTGTACCGGTTTGTACCAGCATGCTGCATACGATACCGCGGCCTTTTTCCATGGTAGCTTCAATAACTGTACCCTTGGCCCTGCGGTTGGGGTTGGCCTGCAGCTCCATAATTTCGGCTTCAAGCAATACCTTTTCGAGCAGTTTGTCCACGTTCAGTCCTTTTTTGGCCGAGATTTCCTGGCACTGGAACTTACCGCCCCAGTCTTCCACCAGAATGTTCATGCCTGCCAGCTGTTCACGTATTTTGTCAGCATTGGCACCTTCCTTGTCAATTTTATTGAAGGCAAACACCATAGGAACACCGGCTGCCTGGGCATGCGCGATGGCTTCCTTGGTTTGGGGCATCACGCTGTCGTCTGCCGCAATCACGATAATGGCGATATCCGTAACCTTGGCACCACGTGCACGCATGGCGGTAAATGCTTCGTGACCGGGTGTATCCAGGAAGGTTATTTTGCGGTTATCGGCCAGGGTTACTTCATAAGCGCCGATGTGCTGGGTAATACCACCTGCTTCACCGGCTATTACGTTGGCTTTGCGGACATAATCCAGCAGCGATGTTTTACCGTGGTCTACGTGTCCCATCACCGTAACAATGGGCGGACGGTGCTCCAGATCTTCGGGAGCATCATTTTCATCATCTTCCACTTCCAGCTGGGCTTCTGCATCTACAAATTCCACTTCAAATCCAAAATCACCGGCCACCAGTTGTATGGTTTCCGCGTCCAGGCGCTGGTTGATGCTCACCATCATTCCGAGTGAGAAACAGGCCGATATTACCTTGGTTACAGCCATATTCATAAGGCTGGCTAGGTCATTTGCCGTAAGAAATTCGGTAACCTTGATGATTTTGCTTTCTTTTTCAAGGCGCTCTCTTTCCTCCGCGCGGACAAATGCGCGGGCCTCTTTGCGCTGGGTTTTCAGCTTCTGCTTCAGACCGCGTGTCTGACCTGCTCCACCCAGTTTACCCATGGTGGTTTTCACCTTGTTGCGAACGTCCTTTTGTGAAATTTCTGCTTTGGGATCCTGGGCTTTTTCTTTTTCCCGGGCAATGCGTTCCTCTTCTTTAATTTTATCCTGAACGGCTACTTTTTCACCGCCCACTTTTTTACGCTTGCGCTTTCGCTTTTCTCTCAGGTCATCACGGGCTTCATCCGCAAGGTTCTTCACGCCGCTGGGTGAATCTTTGGGCAGATCAATTCTACCTAAAACTTTGGGCCCGGTGAGTTTTTCGAATTTGGTTTCTACCTTTTCTACTTCTTCCTCTTCCTCAGCCACTGCAGGGGGTGCGGGAGGTTCAGGGGCTGCAGGAGGTTGCGGTGTTTTTGCCGGTTCTGCAGCAGGTTTTTCCGCTTTTTTAGCAGGTTTCTTTTCCTCAGCTTTTCCCTCAGCCTTGGGAGTTTTGCCTTTTTTGGGCGCAATGTCTATTTTACCTAAAATTTTAGGTCCGCTCAGCTCTTCTTTGCGTGCTTCTATTTTCTCCGCTTCTTCAACCAGTGTTGGCGCAGGAACTTCAGGCTTGACAGGAGCCGGTTTTACGGGCTCGGGCTCTTCGGCTTTAACCACCTGTGGCTTTGCCGCGGGAGGCGGAGCTAAGGGTTTTCCATCCCGGTTTGTTTTGAGTTTGTTGGCCTCTTCCCTCGCGCTTTTATCTGCGGCAAATTCCTGTACCAGGACCTGATACATTTCTTCAGAAATTTTGGTAGTAGGTTTTGCATCAACGCTAAAACCTTTCCCTTTCAGGGTTTCTGCCAGTATCTGATAACTGCGATTGAGCTCGCTGGCAACTTTAGCTAAACGGTATTCCGCCATGTTTCGTGTTCAAATTTACGTTTTATCCTCTGCAATGCCAATTTCGGAATGTCGGGGTTTGGTTCCGTCGGCATGCGGGCCGGCGGAACTAAACCTCTCTATTCGCTATGTCGGCGGTTATATGCGGCATTGCTTGGCATATTTCCACCGCTGTGGCGACGATATTTTTCATGGAATGAAAAGCATCATCACCGATCAGTCTTCAAATTCAGCTTTCAGAATATCTTTCACCTGCTGAATGGTTTCTTCTTCCAGTTCAGTGCGGCGAACGAGATCCTCGCTGCTGGCTCTCAGCACGGAGCGTGCAGAGTCCAGTCCAATTTTCTTGAATTCATCAATGATCCAGGCATCGATTTCATCCAGGAATTCATCGAGTTCCACATCATCCTCATCCTGTGTTTCCACATTTACGCGGTAAACCTCAATCTGGTAACCTGATAATTTACCGGCCAGTTTGATGTTGTGTCCACCTTTACCGATGGCCAGCGACACCTGATCGGCATCCAGAAACACATCGGCTTTTTTGTTGGTGTCATCCAGTTCCATGCGGGTGATTTTCGCAGGTTGTAAGGCACGCTGAATGAACAGAGACAGGTTGGTGGTATAGTTGATTACGTCGATGTTTTCGTTGCGCAGTTCACGCACTATGCCGTGAATACGTGCCCCTTTTACACCCACACATGCGCCCACCGGATCGATGCGGTCATCGTAGCTTTCAACGGCTACTTTGGCGCGCTCACCGGGTTCTCTCACAATCTTTTTGATGGTGATGAGGCCGTCCAAAATTTCAGGAACTTCCAGTTCAAACAGGCGCTCCAAAAATTCGGGGCTGGTACGCGAAAGGATGATACGGGGTGCCCCTTTGTCCATGTTTACTTCGTGAATCACAGCACGGAGGGTATCACCTTTTTTGTACATATCGCGGGGGATCATATGCTCCTTGGGCAGAATCAGTTCGTTGCCCTCATCGTCCAGCACCATGATTTCACGCTTCCATACATTGTAGACCTCACCGCTCATAATTTCGCCGCGCTTGTCTTTGTATTTGCGGAACAATTCGTCTTTTTCCAGCTCTATAATTCTGCTCATCAGGGTCTGACGGGCATTGAGTATGCTTCGGCGACCGAAATCGTCCAGAAACACCTGTTGGATACAGTCTTCACCCACGGCGTAATCGGGCTCCAGCTGCTGTGCCTCACTGAGGCTGATTTGCAGGTTGGGATCTTCCACTTCACCCTCTTCCACGATCAAGCGCAGGTGATACATTTCAATATCACCGGTTTCGATGTTGATGATGATGTCGAAATTGGCGTCGGGACCGTATTTCTTGCGCAGAATACTGCGGAATACGTCTTCCAGTACACGCATCATGGTAGCCCTGTCGATGTTCTTGAATTCTTTGAATTCTGAGAAACTCTCAATAAGGCTCATGCCCAGCTCTTTGGTTTTGGCTTTGCTCATATCAGTTGAAAGTTATTTTTATTGTTGCGGTTTTAATGTTTTCCCATGCAATCTGAACGGGCCGGGTTTCCGTTTTCTTTCCTTTTAGCGCTATCTGTTCTTGCAGTTGTAGTTCCGTGCCTTCCAGGGCCAACAGCCTGGCTTCCATCTTCACCCCTTCTGTGGTTTCAATTTCGAAGGTTCTGCCGCAATGTTTAGGCAATTGCCTTAGGTCGGCGAGTGGCTTGTCGGCTCCGGGAGTTGAAATTTCGAAGGTGAATTTACGTTCTCCAAAATCGCCCTCATCAATTTTCTGAGAGATGTGGCGTGTAAAGGCAGAGAGCAGATTCAAGGTTACAGGTTCAGTACTATCCACATAAAAACGGTAGAAACCGG
>CAYSIK010000030.1:0-15432 GCA_964431045.1 uncultured Flavobacteriaceae bacterium
TTTTCATCCACGATTACTTTGTGAAAATCGTCGTATTGCTGCAAACCCGATCCACCCGTGGTGATGAATGAAAGCATCCATTGCCATTCTTCGCGGTTAAGGGATTCGAAAGCATGGGTTTGGGTGATTTCCTGAAAAATTGCGTCCGGATAAAACCCTTCAGAAACTGCCAGCGTCATCAGATACTGAATTAGCACATCCATGGCCCTCACCACCGGGATCCGCGATTCTACGCTGTCTTCCGCCACAGCCGTTTTCAGGGCAGCGGCTTCCAGCAATTCGAGGCTGTGGGTAGGTACAAACCATATATGGCTGGTTTCGCCGGGCCGGTGGCCGCTGCGTCCGGCACGCTGCACAAAGCGGGCAACCCCTTTGGGGCTGCCAATCTGAATCACCGTGTCTACAGGCCTGAAATCCACTCCCAGATCCAGGCTGCTGGTGCAGACCACGGCTTTCAGCAAGCCGCTGTGCAGGTTTTCTTCCACCCAGTCGCGCACCTCGCGGGTAAGGCTACCGTGGTGTATGGCCATGCGTCCGGCCAGCGAAGGCTGTGCCTCCAGCAACCGCTGATACCAGATTTCGCTTTGGCTGCGTGTATTGGTAAAAATCAGGCAGGTGTTGCTGTTTTCGATTATGGGAATAACCTTGTCCAGCATGGAAATGCCCAGGTGGCCCGCCCAGGGCAGGGTTTCAATCGTATCCGGAAAAACCGTATGCACCTGAGGTCTTTTGGGTGTTTGGCTTTGTATAAAAACAGGCTTTGCCGGTTCGGGCAACAATACCCGGGCGGCCTCTTCCATATTGCCGATGGTGGCACTGATTCCCCACACCTTGAGATCGGGCCTCAAGGCACGCAGGCGACTCAAAGCCAGTTCTACCTGAACGCCGCGCTTGCTTCCCAGCAGTTCGTGCCATTCGTCCACCACCACAGCCCCAAGCCGGCTGAAAATATCGGTGTAGCCCTTTGAGGCGAGCAATACATGCAGGCTTTCCGGCGTGATGACCAGGCACTGCGGCATATTCCTTTTTTGTTTTGCCCTTTCGGCATTATCCGTATCGCCGTTGCGCAGGCCCACCGTCCAGCCTGTCAGAAGCTCATCCGCAGCGGTTTGTATGGCATTGCGGATATCTGCACTCAATGCCTTTAGCGGCGTTATCCATAGCAGGTACAGCCCCTTTTTTTCTTTACAATTGAATTTGTGTTCCAGCATAGCCGGAAGCGCCAGTGCATAGGTTTTGCCACTGCCGGTAGGAGCGTTCAAAAGGCCACTTTTCCCTGACCAAAATGCATCTGCACATTCCTGCTGAAAAGGAAAACAGTGCCAGCCTTTGCCTTCAAACCAATGTTTGTAGGTGCTTTGTTGTGTTTCCCTAAGTTTCATAATTACAATTCAAAAGAGTTAACAATATACGGGGCCGGGCAGTTTTAATTGTGCGAAATATTCAATTAATTTGTATGAAAATGACGATGAAAAGAATTCTACTTCTGATAATTGCTGTAATGGGCATTGCCCGTATTGCCGAGGCGCAGGTTGGCAAGGGTCAGGTGGTAATGATAAACGCCACAGCCAATGCCAACGGAACCATAGGCTTGAAATGGCCTGCAGAAAGCTGGTCCGGCACCTTTGATATTTACCGCAGGGCGCTGGGTACCGCTTCCTGGGGTAATGCGCTTACCAGTTTGTTGGGAACTGCCAATACCTGGACGGACAATACGGTTAAGAAGGGTGAATCCTATGAATATCTGATTGCCAAGGTCAGCGGAGGAAATACCTCTGCACTGGGCTATATCTGGGCAGGAAATGCGGTTCCGGAAACGCCCGGACTTGGCGGTATCATTTTGTTGGTTGACAGTGCTTATCTCAAAGCCCTTGCACCTGAATTATCTGCATTGCAAAAGCAGCTAAATGAAGAAGGCTGGGTGGTCTCCACCCTGCATGCCGGAAGACAGGAAAAAGCGGATAAAGTGCGCAGCCGTATTGTTGCCGAATATAACCGCCGCAATAGTCTGGTGAAAACCCTGCTCATCATCGGCAGGGTGCCCGTGCCTTACAGCGGAAATTACCTGGCCTCAACCGGTCAGGTTTATCCGCCCGACGGACACCCCGATCACGCGGGTGCCTGGCCGGCAGACGGCTTTTATGGCGATATGGACGGTGTTTGGACCGATGCCAGCGTTACCAATACTTCAGGTTCGCAAACACGCAACCACAACAAACCCGGCGATGGCAAGTTTGATCCCACCAAATTTCCGGGAGCTGTTGAACTGGAGGTCGGCCGAATCGACTTGTATGATATGCCTGCTTTCAGCAACAATGATACCCTGCTGGTGCGCAAATACCTGCGCCGCAACATGCTTTGGCGCACCAATCGCCTCACCACGGTGGAGAGAGCACTGATTGATGATAACTTCGGCTCTCTGAACCTTTCCAGCACCGGTTTTCAGAATTTCTCGTGCATGTTTCCGGTAGACAGTATTTTTGAAACAAGGGATTATATTTCTACCCAGAAAAGCAGTCCATATTTGTGGAGTTATGGCTGTGGCGGTGGTTCAAACACTTCGTGCGGTGGCATAGGCACCACTTCCAGTTTTGTAGCCGATTCCATGCAAAATATCTTCACCATGCTGGCCGGTTCCTACTTCGGCGACTGGGATCAGCAAAACAACATACTTCGCGCTCCCCTCTGCAACAGCGCACTCACCAGTTCCTGGGGTGGCATTCCCAAATGGTATGTGCACCACATGGCTTTGGGTAAAAATATTGGTTATGGCGCCAAATTGTCTATGAACAATGTGAGCGATTACTGGAGCGGCGGTTTTAACATGAGCGACAACAAGGTTCACATTGCTTTGCTGGGCGATCCTACCCTGAAAATGAGGCATGTTTCACCCGTGAAAAAGGTTACGGCCGTGAGCCAGAACAATCTCGTGAAACTCACCTGGACCAAGGCAACAGGCAAAATAGACGGATACGCCGTTTACCGCTACGATACTGCCGTTAATACCTATTTCCGGGTAAACAAGAACTTTATCATTAAGGATACTTTCTATAACGACAGTTCCAATTTCAATAACGGCAAAAACACCTACACTGTGCGTGCCATCCGATTGGAAACAACAGCTTCAGGAACGTGGTATAACTTAGGTGCAGGGGCATTTGTGAATGTGAACCATCTCAATACCAGCCGCGTTGTTTCGGCTCAGCTGAGGGGAATCGGCATACACCCCAATCCAGGCAATGCTGAAGTACAGGTGAGCATGGCAGCTGCGGCAGACAAAGGCTGGAATGTGAACATCACCGACCTTACCGGAAGAACCGTGGCAGAGCAGGTTATTGCCGAAGGCAGCGTGTCGGCTACAATCAATACTGCAGGGCTCTCTCAGGGTTGCTACATGGTGCTGATCAGCCACAATGGACATTATATAGCCGCTGAAAAGTGGGTTAAGAACTGATCCGGGGCAAATCATGACGGGTGTTGTCAATAAAACACCCTTTTTCCGCTTACTGCGCATTTGTTCAGTTACCTTTGCAGCAAGGCAATGAAGGAACTATTGGCACTCAATGTTTATTTCAGGCGATATGCCGGCAAAATGCTGTTTGGCGTTTTCTGCATCGTGCTGAGCA
Organism: uncultured Flavobacteriaceae bacterium; assembly: GCA_964431045.1. Lineage (GTDB taxonomy): Bacteria > Bacteroidota > Bacteroidia > NS11-12g > UBA955 > RGEC01. The sequence continues at coordinate 3,627 of CAYSIK010000030.1, forward strand.
ACATGGTGGGAGTGTATGTGGCTGTTTTTGTCCGCGAAGGGCTGAACGAAGCGGTTGTTCACCGCCAGACCGCTGCAGGACTTGGTGGCGAAGCGCTGATGGGCATGGTATATACCGCTGCAGCGGGTTTCGTCGTTTTATTACTGATTGCTGCTGCGCTCAAAGGACTTTTTATGTATTTAATGCGGCAGAGCATTGTGGTGGTAAGCCGAAAAGTGGAGTATGACCTGAAAAACGATCTTTACAACCACTATCAGCGTTTGGGATTGTCTTTTTATCGTTCTCATTTTACCGGCGATATGATGGCCCGCATTGGCGAAGACGTGAGCAATGTGCGCATGTATGTTGGGCCTGCGGTGATGTACTTTGCCAATATAATTTTTACGTTTATTACCGTCATTACCCAAATGCTGATGGTAAACACCCAACTTACACTGTGGGTGCTGATACCGCTGCCGTTTTTGAGCTATAGCATTTACCACGTCAGCAAAATTATAAACCGCCGTAATGCCGATATACAAAGCCAGCTAAGCGTGCTTACCACCGCTTCACAGGAAACATTTGCAGGCATAAGGGTCATCAAATCCTTTGGCGCCGAAAGTGCATTCTTTGGAGATTTTTCGGCCAAAACGGAAGAATACCGGAGATTAAACATGCGGCTGGCTGTGGTAAACAGTTTGTTTTTTCCTTTGATGATTTTGTTGGTAGGGATCAGCACGCTGATGGTGTTGTACCTTGGTGGAAGGGCTGTGGAAGCAGGAACCTTCAGTGCCGGCAACATTGCGGAGTTTATTTTGTATCTGAATATGCTGATATGGCCCGTGGCCAGCCTGGGCTGGACAACAGCACTGGTGCAAAAGGCTGCTGCCAGTCAGAAACGCATCAATGAGTTTTTGGAATATGAGACCGAAAAGGATGAAACCCCGGCGGCTCCCTTCTGTTTTAACAGACAGATTACCCTTAAGAATGTGGGTTATACCTATCCCGGTGCCGTAAAACCTGCCCTGAGCAACATAAACCTTACGGTTCCCAAAGGCAGTATTTTGGGCATTACCGGCAAAACAGGCTGTGGTAAAAGCACGCTGGCCCAGCTTCTCACAGCCCAAAACACACCCGGAAGCGGGGAAATTTTATTTGACGATAAAGCACCGCAGGCATTTTCACGGAAAGATTTCAATAGCCACATTGCCTATGTTCCGCAGGATGTTTTTTTATTCAGCGACACCCTTGCCGGGAATATTGCCTTTGGACTTGCCGAAGGCCAGGAAACCGATGAGAAAATAGAAGAAGCGGCTTTGCAGGCAGGCCTTGGGCGCGACATTGCGCAGTTTCCGCTGGGTTTGAAAACAATGCTGGGAGAGCGGGGCGTTTTGCTTTCCGGCGGACAAAAACAGCGGGTATCCATAGCCAGGGCCCTTATCAAGGATGCCGAATTGTATATTTTTGACGATTGCCTGAGTGCAGTAGATGCAGATACGGAAAAAGAAATTATACAATCACTAACGCAGAAACTGGAAGGGAAAACCGCCATCATCATCAGCCACCGCCTGGCATCACTTCAGGCTGCAGGACACATCGTTTTACTGGATGAAGGAAGGATTGCGGAAGAAGGCACTTTTTCCGAGCTTGTGCGAGCAGGGGGTAGCTTTTCGGAGCTATATAAATTACAGAGCAATACGAATTAATTTTGTTAAGTTTCAAAAAGATTATTTTCCACGGAAAAAATAATTTTGAAATCTTGATTTCATTCCCATACATTTGTCATAAGTACTTGAAAACAAGGAGATAAACAATATATGGGAGAAGACTACCGCAACGACCAAGAAGAAATTTTTTCAAAACGAATCAGAGCAGGCAAGCGAACCTATTTTTTTGATGTAAAAGCGACAAGAAACAACGATTATTACATCACCATCACGGAGAGCAAGCGCAGTAAATTTGATGACGGAAACTTCATCAAAACGAAAATCCATCTCTACAAAGAGGATTTTCACAAATTCAGGGATGCGCTCCATGAAACCATAGGCCACGTGAAAACCAATCTGCTGCCTGAATACGATTTTGATGAATACCTCACACGGGATTCAGAAGAGCCGAGAGACAGCGAATAATTCACTGCCTTCATAGAATGATTGGGTGTCGAAAGGCGCCCTGTCACCCTATTTTGTGCATCTTTGCACTTATGTTCAAGAAAATTGCCTTGTACGGCCTTGCCTATGGCTCCGCAGCAACGGCCATGCACCTGATATACTGGTATCGGGATTTGTACCTTACCCAATCCTTTGGTTCAGTGCTTCCCCTTTTAGGGAATGTTGTATTTACCGGCCTGGCCGTATGGCAATTTTTAAAACAACTGAAAAAAGATTCTGAAACCCCTGTCAATCTTGGCAAAGCGTTGTTTGGCAGCCTGCTTACTGCATTGCTTGTGGCTATGTGCACCGTCGGAGGGTTACAACACGTGTTGAAAAATGAACCCGGAAAAATAAGTGCTTGTAAGGCTGTAGCCATGAAGCACCAGACAGCACACATAGAAAAAGAGTTTAAAAAAGAAGAACAGGCTGCTAAAATTGAGGAGGCAAAGGCTTTTGTAAACAAGCAACTGGATCCCATTTCCCTCAGTGTTTCACAGATTCAGATGTGTTTGAGCACGGGTGTGGTTATGGCATTGCTGGTGTTTGTGCGCGGCGGGCGAAATGCATGAAAAAAATTGCCGGTAAAATATGGCTGGGTTGGGCCGGATTGTGGTTTGCATCGCTGTTTTTGGCGATGTGGCCGCTGTTTTATGTCTTTTTGTCATTTAAACGAACCTACCCGGCAGCGCATCGCCTGCGCCGTGTTTGGGGCGTGCTTACCTGCGTTCCTGCAGGACTGATTCCTGTCATTTCACGGGAGGGTAAAATCCCGGCAGACCGAAAAATTATTTACTGCGCAAACCACTGCAGTTACCTCGATATCCTGACCTGCGGCACCTACCTGCCCGGATTTAATTTTTTTATGGCCAAAATGGAACTGAGCAAGGTCCCGTTGTTTCGCAAATGGTTTGATACACTGGATGTCCCTGTGAAACGTGAGAACCTGCGCAGTTCGCATACCGCATTTCACCTGGCGGCTGAAAAAATGCGAAACGGTGCGCAAATGATTATTTTCCCCGAAGGTAAAATTCCCCCTGATACCCCAAAACTGCACAAATTCAAACCCGGCGCTTTCCGCCTTGCTATCGAGCAGGAAGCCGTTATAATTCCCGTAACTTTGCCTGACAATCACAAACGAATGGACGTCTATTCATGGATTGCATTTCCCGGAATCATGCGCATGTGTATTCACGAAGCCATCGACACAAAGGGAATGAGCGCCGAAGACGCAGGCAAACTGGAACAATCCGTTTTTGAAGTGATGGAAAGTAATTTGAAAAAAAGAAAGGTTTACACATGAAAATTACGCCCGAAAAAGTACAGGAACTGGCCGCTTTATCCCGCTTGAAATTTGAAGGTGAGGCAGCTGAAAAAATGCGCCGGGATCTGGAAAACATCCTGGAGATGTGTGAAAAACTGAATGAAGTAAATACCGATGGGGTGGAACCTTTGATCTATATGACAGACAGGGTAAATAACCTTCGGGAAGATAAAGTGGTGCAGGAAATCACCCACGAAGAGGCGTTGAAAAACGCGCCCAAAAAAGACAGTGATTTCTTCCGTGTGCCCAAAGTAATCGGCCAAACAGACTGATGCCCGAAAACGCCCTTATATCCCTCAGCGGTATTCAAAAGCGCTATGAACTGGGCGAACAGGTGGTGTACGCACTGCGTGATATCAACCTTGAAATACAGCGCGGAGAATATGTGGCGCTGATGGGGCCCAGCGGCTCCGGTAAAAGTACGCTGATGAACATCATCGGATGTTTGGATACACCTACGGCAGGAACCTACATCCTGAACGGCAAAGAGGTGAGCAGTATGTCAGACGGCGAACTCAGCCACATCCGCAATATGGAAATCGGTTTTGTGTTCCAGACCTTTAACCTGCTCAGCAGACTCACTGCACTGGACAACGTAGCCCTTCCGCTGGTGTATGCCGGTGTGAGCAAGAAAGAACGCACCGAACGGGCCAAAGCGGCTTTAAATGATGTGGGACTCGGCGACCGCATGAGCCACAAGCCCAATGAGCTTAGTGGTGGTCAAAGACAGCGCGTGGCCGTAGCCCGATCCCTCATCAACAATCCCAGCATTTTGCTGGCCGATGAACCCACCGGAAACCTGGATACCAATACCAGTAAAGAAATTATGGCTTTGTTCGATGAAATTCACGCCAAGGGGAATACCATTATTCTGGTAACACACGAAGAAGATATTGCCCGCTATGCCAAGCGGATGGTGCGTGTGCGTGACGGTGTGATAGAAAACAACGGGTAATCTGTATTACCGCCTGATTACAAACTCTACCCTGCGGTTTAGGGCCCGCCCCTCTTCGGTTTCATTGTCCTCAACCGGTTCCGTGTCACCTTTGCCGTTGAATTTCATCCGAGCCGCTGAAACCCCCTTTCCTGAAAGGTAATCATACACAGCCTTACCACGTCTTACCGATAGTTTAAGGTTATCATCCGGTTGCCCCTGATTGTCTGTATGGCCGGTAATTTCAAGTTTCCAGCTGACATTCTCCACCAGTTGCTCCGCTAAGCTGTCGAGCACAGGAAAAGACTCCGGCAATAACCGCGCGCTGCCCGTGGCAAATTGCACGTCTCGCAACACAAAACTTTCCCGGGATTCAGCGCGCTCCTCAAAGGTGGAATCCGCTACACAGTCATCCGTGTTGCAAGGACAATTGGTACCTGCGGCTTTTTCAATCAGAACCGGATTTTGCAGATAATAGTATATTTCGCCAGTGGTTGCGCCATTAAAAAGGGAATCCAGGGGCCAGAATTTGGTGTTAGCTTTCAGGCTAAATTGGCTGAAGTAAACGTATTTTTCTCCGCCTGCAGCTAGAAATGAACCCGAAATGGTCATCCAGGAATCCCTCAAGGCCATTGGCACAGACATTGGCGAACAAATTCTGGCAGGCATTCCGGCAAGGACATCGCGCGCACCTACCATATTAAGGCGGGATTCGGTGAAAACTGCCCCAAGACTGTTCATGGCATAGTTGTTATCGCTTTTTAACTTTACTTCGCAACGAAAACAATAGGTTTTACCTTGTTCCAGCGGTTGTTTCAGGGTTCCGCGAATAACTTCATAATTGGCACCGGCGGCTCTGAATCCCATAAACTGCATGCCAAATTCCCGGTAATAATCAGGCGATTCATTGGCTATGGCCCAGCCTTTCAGCAAGTCATCGTGAAAATACAATTTGCCTACACCATTCTCTTTCTTGATGGTGTTAAACCCCGGATTAACTATCAGGTTTTGCTCCACGGTTACAGGTTCATGACTTTGACCTGTAAAGGCTCTTAATCCCGGGAACATAGCCATCAGCGCCGGGTCTTTCCAGATGATGTTTTCCCTGTTGGTGGTCACATTGGCTTGGCCTCTTAAGGCATTGGTATTGATGCCAATTACACCCGCAATGGGTTTTAGGGCGGAAGAGTCAGTGGTTTTATTTTTGGCCTTATTCAGGTCAATGGTAAATCCGGTTAAAATTTTGAGAAAATTAAAATGGGATTTTCCATCGGTAAAAAACAGGTTTACAAATGGACTGTCTGCCGCAGTCACAACCATGGAATCGTTGCCCATTCTTGCCCATCCGGAGTCTAATACCGTTATTTTTAATTTTTTATCGCGGAAATATTTTACTACTACAAAAGGTTTCCCCTCTTCATTGAACCAGGTCCAGTCTCCGTCCCTGTATCCGGCGCCGTCTTCAGCCAGATAATTTCCCGATGCGTATAGCTTTCCTTCATCATTGGTGTATGTCCAGTTGCCTTTCCGGTATTCCTGAAACATCCATCCGCCGTAGGATGCTTTGATTTTTTGTTTGCACAAAATCCCTGTTGCAGCGCCTCCATCCAGGGTAAGGCTTGTTTTTTTGCATTGGCTCCAAAGCAAACCCTGAAAAGAAAGCAGGGCGATAACTCCACAGAATGCGCGCCGATTCAAGTTGGTACTGTTGATTGACAATTAATAACTGCTTTTTGCAGCGATATTATATCAACGTGAATATAGCGAATTTTATTGAGAATTCCAAAAAAACCGGTCTCACTTTTTGCGGAAACCCAGGCTCACTCCGTTTATACAATACCGCAAGCCGGTGGGCTGACCATAACCATCATTGAAAACATGGCCCAGATGTCCGCCGCAGCGGGCGCAAACCACTTCGGTACGTATCATATTGTGGCTGTAATCCACGATTTCTTTTACCTTGCTTTTGTCTATGGTTTCATAAAAACTGGGCCAGCCGCATCCTGCATCAAATTTGGTTTCGCTGCGAAACAATTCGTTGCCGCACCCTTTGCACACGTATGTGCCGCTGTCCCAAACCTGTTCAAAAGGACTGCTGAAAGGCCTTTCTGTGCCTTTTTGGCGCAACACCCTGTATTCTTCCGGAGATAAACGCTGCTTCCATTCTTCTTCGGTGGCAGGAACCGGCAATAAGGTATCGTTGTTGTTTTGCATGGCAGTTTGTGTAGATTGAGTAGGCGTTTTGCCGGAACCGCAGGCAAAAAGTGTCGCAATGCAGGTTATTATCAGGCAGAAACGCATATGCAAAATTAACAATGCCAAATGCAGAAAGGTTTTTATTCGGACAGAAGTACCTTTGTGTGCTCCGTGAATTATTTCGCACATTACTATTTTGACCAACTGCCCGGCGAAGTACACCATAACCTGGGTTTGCTGACCCCCGATTTTGTGCGGAATTTTCTTCCCGGCAAGCGCCTGCAACCCGAGCGATTCAGCGGTCACCCGCACCCTGAGACCGAAGCCCTTCACCGTGGAACCATGAAGCATGTTGCGCGCGACAAACGTTTCCATCAATCAAGGTTTTTCAAAGACATAACCCCTGAAATCGGTACTATTATTAAACCCATTTTTCAGGAGCAAAACATTCCCCGCGTCTGGTTTGCCTCACACCTCATTGCCGAACTGATGATTGACCGGGTTTTGATAAAGCAGCAGCCTGACCTGATTGCCCGGTTTTATGCAGAACTGGAGCATGCCCGTCCGGAGATTATCGATGCTTACCTGATGTCGCTAAACATTGATACAACAGAAGAGTTTAATAAGCGTCTGCAGCGTTTCTGCGAACTGCGATACCTGATGCAATATGTGCACAATCCTGCATTTGCCTTTTCTCTCAGCCGCATTTACATGTATGCGGGTGTGAGTGCGGAGTGGAGCGAACAGCAAGCCCTTGGTGTGCAATCAGTGCTGGATGAGGCAGAAAATCTTATTTTTGTAAATATGCCCCGTTTGATGGAGGAAATGTCATGAGATTTGCCTGCTTGTTGGTTTTTATTGCCTTTTCATGGCAACTTTCGGCGCAAAGCAGCCGCAAGTATGTGAATGAATTTATGTATGTGGGTGCGGGTGCCAGACAGTTTGGAATGGGAAAAACCGGTGCGGCGGGCACTTCGGATGTCTACAGTACCTATTGGAATCCCGCAGGACTGGCGGAGCAAACCGACAAAATACAGGTGGGATTCATGCACAATTTCTATTTTCAAAATATTGCCAATTTTGATTACCTGACACTGGGAATACAGTCTTCCAAAAACAAGGTTTTCGGCCTGTCTGTGCTGCGTTTTGGCGTGGATGGCATTCTCAATACCCTGGATCTTATCCGAAATGGGGAAATCAACTATGACCGTGTTACCACTTTTTCCGCATCCGATTATGCGTTCGTGGGAACCTATGCCCAGCAATCGAGACCTGTGCGCAAGACCGACGTGCTGGTAAGCTGGGGCGGCAATGTAAAACTCATTCACCGCAAGGTGGGCGAATTTGCCACTGCATGGGGATTTGGGATTGATGCAGGATTTAAAATACGCGATTACAAGGGGAAATGGGGTTTTGGTGTGAATGCGCGGGATATTACCACCACCTTTAACAGCTGGAACTTCACATTCACCAACAACCAGAAAGACATTTTATACATCACGGGAAATACCATTCCCAAAAACAGCCTGGAGCTGGCATTGCCCAGATTTAATACCGGCGGATTTTATCGGTTTAGCCGCAATAAATTTGAGTTGCTTACCGAAGCCAATCTGGAAATTACTACCGATGGCGATAGAAATACACTCTTGAAAACGGGTCTTGTTAGTGCGGATCCTCGCATTGGTATTGAAGCAGGAATAAGAGATGACGCCAAGAAATTCCGCCTTATGGTGCGTGCCGGTGTATCTCAGTTTCAGCGTGAAACCCGCAGCAACGGAAGCTATGGTCTTACCATGCAGCCCAGCACCGGTATTGGCGTTGAGATTGACCGTTTAAAACTGGATTATGCACTGGCCGGTTTTGGCGCCTCGGGTACAGGTCTTTACAGCAATATTATCTCGCTGAGCATAGGGATAAACAGCCAGAACCAATAGGCATTTACAGCCATTCTTTTATTTGTTCGCCGTACAAAGAAAGTACCAACAACACCAGCAACAGGGTGTGAAGGAATCCCTTTAGTTTCTGGCCTTTTTCACCCAGCAGAAAATAGCCGGCAAACAATGCCAGTCCGCAGTTTGAAATGGTTATATATAACCTAAGATGGTCGTATTTAATGAGCGCTATGAAAACTGCAAACGCAAAAAAAGCAATGGAAACCAGGTTAATGCGCCTTGTTTTAATGTTGTTTTTGAAATAATGCAAACCCGATTTTAACAACCCCGAAAATGCGAGCATAAAGAAGAATGTAAGGGCTACATAGCGCAATACAGCTTTATCCAGCCTGATATTCAGTGTATATTTAGGAATGGGAAAATCAAATTGCGTATCTGTCAGAAAGTGAAATGACCAGATCATTCCGATGGGCAACAAAGTTCCGGTAACAATAGCCAGCAGATCGCGAGGGCCCACATTTTTAAAAATGATGGTGGCCAGCAACAGCATTATCGGAGCTCCCAGGTATTCGGTAATAAACAATGAGCCCAGACTCATAAGGGCTGCAGCATAAAAGAGCAGTTTGGGGCTTTGGTCGCTTTGGTGCATACGAAAAAGAAAAGCAAATGCACCAATTACAAAATAATTGGAGACCATCAGCGGGTTGATATGCAGGTTTTCAGGGAAAATGCTGTTTGCCAGAATGAACAGCCATGCGGGCATGAAGGTGGGCGTATACAATACATCGTGCTCGTTGCAAAGGCGATTGAAAATCATGGCCTGTGTAAAAACCACCAAAAAACCCAGCGTTAGCGACAACCATGGCCATTGTCTTACGGTGTTAAAAAAATGCTCGAAAACCACACCGCTCACAGGCTCAGGATTTGCGGATGTAAACAAAAGCGCAGGAATGCGCAGGAGCAGGGCGCCGAAAAAAACTGCAAAAACCGCGGAGGGACCGATATGTTTAAAATACCGCAGCATTATTCTTTGGTTACCTTTAGCAACATCATTTGTTTATCCATGTTCAACGGAACGATAAACCGGTTGTAGCCTGTTTGGCGGCCCTCCTGCGGGATAAATCCCGTGAATACCTCATCGCTGTTGAACAAAACTTTCTGCAAAATTGCACCCTTTTGATCCACACTCATATGCATAACCCGATTATTTTGTGTGGCATTGTCATTATAGAGTATTTGCACAGTGCTGTCGCAAACATAGTTGGCGATCCCATTGTAAAAACCGGCACCAGCAAAACCGCTTTGCCGCTTGTGTATGACCCGAAACCATTCCATCTCTGCTCCGGGACTGAGTGAAAGCAGGAGAACATCATCGTAGTGATAAACATTTTTACTGCTGGTCTGGGGAATTCCATTGATATAAAAAGTTTCCAGGTGCTGGGTAATGTAGAATTTTTCGGCAATAATCAGGTTTCCACCATCATCTCGGGGCACAATTTTTCGGATAAAAAGATTTTCGGGAATACGTCCTTTTTCCTGTGCAGTAGCACCTATCAGCTCACTTACAACTGCGGGCGTAAACACATTTCTTTTAATCAACCCGGCATTGCCCTCGGTAAGGGTATCGGGCAGGCTTAAAATCAGGGTGCCACCCGTGCGTTCTTCTTTGTTTTCATCCCAGAAACCGCTGAAAACAAACTGCCCCGCAAATTCATCGCGTACCAGCTCTTCTCCACTGATATGGTAGGATGAGGCATTGATTGGAAATAGCGGTTTGTAGCGCTCATTATCGCCGAAGGCCGCGAAATAACGGATGGGGGTGCGCCTGCCGGATTCATCATCGTAGGAAACGACGCAGGCATGTTGCCCTTCATTGCCCAACGCGGCCTCTTCAATGTCCACGAGCCTGGCGCTAAAGGGAATCAGACACACATTCTGCAGCTGCCGGTGTGAGGGAAGGTGAAACAGTGTGAGACTGAGTTTTTGCAGTCCCTGCTCGGAAACCCCTTCTGCCCATACCGCACACCATTGCCTGTTCAGGCTGTATTCAGCAGTGACGCCGTCCGCCGACTCCAGGTTCGGTATGATGCCCAGACTTCCCGCAAATTCTTTATCCAGCCCGGATGCAATAAGTCGGTACTGCAGAAAAGTTTGCTGTTTTATGCGTTCCAGATACAGCATGCAAATACCGCTGTCATAGGTGAAAAGTTTAATCAGCCTTCCGCGTTTGCCCAGATCGATGGGTTTTTCCTGGAGGTAATCCAGATTGTGGCTTACCCGCATGAGGGTAAAGCTTCTGCGCATATCCGCATCCCGGTAATTCATCAGGTAAATTCCGGAAGGATTTTCGCCCACCACGCGGTAGTGACTGTATGCGGATTTACCGCCTGGCAAGGCGTTCAGGGTTGCCTTCTGTGCCAAAAGATTGCCGGAAAACAGCAGGATAGCTATTGAGATGATGCGCATCAACCTGATTTCAAAATTCGACTTCCTGTGCGGCATTGCCAAACCAAAAGGGTAATTTTGCCCATAATCATGGGTAAAAACAAGGAAACGCTTCATTCTACCGAGAAAAAACAGGAATATGCAGTGCTGGTAGGGGTGGATTTTCCTGCCCAGGAGGGCCGGTTACACGAATACCTTGATGAACTGGAACAACTCGTTTCTACTGCCGGTGCCATTACATTGAAGCGGTTTACCCAAAAATTGCCCCATCCTAATCCCAAAACCTACTTAGGAACAGGTAAGCTGGAAGAGCTGGTGCTTTGGGTAAAGGAACACAACGTGGATATGGTGGTGTTCGATGATGAACTGAGCCCCAGCCAGATCCGCAACCTTGAACAGGATATGCCCGATGTGAAGGTGCTGAGCCGTACACACCTGATTCTGGACATTTTCGCTCGCAATGCCAAAACGGCCCAGGCTAAAATACAGGTGGAGCTTGCCCAGAGCGTATTTCTCCTGCCCCGCCTTACCCGCATGTGGACGCACCTAAGCCGCCAAAAAGGGGGTATCGGGCTGAGAGGACCCGGTGAAACCGAAATTGAAACCGACCGCCGCGCTTTGCGCAATAAAATCAGTGTGCTGAAGGAAAGGCTGGCACACATTGAAAAAACATCGCGCACCCAGCGTGCATCGCGCGAAGGTATGTACCGTGTGGCCTTGGTGGGATATACCAACGTAGGCAAAAGCACCATCATGAACCTGCTGAGCAAAGCCGATGTGCTGGTGGAAAACAAGCTGTTTGCTACACTTGATGCCACAGTGCGAAAAATTGTATTGCCGCACCCTACCGATGAACTGAAAACCATGCCCATTCTGCTCAGTGACA
>CAYSIK010000030.1:15442-17364 GCA_964431045.1 uncultured Flavobacteriaceae bacterium
TTGATATCAGCAGTCCTCATTTTGAAGAGCAGATGCGTTCGGTAAAGGAAACCCTGCTGGCCATTGGTGCGGGTAATAAACCCGAGCTGGTGGTTTTCAATAAAATCGATGCTTTCCGCGGTGCCCCCGATGATTTTTATGTGGGACAAACCGGCCTTACCGCCACCCAGTTTGAAAAAAGCTGGATTGCCAAGGAAAATGCACCTGCGGTGTTTATTTCGGCTACCGGCAAAGACAATGTGGATGCGCTGAAAAAGGCGCTGACAGAGTTGCTGCTGAAATTGAGGATTTAGCAATAAAGTTATTGATTTAGATACAACTTGAATTACTAATGCTAATTAATTATATTTGATATTGATTTTATGACAAAGAAATACATCATTGAGAAAACCATTCAGGCAATCCATAGATTGCCCACAGACAAAGCCATGGAAATATCAGATTTTGCTGAGTTTATCACTAAAAAATATGAGAACTATCTTTTGTCTGAGGGAATTCAACATATGGTAAGCGAAAGTCAAACTTTTGATTTTTTATCTACCGAAGAAGATCTCTATTCTGAAAGTGATATAAAGCAAAAATACAGTGGCTAAGGGAGATATAATCCTGGTTTAATTTCCATTTACTGCTCTATTAAAATATATAAAATACGTTCGTATAAACAACTAACAATAAATTAAATAATCTCTTTTGGGCTAGTTGCAGATTAAAACCAATACGAATGCACTCCTTCAACCCCGAACAACAGGCCGCACAGCTGCGAAAACCCCATGGAGAGGGCGCAGAAGCCATCGCTGCCTACATGCGCGACCTGAACCGGGCGCTTTATGTGCATGTTGTGAAATTGCTTTCTGCCGCAAAAGAAAAACAGTGGCTGGAGCTGGGTTTTGGAGAGGGTATTGTGCCCGAAATGCTGCAACAGCAGCATGAAACGATGCATTATACCGGCATCGATTTTTCAGATGAGATGGTGAATATGGCTACCGCCAAAAACATTCCCGGTGCCAGTTTCCTGTTGGGCGAAGTGGCCCAAATGCCGTTTGAAAGCAATGTGTTCGATGTTTGTTTCGGTATCAATGTGGTTTATTTCTGGGAAAACCCCGGGCGTGAACTCGCCGAAATACTGCGGGTGCTGAAACCCGGCGGATTACTGATGCTGGGGTACCGACCTAAAACCTATATGCAGGCAATTCCTTTTACCCAATTTGGTTTTGCACTGTATGAAACCGATGAAATGGAAAGTTTACTGGCCGAACATGGTTTTGTAAAAATAACCACTGAAACCGACGCAGAGCCCGACCGGATGATTGCCGGAAAGATGCAGCCCATGGCGCATGCGGTGGTTTTGGCGCAAAAACCCGACTAAAAACCAATATACGAAAAATTACCGAATTTTCCAAATAAATCGGGTAAGTTTGCAATACCATGAACATACGCATGCCTTTTAACCTGAACCAGTGGATTGAGGAAAACAAGCACCTGCTGAAACCCCCGGTGGCCAATAAAAACCTCTACCCCGAAGGCACCGACTACATCGTGATGATTGTGGGAGGTCCCAATGCCCGCAAAGACTACCACTACAATGAAACCGAAGAGCTTTTCTACCAGCTGGAAGGCGAAGCCCTCATCAAAATTCAGGTGGATGGCAAATGCGTGGAAGTACCGCTCAAGGCCGGTGATATGTATCTGCATCCTGCCGGAGTGCCGCACAGTCCCGGCCGCATGGCCGGTGGTGTAGGCCTCGTGATAGAGCGTGTGCGCGAGAACAAGGGCTACAAAGATGGTCTGCTATGGTTTTGCGACAAATGCAACACCAAACTGCACGAAACCTATTTTGAACTGCAGAACATAGAAACTGATTTTCTGCCCCATTTCAAGCATTATTATGGCTCAGAAGACCTCCGCACCTGCAAAACCTGCGG
>CAYSIK010000031.1:0-11855 GCA_964431045.1 uncultured Flavobacteriaceae bacterium
GCAATGATGAATAAAGGTAATTTTTTCATTGTTTCCGTATTAATTATTACCCTCTTTGGCTGCGTTTCCAAAAAGCAGCTCAATGATGCCATTCAGGCTGAACGCATTTCAAATGAGGGGAAATGGCAGAAAACCGAAGAAAGATTACAGCAGCAACAAAAAGAAATCGGCATTCTGAAAGACTCTTTGCGCTCAAAGGAGCAATGGAAAGCACAATTTGTTTCCCATCTGATTGACGGATACGATAAGGCGGTTTTGCTCCGCGAAATGAAAACCGCCACCTTCTGTCTGCAGCTTCTCATAACTGAAGAACCTGCGGCATATCCCTGGGCGTATGATTCTCTGGCGTTTTACCACTATTTTTACGGCAATCCGCTAGACCTTGCCCGCAGCACATCACTTGTTAATTACATGATTGACAAGGGCTTATCTATCAATAAAAACAATCTGTACCTGCGGGAAATGAAAGCACGCGTTCTGTTGATTGAACAGAACGATACAGGTGCAATTGAACAATTCAAAGCACTCTTCAAAGAAACCGGTGATTACACCTATCGTTGGTATGAGTTGTACATTGAGATTGCCCGTGGAAATGCCAAAAACGCAGAAACTGCAATTCAGCAGATATTAAAATCAGATATCCCGGTTACCCGGAAAGTAAGGCTTCATCATTTGCAGGAACAAATTCAGGAAAATATTGCCGTAAAACCGTCTTTCCTTTACCTGAAGGGCCTTATCCAGCAAGTGAAACAGCAGTACCAGCCCATGGCGAATACTTTAAAAGACGCACTAAAAGCCGATCCGAATTTTTATCTTGCCGCCAAAACCCTGCAGGAGCTCAGACAAGCCAGTCAGGGAGCCATTCGGTAATCAGGCTTCCGATAAAACCCGTTTAAGGTTAAATTCATCTTTCAGCACATGGTAGGCCATTTCGGCGTAATAGCAAAGACTGTCAACGATGGTTTGCAAATCTGCGGCTTGAAATGATATACCCGGAACGCGGTATACCAGTGCGGCCACATTGTCCTTTTCGTTGTAGGTGAATTTTCCGTACATAAGGTTCAGATTCACCACCAGCATTTCCTGCAGAAACTCTTCCCGCTTAAGGGTAGGGGCATAGCAAAAAGGGACGGAAATCTGAAAAACGGTATTGTCTTTTTCAAACACAAAGTAATTCCACGGATTGGAACCCACGTCTGCCCAGGCATCCAGATAAATCGGCATTTCATCCCTGAGCAACAACCACTGACCGGCTTCGTCACCGCGGGTATCTTCGGGATTCACACCCATGTCATGAATGGCTTTTTCCACAGCCTGATAAAGATCGTGAACTAACATATTGCAAAGGTAATCACCTGCCTCGGAATCACCTATTTGTCAAACAGCGACCTCAAATCGGCATTGGAAAATGAATATCGTTTTTCACGCTGAAGTTCTTCCCGGTAGAGCATTTGCCCCAGTTCCGCAAGAAAAGGCAAACCTATGGCATCATATTGATAACGGTCGCTGTTGAGGACATCCTCTTCATTGCAATAAATAACTGCAGTAACACAGAACTCTACATTGTGTTTAAAATCCACGATGTAAGCACAATCGGCAAGCAACCCGAATGCCCTGCCAACAACATTGAATATGCGGATGTCGGATGAATCCGGCAAAGGTGCACCATTGCCCATCAGCAGATACTTTTTAAAGTGATCGGCATAACCGTAGGAAGGATTCCGGCATTCACGGGGCCACATCCCCATGTATTTTTTTATACGGCTGATATTATCCGGTTGAATATTCCAGCGATTTTCCTTTGCCAGTGCTTCGGGTAGGTACAGTGAAATCAGCATGCGGTGCAATTCATCCAGGGGCAGGTAATTGTTGAACATAAATGACCTTGGAAACGGGTACAAATTGCCCAGTGCATCGAAATACCGACTGCCCATATAAACATCGCCATATGGATTCATCAAACGCTGTTTTGCGAGTGTTGCCGGCTGGCAATACAACGTATCTTTTCCGTTGAAAAAACAAACGGGATTGGTGTAATACGAACTTAGTGAATCGCAGGGAAAATCGAACCGCTGGATAATCCTTGTATCCGGATAACCCTTTTGTCTGAGAGTGCCGGCAATAAAGTCATAGCCCAAAAACTCATAAACCCTGTTGTAGGAAGGGTTATCACTCACCACCAGCATTTTTTTGAGAAAACCATCCACACTTGGCCACCCGGACAACTGGGAAGGATCTTTTCCACTGCGGTTCTGGCAATACCAGGTACTGTCAAAAGCCATGGATGTTTCGGGTCTTACGCCGAAAGGCGTTAGGGTCTCCATTTTTTCGAGTGCCAGCAACGATGCCGGCAACTTTACCAGACTTGCCGGATAAAAATAATTCCCCTTGTTAAAATGATAATAATGGGTATTAACCAAAGGAATTCCATGACGGTTGCGGTCTATCCGTGAATAAACTATCTGATACCTGTATTTATCAGGCTGCTGCAAAACCTGCTTAAACAGCGGACTGCCCTTGCTGTCAAACAATGCCTGCAACCAACGGGAGTCATTGGGTTCAAACTCCGGCTGTGCACCTGAAAGTGAAACAAAAAACAACGCTATTGCAAATACAATCGCTTTCAATCGCTTGAATTTGCAACTAAGTTACAAAAAAAATCAGGGTTTTCTTACAAAAAGCATGTAGTTCTGGTTTTTGTCCTGCCAATGATAACCCAGGCTAAACGGCAAAGATTTTACCTTGGTGCTGTCTGCATACAATTTGGCCAGATCTTTTTGATAATGACCCGTGGCACTGAAATTTTTCACAGGAATGGTGTATTTTCCGTAAAGAAACTGATTGAAATCCTTGGCCAGAAAGCGGTATGGAATTCCGGTATCGTCCTGAAGCAGGCTAACAGATTTCTTTTGGGTAAGATCCTTAATCGTGCTGAAAGTTTCATAATGCAGCAGATAGCTTGCCGCTTTCACAAACGTGTTGGCCTTGCCAAATGCTTCGATGTAGGTAACCAGTTCGGGCCTTGCCTTGAGACCACCGTTTCCGCTGGTTCCCACATTGCTGATATCGGTATTAAAGTATTCCAGGGTCCTAACATCATCATATTTCCCGGCCGGGCAGAATGTAAAACGCACACCGCTGACTCCTTTCGGATTCTGGCTGCGCAGCACAGATTTGCCCGAAGCATCTACGGTAATCAGTTCCACGTTCATAATCTCATGCCCGGTTCGGGCAAAAAAGACCATAAAAATGGGCACAACGCCTTTTACAGCCGGTATCTGGCTTCCCATATAGCTGGTAATAAAATAACTTCTGCGGAAGATATCTCCCAGGGCTTTCTCGATACTGTTGAGATAATTTAACACCTGAGACTGATTCATTTTTTCAAACTCAGGAACATTTCCCACCATTTCATTGGCCAAAAACAAATACTTTTTGCTGTTGGGATAAAACTGAAATACATGCAGAAAGTCGGGACCTGAGAAGGGATAGAAGGTATTCAGGCTTTCATCCACTTTGGGATGCAATTCTTCTTTGGCCCATTTGCGCATCAGGCTCAGGCGGTTTTTATCCATCTCATCCCAGCGATTGCTGAATTGAACAGCGTGTTCTTTCACCTGCTTAATGCTGTCGTATTTAGCCATACTGCTGCCTGTATTTGGCGCAAGACCGGCAATAAACCGGGCATAATCATTGTACTTGCGGTCAAAATTACCAACGGCTGCTTTTTTGGCCGTATCGGATTTGGCCGTATCCTGCTTCGTGACTTTGTTTTCGGTAGAGCCACCGCAGGAGATAATTCCCAGCGTAGCTATAACCATGGATGATAAGATATATCGTTTCATGTTTAATGTTTGATATTTTCAGTAGTTATTTCTTTTCTGTCGGTACTGATAAAATACAGCAATACGCCTGCCATGGCAGTGGCCAGACCAATGATGGATTCTGTTGTTTTATCGGTAACCTGAAAGTAGCACACCCATATATTGGCGGCAATGAACAGTATGGGAGATATGGGATAACCCAAAGCCTTATAACCCTCAGGCTTGCCATGCTTAAAGCGGTAAATAATTACACCCGCCACAGTTAGCGTGGTAAAGAGCGTAAGGGTAAACCCGATGTACTGCATAATACTGTCAAAAGAAGCTGTCCATAAGATTATCAAGGCAAGCAGGGTTTGAAAAAGTATGGCTGCTACAGGATTCCCTTTGGCGCTGGTGGCTGAAAGTTGTTTCAATGCGGGAATTTTACCAAACATGGGCTGAATGACACGCGGACCTGCAATAATCATAGCGCTGATGGTACTTACCAGCAGCAGACAAATAACGCCACCCATTATTTTTCCGCCCCAGGTGCCAAATATGTAGCGGGCACTGATGATTCCCACATCTTTGGGTTGAAATGCCTGTGCACCCTGCGTGTCGACGGTCATTTCGGCCATAGGTGCGGACGCAATAAACACGCCGTTAAGCAAAACATACAGCATCATAACCAGCAGGGTACCCCATATGATGGAGCGGTTTAGGTTCTTCTCGGGTTGGCGGATTTCGCCTGCGAGGTAGGCGCTGGCATTCCATCCGCTGTATGCATAACTTACATAAACAAGATTGATGGCAAAACCGGCTGTCATTACCTCTGCAGAACTGGCTTCACTAAAGGCAAATGATACAGATTCCGTGTTTCCGTGAAGAATACCGAAAACTATAAATACACCGATTAACAAAACCTTTATCAAGGTAAATATTTTCTGAAACTTCACACCCGCACTCAGGTTCGTTGCGTGTATAGAAGCTATACCGGCAATCACGACAGTACCTACCCAAACCGGATTGAGCGAATCAAAAACACCATGAGCATAAATGCCCAAAGAGGAAGCCGCCAATGCAATGGGGGCGCTGAAACCCACGGTGGCACTGACAAAACCTGCCATAAAACCCAAAGCGGGATGGTATACTTTGGAAAGAAAATGATATTCCCCACCGTCTTGTGGCAAGCGTGTTGCGAGTTCGGCGTAGCAAACTGCTCCTAGCAATGCCATAATTCCACCGGTAAACCACAACGCCATAATGGTAAATGCCTGTGAATGGCTGAGCAACTGAAAACCCAGTCCCGTAAACACACCCGTACCTACCATGTTGGCAACTACCAGGCTCACGGCTGCCGAAAAATCAATTTTGCGATGCGACATTTACTCTCACCAGGTTTCTGAAAGTCTTACACCTCCATTAAACCTCTATTGTAGCTTGCAAAAATAGGTTTTTAGCACAAACAAAGCACACCCGTTAAAACGAAACATGTATGCAAGCCTTCAAAATCAAAGAACTGCAAATTTGATCAAATACCTATTTTTGCAGGTAGCATGAGCAGTCCCTCTCGTTTTTTTACGGTTGATATTCATACGCACATCATTCCGGAGCATTTGCCCGACTGGAAAGCAAAATTCGGTTATGGTGAATTCATCAGCCTGCAGCACCACAAACCTTGCTGCGCCAGGATGATGATGGACGGAGAACTTTTCAGGGAAATAGAAAGCAACAACTGGGATCCCGCACAGCGCATTCACGAGTGTGATGCGCATGCCCATCCTGTTGATGTTCAGGTTTTAAGCACGGTTCCCGTTATGTTCAGTTACTGGGCAGAACCGAAAGACACCCTGGAGATTGCCAAATTTCTCAATGACCACATTGCCGGCATTGTAGAGCGGTACCCAAAGCGGTTTGTGGGATTGGGCACTTTACCCATGCAGCACAGCGGTATGGCCATTCAGGAACTGGAGCGATGCAAAGCCATCGGCCTCAAAGGCATTCAGATTGGCTCACATATCAATCACTGGAACTTAAACCAGCCCGAACTTTTTCCCATTTTCGAAGCTATGCAGGAAATGGATATGGCCTTGTTTGTGCACCCCTGGTGGTGGATGGCCAAAACCAAAATGCCAAGATACTGGTTACCCTGGCTGGTGGGCATGCCGGCAGAAACTGCGCTGGCCATGAGCTGCATGATATTCGGGGGTATTTTCGAAAGATTGCCCAAACTAAGAGTAGCATTTGCCCACGGCGGTGGTGCTTTTCCGGGAACATTCGGACGCATACAGCATGGCTGGCGCTGCCGCCCCGATTTGGTGGCGGTTGACAATCCCCACGATCCGGCCAAATACCTTGGGCAGTTTTGGGTAGACAGCCTCACTCACGATGCGCGCATGCTGGAATACCTGATGGAGCTGATGGGGCCGCACCGCATATGCATGGGAACCGATTATCCTTACCCGCTGGGTGAAGATATTCCCGGCGAACTGATTCATTCGCTCAGCATACCCGATGCCACCAAACAAATTATGCTGGGCGACAGTGCCATGGAATGGCTGGGTTTAGATAAAAAACTGTTTTTGTAATGCTGAGGCACTGGTTACTGCTCGGTGCCATTCTCTCAGGATTTTTCTTCGTTTTTGTACCCGGCGTTTTATGGGTATTGGATAAAATGTTTAGCAGGATACTGGAACAGCGGCTGTTTGCCGTAAAATGGCACCTGGCAGGCGTGGCTGCTTCGCTCATTTTGTGGTTGATCTGGTGGTTGGTTTAATGCTCATTCATGTAGGCATCCACTTCCCTGAAAACCAGTTCAGGTTCAAATCCTTTTCCTATTAAATATTGTTTAAGCTTTCCTGATTTTTTCCAAGGATCTTTTTCTTTGATTAATCTGGATTTTTTTTCCATAGTATATCGTAATTCTACGATATATTGAGCTGGATCAATATCCTTTATAACCTTTTGTATAAGGATTTCTGTAATTCCCTTATTCTTTAAAGCTATCGTAATTTTACGATTACCCCATTTTTTAATTTTTAATTTTCCTCTGGCAAAAGCGTATGCAAATCGCTCTTCATTAATAAAATTATCACGCACCAAATCAACCAAAATTTCGTTGGTTTCGGAAATATCTAATCCCATCCCGAGCAACTTGTTTTTTACTTCCAGCTGACTGCGCTCCTGATAGGCGCAGTATTTCTCGGCCTTTAGCCTGGCCTGTTGTAATGTAGGGCGCGTTTTGGGCTTACCGGAACGGGGTTGCATGTTGCCAAATTAAACGTTTTGGCACAATATTATGCAGACTGAAGGGTAAAAACAGAAATCTCGGGGAAGACTCCAATCCTGCCGGGATATCCCAGGTAACCAAAACCCCTGTTTACGTACAAATGCTGGTCTCCTTCGGAATACAAATCAAGCCACTCTTTGTAGAGGAGTTTTACGGGGCTCCAGCGGTAAAAGCGCGTATCCACCCCAAACTGCATACCGTGGGTGTGACCGCTAAAAGTAACCGCTATTTCGGGCTGTTGACCCAACACCTGCTCGCGCCAATGGCTGGGATCGTGGCTAAGCAGCAATTTGGTTAACCCTTCAGACCCCTTCAAGGCTTCGTCCAGTTTTCCATATTTTGGGAAACGTCCTTTATTACTCCAATTTTCAACACCCACAATGCTCAGCTTCTCACCCTCTTTTTCAATCACCCTGTTTTCGTTTAGAAGCAGGTCCCAACCCATCACTTTGTGGTGCCTAAAAAGTTTATCCAGATTACGCTGTTGCATCGGTGTACGGTAAAATCCTTTCTCCTTTTGATCCAGTTTTGCCTGCAGGGGATCGAAGTCCGGCCAAGGCACATAGTCACCATAATCGTGGTTGCCCAGAATACTGAATTTACCCAATGGGGCTTCAATCTGGCCAAACAACTCCAACCAGGGTTCTATTTCCTCGGCTTTGTCATTCACCAGGTCTCCGGTAAAGAAAAATACATCCGGTTTTTCGGCCAAAACCATGTCTACCCCGCGTTTCACCGCTTCATAACTCCAGAAACTGCCACTGTGTATATCGCTTAGCTGAACAATTTTAACCCCATTGAAAGCCGCAGGTAAACCCTTTATCGCCAGGGTTTTTCTTCTTACCACATAATTGTGAGCGCCTTTGGCAATGCCCCAAATGCTTCCACCTATAAAGGCTGATCCCAGTCCGAGACCCATCCAGCTTAAAAACTTGTATCGGGTAATGCCCCCTTCCACGGCAACGCCTTCTGCTTTTGCGCCATAACGGCTATAAATCCAACGAAACAGCCGGGTGATATCATCAATGAGAAGAAAAACACACCAGAACAGTTTGGCAAAAAACACGGCAAACATCAAACTGCTGATGATCCTGAGCGTTGTTTGCGATACCTCAAAGAGGCCCATCCTCAGAAACATAAAAAAGAAAAACCCTGCAGCTGTCCAGCCCCAGTAGCCCCATTTAAGAATGCTTTTTGACCTGGAAGACCATTGGGCAGTAAGCAACTTAACCCCTTGCCAGGCATAGATATCAATAAGAATAATGATAGATGCAACTATGAAGAAACCGATGAGTGCGCTTTTGAACATTAGAAACTGCGAAATAACAACAATAACAACCCATGATGCCCAGATGTTCGTTGAAACTCTAAAAAACACAGACTGAGGCCTCTTTCACCGGTTGTAAAAAAAGCCTTATTTTTACGGCCTATGTCAACCATGCGTTTTTTACTTGCCTGTGCAGCGACGGCTGCCATGAATATAACAGCCCAGAACGCTCCTGATTCAACACAGCTGTCTGTTTTCCGCTTTCGCAATGTAGGTCCGGCCGGCATGAGCGGTCGAATCACAACCATTGCAGTGGTAAACAAGCAACCCAATATCATCTATGCCGGCGCGGCCAGTGGTGGTATCTGGAAAAGCGATAACGGAGGCACGGCATGGAAACCCATTTTTGACAAAGCCGATGTGGGCAGCATTGGTGCTCTTGCCATTCAGCAAAGCAATCCGGCTGTGGTATGGGCCGGCACAGGCGAAGGAAATCCCCGCAACAGCCACAACAGTGGTAAGGGTATTTACAAAAGTATCGATGCAGGAAAAACCTGGACATTCACGGGTCTGGCAGCAACCAAAACCATTCACCGCATTATCATAGACCCAACCAACCCTGATGTGGTATATGTGGCTGCTATGGGCAGTATCTGGGGACCCAACGAAGAGCGTGGTGTTTATAAAACCACCGATGGCGGTAAAACCTGGAACCGCATGCTGTTCACCAACAATCTGAGCGGTTGCGCCGAATTGGTGATAGACCCTTCCAACCCCAATAAATTATTTGCCGCCATGTGGGAATACCGCCGCAAACCTTATCATTTCAACAGCGGAGGGCCCGGCAGTGGATTATATATGACCGTTGACGGAGGCAAAAACTGGCAAAAGCTGGGCAGTAAAGACGGTTTACCCGAAGGAACCCTTGGCCGCATTGGTATTGGTATTTCTGCAAGCAAACCCGACCGTGTTTACGCCATCGTTGAGAGCAAAACACTGGATTTTTATGGCAGTAAGGACGGAGGCTACACATGGAGCAAGGTGAGCAGCCAGGAAAACATGGGCAACCGACCTTTCTACTATAATGAAATCTATGTAGACCCTAAAAATGAAAACCGCATTTACAGCCTCTGGAGTCAGGTGGCACGCAGTGAAGACGGTGGCCGCACCTGGCAGATTCTGGCCGACTGGGGCCATATTCACCCCGACCACCATGCTTTCTATATACATCCCGAAAATCCTGAAATGCTCATTAACGGAAATGATGGTGGACTCAACATCAGCTATGACGGCGGTGAACACTGGCGCTTTGCCGAAAACATTCCGGTTGGGCAGTTCTACCATGTAAACGTGGATGAAGACATTCCGTACCATGTGTATGGTGGCCTTCAGGATAACGGGAGCTGGCGCGGTCCCGGCTACAGCTGGATTTACGGTGGCTTACGCAACAGCGACTGGCAGGAACTGTTGTTCGGTGATGGATTTGACGTTGTTCCCATCCCCGGCGAAAGCACCGCAGGATATGCCATGTGGCAGGGTGGCAATGTATCATTGTATGATTTGAAAAGCGGCAGAACCCAGAACATCAAACCCGAACATCCCTCGGGCTTTTACCTTCGCTACAACTGGAACGCCGGAATTGCCATTCATCCCAACAATACAAACGGGGTATATTACGGCAGTCAGTTTTTACATAAAAGCCTTGACCGGGGCCGTTCCTGGAGCATCATATCACCGGATTTAACCACCAACGACACCTCCAAAATGCACCAGGCAAAAAGCGGTGGCCTGACCGTTGATGCTACCAATGCTGAAAACCACTGCACCATTATTGCCATAGCACCCGCAGATAGTGATACTTCTGTAATTTGGATTGGAACCGACGACGGCAATGTGCAGTTGACACGCGATGCCGGAAAAACCTGGAATAACCTCTCGCCTAAAATCCCCGGATTGCCCAAAGCATGCTGGATTCCCTACATTTATGTGAATCCGCAAAACGCAGGGGAAGCCTGGCTGGTAGCCAATAATTACCGCAACAATGATTTCACACCCTACTTATTTGTTACCAAAGATTTCGGAAAAACATGGACACGCCTGCTCACTGCCTCAAAGGTAAGCGGGCATTGCCTCAGCGTACTGCCCTTGCCGGGATATGAAAAAACCGTATTTCTGGGAACCGACCATGGATTGTGGATCAGTTTTAATGAAGGCAAGGACTGGCGCCGTTATCCCGGCTTCCCGGCCACGCCAGCGCAGGATATGAAATACCAGAAGACTGAGGGTGACCTGGTGGTAGGAACGTTTGGTCGTGGCATTTGGATTCTGGATGATGTGAAAGCGCTGGGCAAACTGACCCAAAACAGCGTAGGCGCAAAAAACCTGAGTATCATTAACGCTACCCATGGCTATCTGGCCAATTACATGCAGCCTGCGGGTGTAAGGTTTGGTGCGGATGCAACCTACGAAGCCGAAAACAAGCCGTTTGGAAGCTATATCACCTACCACTGTAACGGTACCAAAAACAGTAAAACCGGAAAATGGGAGAAAACGAAAATTACCGGAAGGGTTTACGATGCCAGCAACAAACTTATCCGAACCCACAAATTCAGCATTGACAGTGCAGGTATTTACCGCATAACCTGGCGCCTGATTGCGGATGGTTTCCGCTTCCCAAGCCACAGAACCCCTGAAGAAGATGCAACCCTGCCTGAAGGTATGCGCGTGCAACCCGGCAAATACAAGCTGGTTTTGAGCACCGACAAGGGTTCAGACAGCACCTGGGTAGAAGTAAAAGAAACCTGGCAGGAAAAATACGACGTAGGCGCTGAGGAGGTGCGCAAGGCTATGATGGACAGACTGAAAACCACCGCCGAAAAAGCAAATAAGGCATACGAAGGTCTGAAAGAAGCCGAGAAAATACTGGATATTGTTTTGAAGACACGTTATGAAAATGACAGCACCATTGTCCGTTTGAAAAAAATCGCCGAACCTATCAGAGACTCCATTGCAGTGCTTAAAGATTTATTTATGCTTCGCGAAGATTTCAGGGGATACGAAGACGTATCGGTGCGGCTGAACGACAGACTGGGAGCTGCTGCAAGCAGCATAGGCAGTGCTCGTATGCCGGGAGGCAATGCTGAAGCTGCTTTGCAAACCGCAGAAATAGAAACTGCCCGAATTACAGCTAAGGTAAACGCCTTTTTTGCCAAAGAATGGATTGCGTTTAGGGCGACCGCAGAGGAAGCCAAACCTGCAGTATTTAAAAATCTGGGTGGATATTAAAGGTTTTTTATCCCACCGGAACAGGGGTTCATAAGGCTTGAAATCCGAATCGCTTCTTTCTGCCTACATTTGTATCCATGCTGCGCAGGCTTTGGCAAAAAACCGCTTTTAAAATCGGTATTATTACCACAGGGGTTTTTGCTGTACCTGCTCTGCTCGGCTACTTAATCACGCCCGACAACACCCGAGACTGTAACCGGATTATTCCTGA
>CAYSIK010000031.1:11865-17156 GCA_964431045.1 uncultured Flavobacteriaceae bacterium
GGCGCGAGAAAAGCCTTACACGTGACTTGCCAGTAAAGCAAGTTTACTTTTTCATACATTCTGTCCGGGAAACCCCTTCCTGTGTCATTTTCAGATTATTTTACCGGTTTTCCGTCCGAAGGGAATGTGATACCATGCAAAGTGGTAAAGCAACATTCAGACAGTGTCTACTTTACTCCATTCGGGGAAAACGAAATCCGGGTTATGGCCAAAAGCAACCTCATTGCAAATGGAAATGATGGTTTTGAATACAGCCAGACAGCACTTTTAGGCACGGACCGATTCGGTCGCGATATGCTGAGCCGCCTTATCATCGGGGCACGTGTATCTCTGCTTGTGGGTTTGGTAAGTGTCATTATTTCATTGTTTATAGGCACCATCATTGGCATGGCAGCAGGATTTTACGGGGGCCGCACCGACAGTATATTATCATGGTTCATCGCCGTTTTCTGGTCCATCCCTACCCTGCTCATTGCGCTGGGACTCAGTTTTGCCTTTGGGAAAGGGCTTTGGCAGGTATTGCTGGCCACAGGCCTGAGTACCTGGGTAGAAGTAGCCCGGGTGGTGCGCGGACAAACCCTGCAACTGCGGCAAAAAGAATTTATACTCTCGTCCATCATTACCGGATTCAAACCTTTCTATATCATGAGAAGACATATTCTTCCAAACCTGAAAGGAACCCTGACCGTGATGGCCACAACCAATTTTGCGGCAGCGATACTGCTGGAAAGCGGTCTGAGTTTTCTGGGGCTGGGCCTCGCGCCGCCCACACCCAGCTGGGGCATGATGGTAAAAGAACACCTTGGAAACCTGGTACTGGACAATGCTTATCTGGCGCTGGTTCCCGGCATGGCCATTATGGCGCTGGTAATGGCTTTCAACCTCATGTCGATGGGACTTAGGGATGCTCTGGACACGCGCATTTCATCCACCACATAGCAGGACTTCGTCTTTACCTAAAAATTCAAGTTGTCGGATTAACAAACTAAACCCAAATTTGCAGTATGCAAGGCCAAACCCAACACGCAAAGTTCAACAACAGCTGGTATAACCCAGGCAAGAATGGACCGGTTCGCGCTTTGTGGCATATCTGCAATTCCTTTCTGCTAATGTCTTTTCTACCCGGAAATAGCTGGAGAAGGGCGTTGCTGCGCATGTTTGGAGCCGTTATTGGAAAAGGCGTTGTTATCAAACCGCGCGTGAATATTAAATACCCCTGGAACCTGAGCATAGGCGAACATTCCTGGCTGGGAGAAGGTGTGTGGATTGACAACCTGGGAAAGGTTATTATTGGAAGCAACTGCTGCGTTTCACAGGGAGCGCTACTACTCTGCGGCAACCACAATTACCGCAAATCTACATTCGACCTGATGGTGGGCGACATTACCCTGGAGAACGGCGTTTGGATTGGTGCCAAAGCCATGGTTTGTCCGGGTGTGGTTTGCCATTCCCATGCGGTACTGACTGCTGGCAGTATTGCCACAACTGCATTGGAAGCCTATAAAATTCACAGCGGAAACCCCGCGGTGGCCGTAAAGGAGAGAAACATAGAAGCGTGAAGGTTTCCATCATCACCGTTTGTTACAACAGTGCCCGCACCCTGCAGGAAACCATCGAATCGGTATTAACACAGTCATACCAAAACATTGAGTACATCATTATAGATGGCAACAGCACCGATGAAACCCCGGCAATTCTCACACAATATCAAAACCGCATTGCCCACATAGTAAGCGAACCCGACAAAGGCCTTTACGATGCTATGAACAAAGGCATTGCACTCTCAACCGGCGAAGTAATAGGCATTCTAAACAGCGATGATGTATTGGCCCATTCCGTGGTGATTGCAGACGTTGTTGCTGCCATGAATGACAATACGGAAGCCATTTGCAGCGATGTAAATATTTTTAAAGATAAAAAAGAAAATGTAGTGCGCAAATACCGTTGCACCCGCTGGAAACCTTGGATGTTCCGCATCGGTCACCAGCCGCCGCATCCCGGTTTTTTTGTGCGAAAAACATGTTACGAAAAGTATGGCAGCTTTGATTTACAATTCAAACGCGCTGCGGATTTTGAACTTTTGCTCAGGTTTATAGGCGTGCACAAAATCAATACGAAATTCCTGCCCTATACCTCGGTACTGATGCGCAGTGGCGGCAGCAGTCAGCAAGGGCTGACGGCTATATCTGAGGCAAATATTGAAGACCATCGCGCTTTGAGAAAACACGGTTATTTCAGTGTTTTGCCTTTAATCTGGTGTAAATATTTTCTGAAAATTTTTCAGTGGGTTTAAATACCTATTCAACCGAATAATAATTTTCTATTTTTTTATTGCAATTGAATTGTATTGAATACATTTGTTATAATTTCACTTTTCAGACATGAAAAAAACCTTAATTTATTTGGCCACAGCGAGTTTACTTTTCGGCTGTAACAATAGCACGGAGAATAACGAAAATGCTGCAAAAACATTGACAGAAGACCAAATTATTGATTACCTGGAAAAGACTATTGTTGATTCCACTAAAATTCATAATCCTAATTTAACAGTTGACATTAATAAGGAATCGGGTGAAAAAATAATATGGACTGACAGTAACACATTATTTTCCGAACGATATATTATTTCTTTAAATACAAATAAATTTATTAAAGGAGATTTAACCGGAGATGGCATTGAAGATATTCTCGCACCCGGAGCGGATGAAGTTGGAGCATCTACCCATGTTCCAACATTTTATTTATTTAAAGGAGTAACAAATGAAAACTATACAACCAAGTACATAAAATTTAACGGCTATGAACTTGCGTATTGTAATAAAAACACGGATGGCCGTGGAAGTTTTTACGCCAAATCCATTCAATCCAATCAGCTAAAAGGGGAATCTATTTGCTATGATAAACCAGATCCAAACTGCTGTCCTTCTATGAAATTTGAAACACTATTAAGGTTTGACAATAAGAAAAATACTTTTTCTCTAATTTCTCAAAAACCCCTTAAATAAGTATTTCCACCTTTAATTTTCACCCACATATTCTCTGGGAACCCGTGCCGAAATACCGGTAAGAATTTCATACGGAATGGTATCGGCACAGGCTGCCATTTCTGCTACTGTATTTTCAGCCCCAAAAACAACAACTTCATCACCTTCGCGGCAATCAATACCGGTCACATCCACCATGCACATGTCCATACAAATGCTGCCCACGGTGAGTGCATGATGCCCATTGACAAGTACCTTCCACTTTCCGTTGCCGAGACTGCGCCGCAACCCGTCAGCATAACCCACTGGTAAGGTGGCAACCACACGGGCTGTTTCTGCAACCGAGCGCCGTCCGTAACCCACGCCCTCACCGGGCTGCAGGGTGTGTAACTGTGAAATGCTGCTGTACAGCGTGGTAACCGGTTTCAAATCTGCCTGTGCTATATTTCTTGGGTCCACGCCATACAAACCCACACCCAGCCGAACCATATCCATTCCATATTCAGCGAAACGGAGAATGCCGCCGGTGTTTAATGCATGACGCAGAGGTGAATATCCCAGCCTTTCTTCAAACATATCGGCAGCCTGCAGAAAACGTGCAATCTGCTCACGCGTAAAATCATCATGCACAGGGTCTTCGGATGCTGCCAGGTGGGTAAATACCGAGGCAACACGAACATTTTTAGGCAACTCAGCAGTGAGGTTTTTCAGGGCCTCCGGTGCAAATCCGAGTCGGTGCATGCCTGTATCAACTTCCAGGTGAACAGCAATTTCATGGCTTCCTGCTATTTCAGACATCGACTGCAAACCTGCCACATCAAACACAACGGGCTCAAGACCGTATTGCATTCGGCTTGCCATGTCTTCGGCACCCGTATTCATTACCATAATTGGTGTTTGGATTCCCGCTTCGCGCAACGCTACGCCTTCATCGGCAAAAGCCACCGCTAGGTAATCCACGCCCATAAACTGCAGGGTTCGGGCCACTTCAAAACTGCCGCTGCCATAGCCAAAAGCCTTCACCATCGCCATAAGGCGGGTATTGGGTGCAACTGCATTTCTAAAAAAACGATAATTGTGCCGCAATGCCTCAAGATCAATCTGCAAATGGGTTTTATGCAGTTGTTTCTTCAGCACAGCATGTATTTTCTCAAAACCAAACCGCCTGGAACCTTTGATGAGTATGGCTTCATGCTGTAAACAGTCTAAAATACCCGATTCCATGAGTGCCGCTGTGCTGGGATAATGATTTACATCAAAAGCGGCAAATTCACGAATATGCGCTGAGAACGATTCGCCAACCAGCAACAATCGTTTTACTCTTTTTTGTTTTAAAATGTCTGCTATTTGGGTAGAAAGCCGTTGCTTATCCGGATCGCTCTGGTCCATATCGCTAAGGATGACACAGGCCGGTTTATCGGGCTGTTGCCGAACCATGAAATCCAGCGCTACCTGCAGGCTATCGGGATCATTGCTGTAGCTATCATTAACCAGGTAATTGCCATTTCTGCCCTCAGTAAAAGCAAGTCGGTTTTCCAGCGCGTGCAAGTGCCTGAATTGCTCCACATGGGCCGGATCCCAGCGTTCCAGAGCGGCGAGCGTGCACAAACAGGTCATTGCATTTTCAACAGATGCCTTATCCGTAAAAGGAATTTCCAGCTGATGTTCCGTGCTGCGCTGAATAAATTTGATACGCGTAAAACCCTGCCCGAAATCTTCTTCCAGCAAACGATATCCGGCTCCTTCAGATGTACCCCAGGAAACAAACCTGGTAAGCGGCTGGGTGGATTTATAAACCTGTACGGCAGTTTTTATCTCGACAGAATCACCTGGAAACACGACCACGTCGGCATCTTTAAACAGCAGCACTTTTTCGCGGGCTTTTTGTTCACGGTTTTCAAACCCTTCATCGTGGGCACTGCCAAGGTGGGTGCAAATGGCGAGATTCGGTTTAATCATCTGCCAGAGACGCTCCATTTCTCCGGGTTTGGATATTCCGGCCTCAATGATGGCCATTTTATGCCATGTCTCAATACCCAGCAATGAAATGGCAACGCCGATCTGAGAATTGTAGCTTCGGGGACTGCGGTGTGCGCTAAATTCCTCACCCAGGAGCTGATGCAACCATTCTTTTACGATGGTTTTACCATTGCTGCCGGTTATGCCAACAACAGGGCCGGTAAATCTGCTGCGGTGGTGGGCTGCCAGGTTCTGCAAGGCCATCAACACATCCGTCACCCGCAGGATGTTACAACCGGATAATTCCGACAAGTCTTCATCTTTTGGAACCACAAAACTGCGCACACC
>CAYSIK010000032.1:0-3687 GCA_964431045.1 uncultured Flavobacteriaceae bacterium
TAAACCGCGAGTGAATCAATAGCCCATGGGTATTGTGCCGAATCCTCTGTAGCCATCATAGAAAGAGCTGTAATGGCTGTCTGGTAATCCTGAGCGGCCCTTGCACCGGCAAACATGCGGTAGTTTTGGGTTTCCTTTTTAGCGGAATTATTGCAGGCAAAAAGCAACGAAATGCTTGCCAGAATAGTCATGATGATGCGCATAATTTAGATACTGTTCTATTGAAGGCAAATGTAGTATTTTTGTAGGGTAGCTCAATGCATTCGGGTGTGAAAAATTTTATCAGATTATGGTTGCTTCTTTCCGGATTTCTGCCCGCTGTTATTAAGGCGCAGACACCCGTAATTGAAGTGCTAACCCCGGATGTATGCATTCCACAGACTGTCAAGCTTCGTGTAAAAAATTGCACAGGCTGCACCAATTATGAATGGAAAATAGGTAATGGAAATTTTCAATCAGGTACATCAGACTATTCAACGGTAATGACCAGCCCGGGTACGTTTGATGTAGAAGTCAGGGTTACAACTTCCGGTGGTGTGATTGTGCCCATCCAAAAGTTAAAAGCGTTCCGTGTGCACAACAACCCCACTATTGATGTGGGTTTCAGCAAGGTTTCGCTTTGTGGCAATTCTTCGGATACCATTATTATTACGGACAATTCCAAAAACGTTGTCTACCGCGACTGGCTTATAGAGTCCCGATTTATAGGCAATGGACCCAAACAGTTCTGGCATGTCTTTACGCAAGGCGGTAAAGGCTACAAGCGTGTATATATCAGTGTGAAAGACAGTTGGGGTTGTCAGGCCCAGAAAGTGCTCGATTCAACCCTGGGCATTTGGGAAGATGTGGTTTTTTCGGCAGCGCCCTCCCGGAGCAACGGATGTGCCCCGCTGGGTGTGCGGTTTACCCCAACCATCGACAGTGCCAATCAGACGGTGGATTATATCAAATGGTGGATGCCGGGTTCCACAACTGACAGCCTGTTTGGAAGAAATCCGCTGGTTAACTACAACAAGGCAGGTATATATTCCTACAAGGCAATGCTGGTGACCAAAGCCGGATGCAAGTATTTTTATGAAAATAAAGATGCCATGTCCTTTGGAGATACTGCCATCATGAGCATTTCCTACAGTCCTTCCACATTGTGCGCAAACCGTCTGTTTACGGCTACCGTTTCCAATACCGGATCCGGTACAGTTAGCTGGAATATCAATGGTGCGGGCTACAGTGGCCAGACTTCCGGTGCTTCGGTAAAAGGTAAATTCAACGATACAGGCACTGCAGATATTACGGTTACCAGTGAAAGTGGCGGCTGCAGAAGCTATCTGTTCAAAAAGAAAGCTGCTGTTATAAGTGGCCCCAGGGCTGCTTTCACCACACCGGTTCCATTCTATTGTTCAACACCGGATACCGTTCAGTTTTCCAATACATCCGTATTGGGTCCAAATACCTCATGGCGCTGGACCATTTGGGACAGCAACGGAACAATCATTAATGTCTCTACGGGTAAGGATTACCAGTATATAACCAACAGTATCAATAAATATTCTGCCCGCCTTATAGCTTCCTCCTCAAATGGCTGCATCGATACATTTTATCAAAAAAATATTGTGGTTGGCGGTTCCATTGATACCGAGTTTGTTTATAATCCCGCCCCCACCTGTCCCTTTCAGAAAGTTACCTTTACAAGCAGATTAGGGC
This sequence comes from uncultured Flavobacteriaceae bacterium, assembly GCA_964431045.1. Classification (GTDB taxonomy): domain Bacteria; phylum Bacteroidota; class Bacteroidia; order NS11-12g; family UBA955; genus RGEC01. Next base: position 1,702 of record CAYSIK010000032.1, read on the forward strand.
CCGGTACACCGCGCACCAAAAATCAGTTTCAGTGGACTTTTTACAACCTGAGTGGAGGTGTTCTGACCACATCAACCGACGAACAGCCGGTGATACAATACAGTTTGCCCGGAAACTACTCCGTGCGAATGATTGTAAGTAATAACCGCGGTTGCCGCGATACGCAAACCAAAAAATCCTGGGTTAAAGTAGAAGTGCCCGATGTGGTGCTAAATATTCAGGATACCATTGTTTGCAGCAATCAGAAATTTTTACTGAAAGCAAAGCAGCTCAAACCTGTAAAAGGTTTTCAATCCTATTGGAAAGCATTTCACCTGGATTCCGCCAATATTGTATACCAGTCTTACGGTGATTCATCCATTATGCAGATAGGATTTCCGGGTATTTACCGGATTGAATACACCATAGAAAAACCCAATGGAGAATGCAAATACACCATTAAACACAACCGCAGGGTCAAGGTGAGCGGTGCCATTCTTAAAACCAGTATTAGCCCCACATACGGCTGTGCGCCACTGCCTGTGACGTTAAAAGCCACTTTGCTCAGCGACCTGAACTACCATGGAAACTCCATGTCTTTTCAGTATCTCTGGAAACGCAGCAATCCCCCGGGCTTTCCAATTTCAGACCCAACGCAACCTACCATAACCAGCACGCTCGCCCGCGGTGATTATGAATGCTGGCTGGTATACAGCTCCGGTTCCGGCTGTAAGGACTCCACGCGCAAGACCTTTATAGAATCAGGTATTAAGGCACGCATAAACATTCCTTATATGGGCCGTTGCCGCGGCAATACCGTCAATTTTGGCAATACCAGCAGCTGGTGGGCCGACAGCGTTCGCTGGGTGTGTGATTCACCCAGTGTGATTATTAAACCATCACGCACCGCCTGGTCACCCAACGGAACCTTCACCCAAATGGGAGATTTCCCAATAAAGCTTATCGTTAAATACCAGAATTGTTCTGATACAAGCAACACCGTCATAAATATCTTTAAACTCAAAGCATCGTTGTATTCTCCCGATTCTGTGGTGTATTGCGCCCCAAAACTGGTTAAGATTTTCAATACCACACCCGGTGCCATCAACAGCTGGTGGTCTTTCTCCAACGGATCAAAGCAGTATTCAAAAAATAATGATCTGATTACCCAGACATTTCAGGAAAATCTGGGTTCCGGCTTTGATGTGAAACTGGTGGTGCAGAATTATCTGGGTTGTTATGATACACTTGAGAAGAAGGGTTTTTTCAAGGTAATTGGTCCCATTCCAAAATTAACCGTTGCCGGAAATAAAGGCTGTGAACCCCTAACCGTAAACTTTAGCAATAACAGTCAGGATTATGTGCGCGCCTATATTGATTATGGCGATGGTACTGTTACCGATAGCTTGAAAAACGGGCAATATCATACCTATCGGGTCACCGACAAAACCCTTACCACACAGCGGTTTGATCCCCTGCTAATCGTGGCTGATAAATTCAACTGTTTTGCTTATGCAAAACCAACGGAAAGCGTGGAAGTATGGAAAACGGCCGAACCCAGCTTCACCTACAGCTCAGCCCGGTTTCTAAGAAAAACAGAAGGTTGTGCAGGCGAATTGATTGTGAGTTTCTCCGATAAAAGCCGCTTTGTAAGTAAAAATTACTGGGATTTTAACGGTGATGGAAAAATTGACATTAAAAATCAACCTGCACCCAATTATCTCTTTGGGGTTCCGGGAGTGTTTAAAACAAAGTTGATTGCCGAAAATATCAACGGTTGCAAAGACAGTATTACCCTGGATTCTTTTGTGGTATGGGAAAAACCTGTTCCGGCATTTACCCCTTCAAGGGATAGTTTTTGTGCTAAAGATGCAGTACAGTTTACCTACAACGGCACTTCTGCTTCGGCTATTGCCGCATATCGGTGGGATTTTGGCGACCTTTCAACCTTCAAGGACACCTCAAGCCTCAGAAATGCGGGATGGAGATATAAGGACCCTTTTAACC
>CAYSIK010000032.1:3718-16977 GCA_964431045.1 uncultured Flavobacteriaceae bacterium
TACGGCAACCGTTGTGCGTGGCATTTATGTGCTTGATACTGCCGGTCCTATACCTGCCCCCATTGCCTTTATAACCGTCAAAGATCCGAACACGGTTCAGTTAAACTGGCGTCAATCCAATCTGGGGAATTTTATGAGATATCATATTTACCTCGACAGCACAAGATATATATACAGACAATCCGTTTCATCCAAAAAAGATACTACGTTAAATTTTTCATTTACATCCCAGGCCCTGAGCAACCAGCGATACTGTTACAGCCTAAAAGTGGAGGATACCTGCGCACAGCAGGGCAAGCTGGCGGTTTCGCACTGCACGATACTGCTTCGCGATACTTCCACTGAAAAATACCACATGACTTTTAAATGGCTCTCCTATGATGGATGGGGTAATGAACTCAGCCATTATGAACTATTCAGAAAGGATCCAGGTGGAGCTTTTACTTCGATTGCCATCATTGACAAAGACCAACTGATTTACACAGATAGCTGGAAGTGTGATCTAACCTACTGCTATTATGTGGAGGCGGTGCATAACAACAAACTGTATCGGTCGCGCAGCAATGAAACCTGCGGAAAACCACTGTATGGTAAGCCCGATGGCAGCGCTTTGGTAACACTGGTAACGGTAGACAACGATTCATTTCCCACAGTTTACTGGAAATCGGATTATGCCTGGAATCCCGGAGCCTCCTTCCTGCTTGAGAGATCCGGAAATGGTTTGCCCGGTAGTTTTCAGACAGTAAAGCAGGTGAAAGGTTTGAGTGCATCAGACAATTCGGCGGATGCACATGCGGCGGCTTATTATTACAGGGTTTCATACCGCGATCACTGCGGACTTACCGATGATGCGGGGTTGGCTTCCAATTCTATTTATCTGCAAGGTTTAGCCGGCAGTAAAACGGTAAAAATCAACTGGAATCAATACGGATACTGGCATTCAGGTGTAAAAGCCTATAAGTTGCAGTTAAAACAGCGCAATGGCCAATACAAGGACTGGGTTACGCTTTCCGGTGCACAAACGGCAAAAGACAGCATTAACCTGGAGAGTTTTGGTTTGGACAGCATTTGCTTCAGGATTGTAGCCTTGAAAGATACCGGTACCATGGATTCTTCCGTTTCCAATTCGGTATGCTTTGTTCCCGCCTCTTATGTTTGGGTACCATCCGGGTTTTCACCCAACCAAAATGGATTGAATGAGGTGTTTAAACCCACACTGGGCTATGTTTTTGGGAATCACCCCAATCCTGCACTGCGCTATGAATTCAGGATATTCAACCGATGGGGTCAGATGATTTTCAATACCGGTAATCCGGCACAGGGATGGGATGGTACCTTTATGAACCGCGAATGCCCGGGTGGACTCTATATTTATGAGGTAAAAGCCATTGGTTATGATGGTATTCCTCATCAAAAAAGGGGAACCGTTTACCTGATTCGTTAATGAAATCTGAAACAATTCCGTTTAATTGACCTCAAGTGTTGGTAAATTTGCGGTGCACTTATGTTTGATAACTTACAACGTAAACTGGAAAAAGCCTTTAAGACCCTCAAAGGGCAAGGCAAAATCAATGATTTAAACGTGGCTGAAACGGTGAAAGAAATTCGCCGTGCTCTTATTTCTGCCGACGTTAACTTCAAGGTAGCCAAGGAATTTACAGATAAAGTGCTGGAGGAAGCCCGAGGAAAGAATGTGCTTACCGCAGTCTCTCCCGGACAATTGCTTACCAAAATTGTATACGATGAATTGGTGCTCTTATTGGGCGGACAGCAATCTGATCTTAAATTGTCGGGAAGCCCCGCAGTTATTCTTATTGCAGGCCTGCAGGGTTCCGGTAAAACTACGTTTACAGGAAAACTCGGGCGTTTTTTAAAATCTCAGGGGAAGAATCCGCTGCTGGTGGCATGTGACGTATACAGACCGGCAGCCCGCGAACAACTGAAAGTATTGGGTTCCGCCACTGAAGTCAAGGTCTTCAGTGAAGATCAAAGCACAGACCCCCTGAGCATAGCTAAAAATGCAATTGCATACGCCAAGCTGAACAACCACAATGTGGTGGTGGTGGATACTGCAGGCCGCACATCGGTTGATCAGCAGATGATGGATGAAATAGCGGCCCTGAAGAAGTCACTCAGTCCCGCTGAAATTCTGTTCGTGGTGGATTCCATGACAGGACAGGATGCTGTGAACACTGCCCGTACCTTCAATCAGGTATTGGATTTCACCGGTGTGGTTCTGACCAAGCTGGATGGTGATACACGCGGTGGTGCTGCATTATCCATCAAATCGGTTGTTAATAAACCCATCAAATTTGTCAGCAATGGAGAGAAACCCGAAGCCCTGGATGTGTTTTATCCCGATCGCATGGCCGGGCGTATTCTGGGCAAAGGAGATGTTGTAACGCTGGTGGAGAAAGCCCAGGCGGCCTTTGATGAAGAGGAAGCTGCCCGCTTGTCCAAGAAAATTGCCAAAAACAGTTTTGATTTCGATGATTTTCTAATTCAGCTTCAGCAAATCAAAAAAATGGGAAATATGAAGGATTTGATGGCCATGATTCCGGGTGTTGGAAGCAAAATCAAAGACATGGATATTGATGAAAATGCCTTTAAAGGAATTGAGGCTATGATTCAATCTATGACCCCTGCAGAAAGAGCCAAGCCGGAAATTCTCAATGGATCCCGAAAGCAGCGCATTGTGAATGGCAGTGGCAGAAGTATTCAGGAGCTGAATAAACTGCTTACCCAGTTCAATCAAATGCGCCAAATGATGAAGTCGATGCAAAACCGCAAAATGCCCGGAATGGGTCTTCCCGGCATGCGCCGTTGATAAATGCGCTTTTTATTACAATTTTGTGACAATATGCCCCGGTCACTGCAACTTTAGTGCGGTAGTTAGGTGATTTATAGAGATTTATTAAAGGATTAAATGGCCTTTTTAACTGTTTTTTTCAGGAATCCGGTGGCTGATAAATCTGTAAAAACGAAAGATTTCGGCCGGTTTAATTCTTGTTTAAAATAACATGATGTTGCCCATATTGCTGAATTAAAACATTGATAGATATTAAATTGTGATTTTAGTTTAATTGTTTTTATCTGGACGCTTTCCTTAGGAAATCATGAAATCCTTGCTAAACATAGCCAACGCGTCAAACACTTGTAGTTCTATCCAATGTTTGGATATTAGTGTCTTATTAATTTAATTTGGAAATTAAACTACTCTGCAATGAAAAAATCAATACGCTACTCCCTGATTGTTCTAATGGCATTAATGACCCGTTATGGAGGATTAACAGCCCAGGACATTGTATGGCGAGACACCTTCAGAAATGGAGTTCCTGCCACGGCTGCCCAAATTACCAAATGGAACAATTTCCGTGCAAAATTGGTATCCACCAATACCTATCTGGGAATGAAGATTTCCGGTACAAACAACACCACCGGATTGTCTCACAGTGATGCGACCATCGCAAAAGATTATGCCACGGCCCTCAGAACCCTGACAACCTACACCAGTCCTTCTGTCGGTGGAAATGTGTGGACACTCTGCAACCGGTATCAGGGTGAAGTTTGGATTAATCCCCCGGCAACCTGTTCGGGATCCAACTGTCCTAACCCCGGTTATATCATTCGTCCCGGTATTGGCACCGCCAATTCCAACTGGGGAGGAATCAATACCGCAACCTGTGGCGGTAGTGATCAGTGGATGGAGCTGCGTTTTATTGTGCTACCACCTTACCTCAAGGACGCCGGAACCCTGGCTATAGGTACCCCTGACAAATGTGCTTACACACAGCCCATCAAGGCAAGATTTAAGAATTTCGGTAAAACAGCTATCGATAGTTTCCAGTATTACTACAGTGTGAATGGCACCACCACGGGCCCCGTGTGGAGAAAAATACGTCTGGCTTCCGGCGTAGATACCTTGCTGACTGTAGCCGGCAGTTATACCTACACCGCCAATACCAACTACACCATCCGTGTTTGGACCGATAAGCCTGACAACAAGCTGGACAGTTTCAGAAGAAATGACACAGCCGTTTTTGCTTTCAAATTTGCAGGAAGTAAGCCCACACCCAATGGTATTGATACCACGGTTTGTGGAAGCCAGAGTTTAGTGCTCCGCAGTATACCCGTAAACGCATCAGATTCAATTGTGTGGTATTCTGACCGTGCCCTCACCAAAAATGTAGGACGCGGCAGGACATACAAAACCCCATATCTCGCTTCCGGAACTACCTATAAGTATTATGTTTCCAGTTTTTCAGACTTCGAAAGGGCTATGTTAACCACAGGGCTGAATGCCCCTGCGTATGGTTATCCGTCCAGCATGTTTGATATTAGAACCACAGGGGGAGATATTACGGTAGACAGTTTAGGAATCAATATTTACGATGTCAATTTCTCAGCCGGTACCTCGCTGGATGTGGAAGTCTGGCTGCGCAAAGGTAGCTGGTCAGATCCGGGTGCAACCAGCACGCAAAGCATGTGGACAAAGGTGTATACAGGTCCGGTGATTTCTGCAGGTAGCTCAAAACGGAGTACTCTAAAGGCTTCGTTTACTTTGCAGGGGGGACAGCAGTATGCCGTTTATGTAAACCCTACTTTAACAGGATCTAATACTATTCTAGCCAAGTTAGGCTCATTCACGTACCAAAATTCTGACATAATAATGTCGGGTGGTACCCTTAATCAAATTAATTTCGGTGCATTCTTTTCGGGCTACACCATTGAAACAGAGGTGTTTTATAAAAAATACCTCTGCGTAAGTGCTCCTGACAGTGTTCTTCTTAAAATAAATCCTGCGCCATTTGGCGCCAAACTCTCGGCCGGTACTCCTTTCCAGACCGCTCCCAAAAAATCCGGAATCGGAAGCCTGGGTTCACCGCATGTTGTGGCCTTAGGCGACACACTGGCCTTCAATTTATTGCCCCCTACGGGATATGTCAATACAGGTCATAATACCGCCTGGAAAGTGAAAAACGTAACTATGAAATCATTGAAGGGCCGTATTTTGAAAACCTTTACATGGGCGGACCCTGTTGCCTCTTCAGGTGCTGCAGGCCGTTTGGTTTACACCCCGGATAAAATTGATATTGACTCACAGTTTATTGCAGAAGTTAGTATTCAGGATTTGGGCCCATACAACTGCGATACACTGCTTAAGCACTACGTATATGTAGCTCCTCTTCCTGAGCCAGACTTCACCCGTTCAAAAGTTACCTGTGAAGGCGATGCCGTTGAGTTTGTAAATAAATCCAAGATCCTTACAGGTTTCATAGACCACAAATGGTACTTTGGAGATGGCGACAGCAGCGAAGCGGTTGATCCCATTCACTTTTACCCCAAGGGCGGCGTATACTACGTAAAATATAAGGCCATTTCCAGCATCTATGGCTACGAGCGCATCAAGCGCGATACCATTACGGTGAGCCCTCTCCCTAACGTAAACTTCCGTATTCTTAACGTATGTGAAGGTAAGACCCACCAGTTTATCAATACCTCGACCGGTTTGGGTACGCTCACCTACAAATGGAACTTTGGCGTAACCCCCGGTACCAATGCCACCAGCAAGGATGCTACCTTCAAATACAGCAAACCCGGTCAGTACAATGTAACACTGACCGTTGAAGACAATGGCTGTCCTGCAGCACGCACCAAAACAGCGTATCTGTTCCACACCCCTGTATCAGACTTTAGTTATCCGAGCGCAACAGGTCAGAAATTCTGCAGCAATGTACCTGTACAGTTTACCAACAACAGCACGTTGGTGAGCGGTATCCTGGGTCAGAGCTGGAGCTTTGGCGACGGAGAAGTAGGAACAGTGAAGAACCCATTGCACCAGTTCAAGAACGGTGGCAGCTACAACGTGCGTTTGATCTCTATTTCGGAGTTTGGATGTGCTGATACGACCACCAAGAAGATTGACATAGGCAGTGCACCTGTGGTAACGTGGACCAGCGGACAGGTATGTGACCAGACACCGACTCAGTTTACCAACGGCACAGCGCCTATCAGCGGCTTTGCATCAGCACCGAAGTGGAGCTTCGGCGATGGCAGCACCTCAACGTCGGATAATCCTTCTCACCAGTTTACCACACTGGGTCCCAAGACGGTGAAACTGGTAGTGAGTGTAAACAACGGCTGTAGCGACAGCATGACCAAGACACTGAATGTGGGAACACAGGCAATTGCCGACTTCAGCGTACAGAACACCTGTTCAGGTAAACCGGTACAGTTCGATAACAAATCGAGCGTTAGACAGGGCAATATGGTATACGAGTGGGATTTCGGAGACGGCTCACCGATATCGAATGTGAGTGACCCTGTTCACACATACAACACGACCAACTCATTCAGCCCGAACGTGAAGCTGAAGGTGGTTGTTGATGGCGCTTGCGAAACGGTAGTAACCAAGCCCTTGCAGGTGTTTGAGTTGCCAAACTGTACGTTCACGGTAACCGATGACTGGACTCCCGGCGACGGCTACAGGACCATCAAGGTACAGGCAGCCAACACCACATATCCTTTCTATCGCTATAAGTTCTCAGATGGCGGTTCATTGAATACTTCGGGCGGTGTGTATCAGTTCCCCTATGAGGGCGACTTTGACATCACTTTGTATACAAGAAACCAGGCAGATTGTGAGTGCAGCAAGACGATAGTGAAATCAGTACGCAACAGCATGGGCACCGCAGGATTGGGCGAGGGCAACATCAGGTTGTATCCGAACCCGAGCAATGGCCTGGTGAATGTTGAATCAGGCAGCCGCATACAAAAGATTGCCGTGTACAATGTACTTGGCGAATCTGTAGAGGCAGGAGTTGAGCTGAAGGGCAACAAGGCCGAGCTTCGCATGCAGGGCATGTCTGAGGGTGTGTACCTGGTAAAAATCACCACCGAACAGGGCGTGATTACCCGCAGCGTAAGCATCAACAGATAATTTTTTTAAATCGTTGATTTTAAGAGCGCAGGCCATAGGTCTGCGCTTTTTTTTAAAGTTTTGGAGATATTTATTTAATCAATTTGCTTTTTTGGGGAATACTCCTCATTTTTGAACTAAAATGCATAAAACCAACGATATATGAAAAGACATCTACACAAACTACTATTATTTGCTGTGTTTTCGGTGCTTTCAGCGTTTTCAGCCCTTGCTCAGCTAAGGGTTGTACGCTACAGCGAAAACTTCAATGGAGGGACAACCTACTGCCCGGGATCTGCCAATTATGACAACTGGGTAAGTTTCAGGCGAATGCTTGATACCAACTCGTTAAAATTTACGGCGGTGACCATCAAAGGAGATAACAATGCGACTGCCGTTACGGGCAGAACTTGTTCGGATGTTATTTTCTCAAGAAGAATTGCGGATGCCATAAAAAATGGTACGGCCTACACGGTGACCTGCAATGGCAATACCTGGAATATTAGCAGTGCAGGCAGTTGTGTGGCTACAGGCTGCGCAAACCCAACCGATCAGGTTGCGTTATCTGTAGCAGGTGCAGGCACGTTCTGTTCGTGCCTCAATCCTGCTTGGAGCTTAAATGCTGCCATTGGCAACCAAAACTGGGGTGGAATTGCTACGGCCAACTGTCCACCTCCCACACAGCGTATGACCTTGGAATTTACCCGCCCGGGTATTTTGCGCGACATGGGATGCACAGGTATCAGTCCTCTGGATCAGTGCACCTACACCCAGAATATCAACGCAACGTTTACCAGCGGTGCATCAGCTGCCATAGACAGTTTTAATTATTATGTGAGAATCAACTCAACCACCTACGGACCCTACAAGGCAAAATTCCGCCTGAACATCGACAGTTCAAGAACCATTCAGGTATACAACAATTTTACATTCACCCGCAATACATTGTACACCATCCGTGTATGGTCGGCTATGCCCAACAATGGCGTAGATGGTGATGTAAAGAATGATACCTTTACCCGTGTTTTTGATTTCCGCGGAACTTTAGGCACGCCCGATACGAAGGATACTGTCCTTTGCGGAAGCCAACGTACTTTATTGTCGGCCACACCCGCAACTTCCAGGGATTCACTGGTTTGGTTTGCTGACAGAAGGGCCAGTAATGTAATTGGCTATGGACGCAGAATTAATTCACCTTTCCTGATTTCCGGAAGTACATATAAATTTTACGTGGGTTCCTATAATGGTCTCAATGTTATTCGTGTCCCCATAGGAGGTGGCACAAATGGTCAGAACGGAGCCATGTTTGATATCCGTGCAACAGCCGGTGATCTGAAAATTGACAGTATTCATTTTGAGTGCAGAACAGTAGCCGGTACACCGGTTGCTACAGATTTGTACATAAGACAGGGCTCTTACCTGGATCCGGGTGCTGCTTCAACTGCCACTATGTGGACCACGGTTTGGAGCGGCAATGTTACAAGCAGGGGAACCGGGGTTTACAGAACCAATATTCCCTATACATTCACCCTTAAGTCCGGTGTTCAGTATGCCATCTACGTAAATACACCCGGTGATGTGCTGGGTTATGCAAACGGCAACCAGACCATAACTAACTCTGAACTTTCCATATCCGGCGGTTATGGAATTGCCGCTACATTTGGCGGTACTTTCAATCCCCGTACATTCAATGGAGCGGTTCACTACACAAAACCGATTTGCCCCTCCGGCCTTGACAGTGCAGTTATAACAGTGAATCCGGCTCCTTCAGGTGCTTTGATGGTTCCCGGTACTCCGCATGTAACCTCGGCAAAACGCAGTGGCACCGGAGCATTCGGTTCTCCACGTGTGGTAGCCATGGGCGATACCCTGGCATGGAACTTAAGTGCACCTACCGGATACAACAATGCGGACCATGGAACTACCTGGAAAATTACAAGAACTTCTCTTACCACTTCTAAGGGAAGAGCAATCAGTTATAAATGGACCGATCCTTCGTCTTCTGCTCCGGGCAGATTTGTTTACACCCCTGCTACAACAGAAATTGACACCCAGCTCGTGGGAAGAGTAACCTTCCAGGATATTGGAAAAAATAATTGTGATAGCACCGTAGTGTTCTACATGTATGTAGCTCCTCTTCCTGAGCCAGACTTCACCCGCTCAAAAGTTACCTGCGAAGGCGATGCCGTTGAGTTTGTAAACAAATCAAAAATCCTTAGTGGATTCCTTGATCACATGTGGTATTTTGGCGACGGTGACAGCAGCGAAGCCATCGACCCGGTTCACTTCTACCCCAAGGGCGGCGTATATTACGTAAAATATAAGGCCATTTCCAGCATCTATGGCTACGAGCGCATCAAGCGCGATACCATTACGGTGAGCCCTCTCCCTAACGTAAACTTCCGTATTCTTAACGTATGTGAAGGTAAGACCCACCAGTTTATCAATACCTCGACCGGTTTGGGTACGCTCACCTACAAATGGAACTTTGGCGTAACCCCCGGTACCAATGCCACCAGCAAGGATGCTACCTTCAAATACAGCAAACCCGGTCAGTACAATGTAACACTGACCGTTGAAGACAATGGCTGTCCTGCAGCACGCACCAAAACAGCGTATCTGTTCCACACCCCTGTATCAGACTTTAGTTATCCGAGCGCAACAGGTCAGAAATTCTGCAGCAATGTACCTGTACAGTTTACCAACAACAGCACGTTGGTGAGCGGTATCCTGGGTCAGAGCTGGAGCTTTGGCGACGGAGAAGTAGGAACAGTGAAGAACCCATTGCACCAGTTCAAGAACGGTGGCAGCTACAACGTGCGTTTGATCTCTATTTCGGAGTTTGGATGTGCTGATACGACCACCAAGAAGATTGACATAGGCAGTGCACCTGTGGTAACGTGGACCAGCGGACAGGTATGTGACCAGACACCGACTCAGTTTACCAACGGCACAGCGCCTATCAGCGGCTTTGCATCAGCACCGAAGTGGAGCTTCGGCGATGGCAGCACCTCAACGTCGGATAATCCTTCTCACCAGTTTACCACACTGGGTCCCAAGACGGTGAAACTGGTAGTGAGTGTAAACAACGGCTGTAGCGACAGCATGACCAAGACACTGAATGTGGGAACACAGGCAATTGCCGACTTCAGCGTACAGAACACCTGTTCAGGTAAACCGGTACAGTTCGATAACAAATCGAGCGTTAGACAGGGCAATATGGTATACGAGTGGGATTTCGGAGACGGCTCACCGATATCGAATGTGAGTGACCCTGTTCACACATACAACACGACCAACTCATTCAGCCCGAACGTGAAGCTGAAGGTGGTTGTTGATGGCGCTTGCGAAACGGTAGTAACCAAGCCCTTGCAGGTGTTTGAGTTGCCAAACTGTACGTTCACGGTAACCGATGACTGGACTCCCGGCGACGGCTACAGGACCATCAAGGTACAGGCAGCCAACACCACATATCCTTTCTATCGCTATAAGTTCTCAGATGGCGGTTCATTGAATACTTCGGGCGGTGTGTATCAGTTCCCCTATGAGGGCGACTTTGACATCACTTTGTATACAAGAAACCAGGCAGATTGTGAGTGCAGCAAGACGATAGTGAAATCAGTACGCAACAGCATGGGCACCGCAGGATTGGGCGAGGGCAACATCAGGTTGTATCCGAACCCGAGCAATGGCCTGGTGAATGTTGAATCAGGCAGCCGCATACAAAAGATTGCCGTGTACAATGTACTTGGCGAATCTGTAGAGGCAGGAGTTGAGCTGAAGGGCAACAAGGCCGAGCTTCGCATGCAGGGCATGTCTGAGGGTGTGTACCTGGTAAAAATCACCACCGAACAGGGCGTGATTACCCGCAGCGTAAGCATCAACAGATAAGATAATTATATTAGTGTAATGATAAGAAAGCCCTGCCTTGCCGCAGGGCTTTCTTTTTTGTTACTTTGAAACTACAATATGAACCGCACTGATATCGCCGATCTGAGAAAAGAATATACAAGAGCCGTCCTGAATCCGGAGGATTTGCCTGATAACCCACTGCAGGCATTTGCCAACTGGTTTGATTTTGCCGTACACGAAAATGTGCACGAACCCAATGCCATGGTGCTATCTACGGTTAAAAATAACCGTCCGTCATCCAGGGTAGTTTTGCTAAAGGGTATTTCATACCATGGTTTTGTTTTTTATACCAATTATAAAAGCAAGAAAGGGATGGAATTGGCAGAAAATCCCTTTGCAAGTCTCAATTTTCATTGGTGGCAGCAGGAGAGGCAAATAAGAATTGAAGGTAAAGTAGAGCAAATTTCGGCAGAGGAGAGCGATCAGTACTTTCAGAGCAGGCCCCGATTGAGCCAGGCGGGTGCGATAGTGTCCGACCAAAGTAGCATTATTGCCTCCAGAGATGATTTGGATGAGGCCATGAAACGCATTATGGAAGATCCGGAGGCTACAATATTGAAACGTCCGGTTCACTGGGGTGGTTACCGCTTAATACCGGATTACCTTGAATTCTGGCAGGGAAGGCCGGGAAGGGTACATGACAGAATAGCGTTTTCGCTAACAACGGAAGGAACTTGGATCAAAAGCCGGCTAAGTCCATAAAAAAAGGCCTTTTCAGGCCTTTTTTGCTTTTTTCTTAGGTGCGGCGGCTACCGGAGCTGCTGCTGCCTTTACCCTGTAGGGTCTGTGCTTGCCGTAAGATCCGTTATGGATTTTACCGCGTTTGGTTTTCAAGTCTCCTTTACCCATAATGAGGGCAAAAATAAAAAACTTGAATTATTTTTTTAAAAATCAGCCGTTGGGATCTTTAAAATTTTCCATCAGTTCGGCTGCTATGCCTGTAAAACTAAATCCACCATCGTGAAAGAGGTTTTGCATAGTAACCATTCGGGTATAGTCACTGAACATGGAAACGCAGTAATCTGCGCAGCTTTTGGCGTCAGCATTGCCCAGCGGGCTCATGGTATCGGCGTAGTTGAAGAATGCATCAAAACCTCCAACACCGCTGCCTGCGGTCGTTTTTGTAGGGCTTTGTGAGATGGTGTTTACACGCACTTTTTTATGTTTTCCGAAATGGTAACCGAAACTGCGTGCAATGCTTTCCAGCAAGGATTTGGCCTCTGCCATCTCGCTGTAATCCGGAAATACCCGCTGTGCAGCTATGTAGGTGAGTCCCACTATGCTGCCCCATTCAGCCATCGCGTCCTGTTTCCACAAGGTTTGCATGAGGCGGTGAAATGACATAGCGGAAATATCCAGCGTCTGGTGCATGTAGTCATAATTCAGTTCAGTGTAGGGGATTTTTTTGCGAACATTCAGGCTCATGCCTACGCTGTGCAATACGAAGTCAAGTTTTCCACCCAGTTTATCCATGCTTTCACTCACCAGTGTATCCAAATCTTCCATTTTGGTTACATCGGCATAAATCAGCGGGGCATTGCGTTTTTTGGCCAGTTCTTCAGTTTGACCAACCAGCGCGGCAACCGGTGCATTGGTCAAAACGATTTGTGCTCCCTCTGCGTGGCAGCGCTCAGCTACCTGCCATGCAATCGAATTTTCATTCAGTGCGCCAAAAATAATTCCGCGCTTTCCTTTTAAAATTTGATTTCCCATATTGTTGTTCCAAAGGTAAAACATTTAGCCGAATTAAATATTTTGCCTTTTTCAGCACCACGCAATTGTTTGTGAATTAGGATATTGCAGTTTTTGATTTGCTAAGTCTGATGTGGATTTTTGGTTTTTTATACCAATTCATGTAGTTTTACACTATGAAGCAGAAATACGCGTTATTATTGGCTTTTGCAGCCTGCTTATCTCTCAGAGCGCAGTTCCAGTCATTGAATGGACCAAAAATCATATCCAATCTTACAGAATACAAGCCATTTGAAACATCCAGAAGAAGCGCCTCCAAGCCCACGGCTTGCAAGACAGATACTTCATATTTTGTGCAGTATGGCAACAAAGGATATCGCTTTGTAACCCTCAGAAGTGGCAGCAGTCTTGGACAGTTTTACGGGGCACCTCAGGAATTAACCATTTCCGGTTTCAGGCTTTTTGCAGTAGCCAATTCCGTTACACCGGCGAGACCCGTTTTTATCAAATTGCGATGCCATCTGTATAAGGCGGGTGCCGATTCTTTGCCAACAGGTACGCCCCTGGCAAGCGATACAGTTACTGTCGATACAATAATGCGATCTTCTGTTTTTTTAACCGATGTGCAGTTTGATGCGAAGTTTAAAAATCCGGTTACCCTCAACTATAATTATATTCTTGTAGTTGATTGCGACAGCACAACGGTTACGGCCAGTCTCATTACCGGCGACTGGAC
>CAYSIK010000033.1:0-16135 GCA_964431045.1 uncultured Flavobacteriaceae bacterium
ATAATCAGCGGGAGATTTGCCGGTGGCTTGTCTAAGAGCCATAGAAAGCAATTGGGTGCTGCCGCTTTGGTATTTGAACTTTTCGCCGGGTTTGTCAATAACAGGAGTGCTGCGCATCAGCGCATCAACATCATCGCTGTAGTAAGCCTTTGCCATAATGCTGAATGGATCCTTGTATTTTTCGGACCAGTCGATACCTGCGGTCATAGTGCTAAGATGGCGCAGGGTTAAATCTTTTGCGTAAGTTCCGGTCAGCCATGGCAGGTAAGTGGTTGCTTTATCGTCCCAGCTCATTATTTTCCCTTCCTGTATGGCTATCTGCACAAGCATGGTAACAATGCTCTTGGCCATGCTAAAAGAGTTTGATGCGGTTGTATCGCTGTGCCCATTGAAATAGTGCTCTGCGATTATACTGTCATTTCTAAGTACAAGGAAGGAACCGCTGTTGGTTTTCGACAGCATATCCTTTATTTCGCTTGTCAGCTCTGCTTTATTGTAATTTGCTGATTTTGGGAGTGGTAATATGGAAGTCCCATTTTCAACTTTTCTCAGGTCAAAATCCTGCTTGTCATAAAAATTTGCAGAGCTTTTGCCTTTCAGATAGGTAAGTCTGATTCCTTTAAGTAAATAGCGGTAGGGAGAGATGTATAAAATTAAGATGAGTAAGCCAAAGATGCCTGCAGTGTAGAGAAGTCCTTTAGAAAGTTTTTTCATAAGAATATTCAATCTTACCTATAATTAACAAATAAAAAAAATATAGTTCATACAATTTTACAAGCTGTCGTTTTTTACAAAGCAACAAACCCCATCTGAATGTGGTAACTTTGCTGCCATACACGCATGTCAGATCCGCTGGATAAAGAACTCAAAGCACTGCAGGATGAATTGACCGAGTTTAGCGGTCAATTGTTGGAAATTACGCGCGAATTACTCAAAGAGCGGGTTACGGAATTTCCTGTTTTTATTGCGCATCAGACCGAGGTTTATTTGGGGGAGTTGATAGTAGATATGAAGGAATATGAAGTGCCGTTTTCACTGAGTGTGAGTACCGTAGAGGAATTTGTTGAGTCCGGTTTAATACAAAAAGAAAAATTATCTGCATTTAGGGAGGCTTTTGGAAATCCGGTCAATAATATGTGTGTTTTCTGGATTCACGGTGACAGTGCACGTTATATTTTATTCCCTTTTGCAGGCCGCAATACCGATAAAGACGCATGAGTATTGATGTCGTTATTCTGAATTACAATACCTGTGGGTTACTAAAGGAATTATTACCTAAGGTAATTGAAAACAGCCGTGGAAATAATATTAAAATAGTTATTGCAGATAACCACAGCAGTGACGGTAGTGCTGATTTTATCAAAGAGAATTATCCGGATTTGGAGTTGATAGAAATTCCTGAAAACATGGGTTATGCCGGCGGTTATAATTATTGTTTAAAAAACAGAAAGTCAGATTACTTTGTATTGCTGAACAGCGATGCTGAGCCGGCTACCGGGTGGCTCGAAGCATTGATAGAAATGGCTGAAAAGTATCCGAATCTTGGAGCTGCACAGCCCAATATTTTTGATTTTAATAACCGAAGTAAATTTGAATATGCCGGTGCGGCAGGCGGTTTTATGGATAAATTCGGATACCCGTTTTGCCGTGGCAGAATTTTTGGTAATGTGGAGATGAATGAAGGGCAGTATGATGAAGAAAAACCTTTGTTCTGGGCAACAGGTGCGGCCCTTTTTATCAAAAGAGAGGCATGGGAAAAAGCAGGAGGGCTGGATGAGGCATTTTTTGCACACATGGAGGAAATTGATTTGTGCTGGCGGCTTCAAAATATGGGCTATGGTATTTGGTCATGTCCCAAAAGCAAAGTTTATCACATTGGAGGGGCTACGTTAAGTAACCAAAGTCCCCGGAAAACCTACCTGAATTTTCGAAATAACTTGCTGATGCTATATAAGAATCTGCATACTCAGGAGCGTGATTCAGTTATTTTTAAACGGAAGTTGCTGGATGGACTTGCGGCTTGTTTTTTTATTTTACAGGGGAAAATATCCCATATTCCTCAGATTGTAAAAGCACACCGAGATTTTGATAAAATGAAACAGGGTTTAAAGGTCTATGAGAAAAATCAAAAATTAAGAAGTCTCATTGGTGTCTTGCACGCCAGTCTGGTTTTTTCCTATTTTTTTAGCGGAAAAAAAACGTGGAATAAACTGGGGCTGTGAGTCTGACCTAGTCTTAACTATTGGCTACGCGGGTGAAATTTATGGATGGTATCGGCCAGGTAGCTTCTGTCCAGGTGTGTGTATATTTCCGTGGTTGTAATGCTTTCGTGGCCCAACATTTCTTGTACGGCCCTTAAATCGGCACCGGCCTCTACCAGATGTGTAGCAAAGGAATGTCTGAAAGTGTGCGGGCTTATATTTTTTGAAATGCCGGTTTTGGTAGCCAGTGATTTTATAAGCAGAAACACGGATTGTCTGCTGAGTTTGCCGCCACGACGGTTCAGAAAAATGATGTCTCTGCTGCCAGGCTGGATATTCATGTGGCGCCGGATAGTATCGCGGTATAGGTTGATGTGCCTGAGTGCGCGGCTGCCAATAGGCACCAGTCGTTCTTTGTTGCCTTTGCCTATGACACGCAGATAAGAATCTTCGGCGAAGACATCGGTGGTTTTGAGTCCCACGAGTTCACTCACGCGCAAACCGCAGCTGTAAAGGGTTTCGAGCATCGCTACATCCCTTTCCCCTTCAGGTTTGCTGCGGTCTATGGCGGCAATCATGCTGTCAATATCTTGCGGACTGAGCACCACAGGCAGTTTTCGCCCGGTTTTTGGCGGTTCCAGAAAATCGGCAGGACTTTCAGGAATTTCATTTTGCAACACAAGAAATCGGTAAAAACCACGGATTCCACTTAGGATACGGGCCTGTGATGAAGCGCTGAAGCCAATTTCAGCAAGCCAGGCTGAGAAAGCCATCAGGTCCTGTAGATTAAAAACTTCAGGATTGCGGTTCATACCCCTTAGTTCGCTCCACTTTCGCAGGGCTTCCACATCATGGAGATACGCTTCTATGCTGGGTTCAGCCAGCGATTTTTCAAGCAGGAGGTATTGACGGAATTGTTTGAAATGGCTTGTCCAGTGACTGCTCATGGTTTGAGTTTCACCTCGGCAGATTGCAGGATTTCTTTGGTAGTTGCATCTACAATCCAAACCACGGCATTCAGGTTATCGGGTTTCCAGTTGTACCGTGGTTTAACGTAATAATGTTTTTCAAAAATTTTACCGGCAGAAGGACTTTCCCTGAGTGTATCTCCGGTTACAGGGGTAATAAGTTTGCGCAGCACATGCGTAAACTTATACTTGTAAGCGTAACCACCCACTGAATCTTTGTGGGCTTGTTTTCCTACAATATTATCTTCTGTAACACCAATATAGAGTAGGTTTTTAGACCCTGCAGGTAAATTTTGATGGTATTTAACTTTGATTTCCAGACGGGCTTTGTTGTCAGTACTCAGCCACTTGGATACCAATTCTATATTTGCAGGAGAAGTTTGTGAAAGGCGGGTTGTAACGGTTCCGGCCCATGAAGAGGGCGCTATAAAAGGACTGCCGCCAATTTTAATTTGGTCGATAATACCGGTAGGCAATCCCACAATGCTGCCGAGATTGGTTACGAGACCTTCTGCATCTGCGTTGGCGAGAGTATCATAGCCGGCAAAGGGGTTTGTGAGTGGGTGATTAGGAAAAATGAAAGGATAGACTGCGAGCAGATTAACACGTCCGGGGTTGCTGTTCCCTATGTTTTTGGCCAATACTGCCGCATCCGGGCAATTGCTGCAACCCACGCCAGTAACATCCATCAGCAGGACTGCTTTAGGGTCCGGGGCCGGAGCAATGCCGGTGTAAATGGTGTCCAGCAATGGCTTTTCAGGTTCGGTGAAACGCACGGGAGGAGGTTCTTCATCACAGGAAACCCATAATACAGAAGCAAGAATTGGTATAATGAACAGTTTTTTCATGCGTTGCCACGAAGTTACGCAAAGTGCAGTTTCTTAAACAATGCGAGATTATTTTTGTTGCTTAATTATGATAAAAAAAGCAATACGTTTTTTCATGTTCGGCGGGCTTGTTTTCGCTATACAGGGCTGTTTCTTTGCCAAAACAAAGACAGTGGATCCAAGTACAAATAATTCGGCCCCTGTTTCTTTCTACACATTGAAATTAAAATCACTGGATGGCAAGGAAGAGTGGTCCATGGAATCATTCAAGGGTAAAAAAGTATTGATTGTTAATACCGCCAGTGAATGTGGTTACACCCCGCAATATGAAGGCTTGCAAAAACTACATGAAAAGTACGGTGATAAGCTTATTGTTATAGGCTGTCCTTGCAATCAGTTTGGGGGGCAGGAACCGGGTGATGCATCCAAAATTGGTGCTTTTTGTCAGAAAAATTATGGTGTAAAATTCCGCATCAGCGAGAAACTGGATGTTCGTGGTGACGGACAGCATGCGGTATATAAGTGGCTTTGCAACAAGGCTCAAAATGGAGCATTGGACGCATCGGTTACCTGGAATTTTAATAAATTTTTGATTGATGAAGCTGGGAACCTGGTTGGTTATTATCCCAGCCGTGTAAGTCCTGATGATGCAGAACTAACTGCTGCCATTGAAAAATAACAAGGCAATTAGCTCCTTACATCGTATTTTCGCGGAACTTTTCGCAGCATGAGTATATTGGTTAATAAACACTCCCGCGTTATTGTGCAGGGATTTACCGGAAACGAAGGAACGTTTCACGCGACACAAATGATTGAATACGGCACACAGCTGGTAGGCGGTGTAACGCCGGGTAAAGGCGGAAGCACGCACCTCGACAGGCCAGTTTTCAATACCGTTGAGCAAGCCGTAAAGGATGCCGGCGCCGACGTGAGCATTATTTTTGTGCCCCCCGCATTTGCCGCAGACGCCATTATGGAGGCTGCAGATGCCGGTATCAAAGTAATTGTTGCCATTACGGAGGGCATTCCCACCCGTGATATGGTTAAGGTTAAACGCTATCTGGAAGGTAAAAAAGCCACTTTAATTGGACCTAACTGTCCCGGAATTATTACGCCTGAAGAAGCCAAGATTGGAATTATGCCGGGTTTTATCTTCAAGAAAGGAAATATAGGGGTTGTATCCAAGAGTGGAACATTAACCTATGAAGCCGTAGATCAGCTTACCAAGTTGGGACTCGGTCAAAGTACAGCCATTGGAATTGGAGGGGATCCGATTATCGGAACCACCACTAAAGAAGCGGTGGAACTGTTTATGAAAGACCCGGAAACAGCGGGAATTGTGATGATTGGTGAAATCGGTGGTGGCATGGAAGCTGAGGCCGCACGCTGGATTCAGGCCAATGGAACCAAACCTGTAGTAGGATTTATTGCAGGCCAGACAGCGCCTCCAGGCCGCAGAATGGGTCACGCAGGAGCTATTGTGGGTGGTAAGGACGATACTGCCGCTGCAAAAATGGCTATTATGGCTGAATGTGGCATCCACGTAGTGGCCAGCCCTGCTGAGATTGGGCAGCGCATGAAAGAAGTACTCTAATTAATAGTGTATAAAAAGTAAAGGCTGCAATGATAATGCAGCCTTTTTTTATACTTGTCTTTGTGGTTTATTTTTTCGACAGGTCTACTTCAGATACACCCGGATGTGAAGCAGCATTCCAATCAAAGAAATTGTCTGCCAACGCAGTGTTTGCGGTAAACTGGCCGATGCTATAGATGATTTCGGTGCCGTTTTTATAGCGCTGAGTCATACGCTGGATTTTGCTGGTTGATTTGTCAATTTCCAGATTGATATAGCTATAATTCACTTTCTTTTTGGAGACCATCTTTATCACTTCGTAATTTTTGCCGTCACGAACAGTAGGGCCTTCGTAGGCATTTTTAAAATCGCGGTTATAGATGGTAAAGATTTCGTTGGGTGTGATGGCATTGTCCTTTACCTTGTAATTTTCCTTGGTAACCTCATTGTCTTCTTTGTTGAAGGTCCAGATATATTTTCCATTACAGTAAATTTCCTGACCGGCATAGTCCAGTTTGTATTTGGTTCCCTTAATCCAGACTGTTCCACTGCTGTTGGTGCTTTTGCCCTGCGCGGAAGTGGTGGTAATGGTAAAGGTGCTCTTGATACCTGAGTAGCTCTTATACAGTTTGCTGACTTTGTTTAAAATGGCAGTTGCTTTGGCGTCGTTTTGTGCCTGTGCTGTCAGCAATGAAAACAGGAATAATCCAATAAGGAGGATGCGTTTGTTCATAAAAGATGCAAATCTACTACAGGTTATTCAAAAACTGTTCCAAGCTGGCTTCATCAGGAATTCGCACCTCTCTTGCTTTGCTTCCGAGGTTGGGGCCCACCACGCCGGCATCTTCCAGCTGGTCCATAAGACGGCCTGCGCGGCTGTATCCTATTTTCAGGCGACGCTGGATGAGACTGGTGCTGCCTATCTGGTTTTGCACCACCACACGGGCGGCATCTTCAAATAAATCATCCCGTTCGTTGGGGTCAAAACTTTCATTTCCGCGTCCTTCTCCTGACTCATCCTTAACTTCTGGTAAAATGAAGGCTGTTGAATAGGCGCGCTGTTCACCAATAAATTCAACGATGCGCTCTACTTCAGGAGTGTCTACAAACGGGCATTGCAGACGAATCATTTCATTGCCCCCGCTGTAAAGCATATCTCCCTTGCCTATTAACTGATCTGCGCCATTGGCATCCAGAATGGTGCGGCTGTCTATTTTGCTGGTTACGCGGAATGCAATGCGGGCAGGGAAGTTGGCTTTGATCATCCCTGTAATAACATTTACGCTGGGTCGCTGTGTGGCCAATATGAGGTGAATGCCGATGGCCCTTGCCAGCTGTGCAATTCGCGCTATGGGGGTTTCAATTTCCTTGCCGGCAGTCATCATAAGATCGGCTACCTCATCAATCACCACCACAATGTAGGGAAGGAATTTGTGTCCGTTTTGCGGATTGAGCTTGCGTTCCAGAAACCGTGCGTTGTATTCCACAATATTCCGTACCATGGCATCCTGCAACAGTTTGTAGCGGTTATCCATTTCCACACACAGGCTGTTGAGCGTATTGATAACTTTGGTGTTGTCTGTAATAATGGCTTCACCGTCGCCGGGAAGTTTTGCCAGAAAGTGTCGCTCAATTTTATTGTAGAGTGTGAGTTCAACCTTTTTTGGGTCAACCAGCACAAACTTGATGTAGGCTGGGTGTTTTTTGTAGAGCAGTGAAACGAGAATGGCATTCAGTCCCACTGATTTTCCCTGACCTGTGGCGCCCGCCATCAGCAGGTGAGGCATTTTTGCCAGGTCGGTAACAAAGATTTCATTGCTGATGGTTTTACCCAATGCCACAGGCAGCTGCATGTCGGCCTCCTGAAACTTTTTGCTGGCCAGCACCCCTTTCATGGGAACCATTTCCGGGTTTTTATTGGGAACCTCAATGCCTATGGTGCCCTTACCGGGAATGGGTGCGATGATACGAATGCCCAGTGCAGCAAGGCTTAGGGCAATGTCATCTTCCAGGTTTTTGATTTTCGATATTTTTACGCCCGGAGCCGGAATGATCTCATACAGGGTAACCGTAGGCCCCACACTGGCCATAATTTTGGATATGCCGATGTTATAATTTTTCAGCGTATCAATAATCATGGTTTTGCTGCTTTCAATCTCATCCATATCGATTTCCTGCTTCTTGCCGCTGCCATAATCATTCAGCAAGTCCAGCGTTGGATGTCGGTAATCTCTTAGTTCCAGTTTGGGATCGTAGGTGGTGTCAATGCCGAAATGATCGGTTGCGGTGTCTCCGAGGTTCTCTTCCACAAATTCATCCGGATTGTCGGTTTTTACTTCAATCTGGAAATTTTCATCACCCCCCAGTTCAATAACCTGTGGCTTGGGTTCTTGTTCAACTAAAGGTTCCGGCTGTGTTACTACAGCAGGCGGTTCCTCTTTGATTTTTAGTTCAATGGGAGGGAGTTCCGCCACATCAACGGGTTGATAATCATTTTCCTCATCTTCATCTATAAAAACAATATCGGGATCTGTTTCAGGTTCAATCACTTCATCCGGGTCGTCTTCAATAATTTGAGCCCCTGAATTGTTTTCTGCTTCCGGAACTTCTTCCATTTCGGGCGTTTTGGATGGCAGTTTAATTCTGTCAAACGGATTGAGATTCAGAAACAGCATTACATAGACGACTGCATAAGAAATCAGAAAAATAAGCGAACCGGGCCAGCCTATCATTTGATTGAGTTTGGCAATGCCAAAATAGCCGAATGTGCCGCCCATTAGGGGGAACCAGGGATGAAAGATGAAGCCCAGGGTAAGGCTGAACCACGCAGTGAAGAGAATGGTGTGAATGGCAATTCTCAGCAGGGAAAAGGGTCTGTACCCAAAAAGCAGAAACAATCCGGATAATGCGAGGTAGGGTAGCAGGGCAAAGGCCGCCATCCCAAAACCATTGTGTATGAAATAATAACCCAGCCGCGCTCCCACGAGCCCCATGGCATTTTCAACTTTACCGTGGTTGGCTTTGAAAAGTTTCCAGTCACCGCCGGCCAGAAAATCCTGGTCGGATTTCCAAGAGAAGAAAAACGAAATGAAACTGATTAACAACACCGCTGTCAAAACCAGCAGCAGAAAGCCGAAGACTTTACGAGCCTGCTCATTTTTGAGGGATGCAATTTCTGCAACCTGCTTGCGGTCTATGGGGGCGGTTTGGGTGCCCTTGTCAGACCTGTCAAAATCCCCGATTTGTTGTTTTTCTTGTTTTTTAGCCGGCATGGGTAGATTGCGAAGATAAAACAGTGCCAGTGGCTTGGCCTGTAGAGTTATTAACGCAGGAAAAAGGTGTTTATTATTGTGGAAGGCTTAAATAGCCACTGTTAGACCCTCATGGGCCAGTAGCGAATCGTTAAATTGTTCCTGTGCTTCCGAGAGCAAATCATCTGTCTGGTGATAACGGCTGCTGAAATGTCCAATCATTAATTTTCCTACACCGGCTTTAGCCGCAATTTGCCCCGCCTGTTTGGAAGTTGTGTGGTGGGTTTCTGTGGCTCTTTCCAGCAAATCATGCAGGAAAGTAGCTTCGTGATAGAGCAGGTTGCAACCCTGAATGTGCGGCACAATGCTTTCGTCGTAGATGGTGTCTGAAATGTAGGCATAGCTGCGGTTGGGATTGCCCGGCAGGGTGAGCAGTTTATTAGGGACCATGCTCCCATCTTCCTTGTGCCAGTCATCGCCCCATTTTAGGGCTTCATATTGTTCTACGGGAACTCCCATTTGTTCGCACACGGGGGCATTCAGTCGCAATTCCGGGCCTTGTTCACGCAAAATAAAGCCGGTACAGGCGATGCGGTGTTTCAGTGGCACGGTGCTGAGGCTCCATTTGCGGTTGGCCAGCACCGTTTCGGCTTTTTGGGGATTGGTTTTGATATACTCAATTTCAAATGTTACACGGGATTCTGTGGTACGCATGATTACGTCCAGCAGGTCTTTCAGGGCTTCCGGCCCAACGATGGTCAGTTTTTCAGATCTTCCGAAAAGTGCCATGCTGCTGATAAGACCGGGCAAACCATATACATGATCTCCGTGCAGGTGGGTAATGAGAATGTAACGGATGCGCTGCATGCGCAAACCCAGCCGCACCAGCTGATGCTGGGTGCCTTCGCCGCAATCAATGAGGAAGTAATCTCCCTCCAGCCGCACCAGCTGGCTGCTGGGAAAGCGGGTTTTGGTGGGGGAGGCAGACGATGTGCCCAAAACGGTTACCTCAAAGGAACGGTGCATGCGTAATCAAAACTACAACAAATTTGCGTGTTACCCCCAATACAATGACGTGATTTTCACGCATTGTTTCAACATTTTTAAGGGTTATTCAAAACTTCAGCCAGGGCCTCTTTTGCTTCTTCTATGGTTATGCGGGAAATACACGGATTCTCGGGGTGTATGCAGTGCACCTGATCGCAGGGGTTGCAGGGCAGGATTTTATGCAAAATGCGGGCCTTAGGGTGTTGGGGATAAAACACGTCTTTTACACCGGGTCCGAAGAAGGAAAGGGATGGAATACCCATAGCATCGGCAATTTGCAGCGGTCCACTTTCGTTTCCCACGAATGCAGAGGCTCTGGAAATGAGCGCAGCCAGTTCTGTAATGGTTAGGCTATCTGCTACAGTAATCGCGGGTGTTTCCATCAGACCGGTAATGGCTTGTATTTGAGGCAGCTCGTCGGGTGTGCCCACAAAAATGCTGTCGAGGTTAAATTGCTTGTAGGCATAATCCGCCAGTGCGGCAAAATGGGCCGCAGGCCAGCGCCTGAGGGATTTGCGCGCGCCGGTATGGTAAACAATAAAGTTGCTTGTTTTCCAGTTTTGAAGGCGTTTTTTGGTGTTTTCTTCGTCTGTAGACGGAATGGACACGTAGGGCTTGTGCATAGCCGTATCCCCCAGAACCGGTGCTACAGTCCGATAGTTGGTAATGGTTTCGTGAGGCTGATTGCCGCGCTGCAGAAAACGCACCCAGCCTCGGTCCAGGCGGTAGACGGGCAAGTAGCGAAAGGTTCTGAACAGTGATTTCCATGTGCCCCGAAGTTCTATGTGCAGGTCGTAGCGGCTATTCCAGCTATCCATGTCGGTAAAAACGTGGGTGAGGTTTTTGTCGTTTTGCACCAGCGGCAGGTTGACCGGTTTTGTTATCAGATCAATTTGAGCCTCCGGATAACGTTCGCGGAGCATGGAAAATACATGGGTTGAAGTGACCAGATCTCCCAGTTCGTCCCATTTTATAATAAGTATTTTTGATGGGTTTACGGCAGTAGGGCGTTTGCCGGCATTCACCATGCGCGAAAGCAGCATGTTGAAGAAATATAGCCATTTTTCGCTGCTTGCCGTCAAGGTCTTACGGGTGTTAAGGGATAAATAACAGGTCTGGAAGGCGAAGCATCCGATTCAATGGGGGCAAACTGCAAGTTGAGCAGGTATAAACCATCCTGCGTGTTTTTAGGTACAACAATCAGTTCGGTGATGGATGCGTGCATGCGCGGATTTGCAGGATATTGCCACCACACGTGGTGTGATGCGAGTGCGCCTCCGTCTTCTTCCCGGTCAATACTGGGTAAATCAGTCAGTATGTGCTCGTATCCGGCATCCACAAGCAGCTGAATGGCCGTCGGTTCAAAATAGCAGGGGTTGGTGCCACTCCAGTTTTTACCGCGTATCCCTTCAATGTTGTTGGTGCGGATGATGATGGCCGGGGTTCTGTGCAGGTCGCATTTTTTAAGCGCTGCAACGGTTATTACCCAATCATCGCCTTGTTTTTCGGGGGTTGCACTGATGAGGCATACAGCCATCATTCCGGGTTGTATCAGTTTGTTGACGCTGTTTCTTTCTCTGGTGATGTGGCCAATACACTCGGTATGGGTGCCGTTGCCGTGTGCGCAAAACTGAATGATCTCGCAATTGGCACCGCTTCCGGCGGCTACGCTGCCCACAAAATCGCCCACACGAATGGGCGCAATGTCTGCCGGTGGAATATGGAATGCAAGGGCATTATCGCCATTGGGGCCGAAGCCCTGGCTGAGGTCGGTGCCGTTGGCGAGATCAGCGGTGTAACTGTCTCCGTCAATGCTGCAATGCAGAAGCATAGGGCAAAGGTACGTAAGGATTTGGGTTATTTGACCCCTCCGGGGTCGGGGGCTCCTTGGGTCGCCCACCCGGTGCTGCCGCCCCGGGTTAGGGTTATGCAATCCCTCCGGGATCGAGCTGTTTTCCTTTGGTCGGGTCTTTGCGCGTGGCATGCGGCATAGTGAGACCGACCAGACGCCTTGTGTCGCGCACCCGGAGCGACAGCGCAGGGTGCGGTATATGAGATTCCTTCGGGATCGATTAGGTGAGGAGCTTTGACAACTTTCCAAAAGTTGTCAAAGCTGAGCGGCGGGCAAAGGGCGTTTATAGTGACAGGTCGCGAACTGTCACTGCAAACGCGTCGCCTGTTTCAGCAGCAGCATGTATGTGGTATGTGAAATTTCATACGCACCGAATTGCTTGATATGCGGATTCAGGTACTGCGTATCCAGCAGCATGAATTGTTTTTCGCGTAAAAATTCCACCAAATACATCAGCGCCAGTTTGCTGGCATCGGTGTGGGTGTGAAACATGCTCTCGCCGAAAAAGGCCTTGCCAATGGCTACGCCATACAGTCCGCCAACCACCTCATCATTCAGGCGGGTTTCGAAACTGTGGGCAAATCCGGCCTTATACAAACCTATGTATGCCTCAATGATTTCCTCCGAAATCCAGGTGTCATCAGCGCGGAGTTCCGCACAACTTCGAATTACCTTTTCAAAATCGCGGTTGATGGTGAAAGTGAACTTTCCGCTTCGGTAAAGCTTTTTCAGGTTTTTAGATGCCGTAAATCGCTCATCCAATGGGATAATGCCCCGTTTTTTAGGGGTATGCCAGTAGATTTCGTTGTTGTCATCCGGGTGTGCCATGGGGAATGCTCCCGACATGTAGGCGGCCAATAAAATCTCCGGCGACAAAAACATGTGGCAAATTTCGCAAGAATACGGGAGTTCTGTACTTTTTTTGCAGACAATGAGCAAAGGAAAACTGCAAAAGTTTGCAGAATTTGATGCGTTCGAGAATACGCTGGATTTTAATACGGATACCAAAGGGCGGTGGCATGAGATATTTGGAAATCAAAATCCCATTGTGCTGGAACTGGCCTGTGGAAAAGGAGATTACACAGTTGGCCTTGCCAAACGCAATCCCAATATTAATTATGTAGGTGTTGACATCAAAGGAAATCGCCTGTGGCGCGGCGCCAAAACCGCTGTGGAAGATGGATTGAATAATGTTCGGTTTCTGCGCATACAAATTGATTTTATTGAAAAACATTTCGAAAAAAATGAGGTTTCCGGCATTTGGATAACCTTCCCCGATCCGCAACCTGCCAAAGCGCGAAAGCGCTTGACTTCTTCTAGGTTTTTGGCTCATTACCGGAATATTTGCAAAGCCGATGCGCAGATTCATTTGAAAACAGACAGTGATCTTTTTTATGAAAGTACGCTGGAAACCATTGCCGAAGAAGGATTGACGCTGTTGGAAAACGTTGAAAATGTATATACACAGCCCTGTGCTACTGAATTGAAGGAAATACAGACTTTCTATGAGAAAATATGGCTTGCCGAAGGTCGGACCATCAAATTTTTGCGGTTTTTATTGAATCACCCTTAACCCGGGGTAGGGTATAAAACAATACGCTCAGGCTGTAATTGCAGATTACAAGGATTATTTTTGCGGTTGCAAAATGTGAGTATGACTGCAGATAATAAAAAACGAATTACCATTGCGTATGGTGACGGCATCGGGCCGGAGATTATGGACGCATCCCTGCGTATTTTACAGGCTGCTGAGGCAAGGCTGGAGTTCGATGTGATTGAGGTGGGTGAGAAACAGTACCTTTCGGGAAATACCAGCGGAATCAGTGATGAGGCCTGGTCAATACTGAAAGCCAATAAGGTATTGCTCAAATCTCCGATTACCACACCCCAGGGCGGTGGTTACAAAAGCCTGAATGTGACGATGCGCAAAATGCTGGGTATGTTCAGCAACGTGAGGCCATCACGCAGCTATGCCCCATACGTGAGTACCCATTTCCCTAATATCGACATGGTAATCGTGCGTGAAAATGAAGAGGATTTGTATGCCGGAATTGAATATCAGCAGACGCCCGAGGTGGTGCACACCATAAAGCTTATTACCCGCAGCGGATCGGAGAAAATTATCCGATATGCATTTGAATACGCCAGGGCGAATGGACGCAAAAAGGTTACCTGCATGACCAAAGACAACATCATGAAGCATACCGATGGTATGTTTCATCAGTTGTTCAATGAGGTAGCTGCCGAATATCCTGAGATTGCTGCAGATCATTATATTATTGACATAGGAGCGGCGCGCATTGCTGATGATCCTGAGCGGTTTGATGTGATTGTAACCCTGAATCTGTATGGGGACATTATCAGCGACATTGCTGCTGAAGTTTCCGGCAGTGTGGGACTTTGTGGCAGTGCAAACATTGGCGATGATTTTGCCATGTTTGAAGCTATTCACGGTTCTGCACCGGATATTGCAGGAAAGAACATGGCCAATCCCAGCGGGTTGATTAATGCAGCTTGTTTAATGCTGCAGCACGTAGGGCAAGCCGATGTAGCTGCTAAAATTGAGAATGCACTGCTGAAAACACTGGAAGACGGCATTCATACCGGAGAGATTTACAAAGAAGGCCTGAGCGTTCAAAAAGCAGGCACACGTGAGTTTGCAGATGCCATCATAGCCAGACTGGGACAGAAGCCTCAGCATTTTAAAGCGATTGAGAATGAGCAGAGCAACCTCTTGAATATTACGGTAAAGCCGCAGCAGCCCACCACAATGACGCAGGTGGGTGTGGATGTGTATGTGCATGCGGACATGGCAAACGGCCCGGCCGAACTGGTAGAAAAGCTGAAATCAGCCTGTGAAGGCATTTTGAAGCTCAAGATAGTAACGAACCGCGGTTTGGTGGTTTATCCCAAGGCGTTGTCTGAAAGTATGCTCACGGATCAGAGCCGTTGTCGATTTGTAAAAGACCTTGACTACAACCCCATCAGCCAGCAGCAGGTGGTGGATTTGCTTGTGGCGTTGAACAATGCCGGCCTGGTCATCAACAAAACCGAAGGTTTGTATTTTATGAATGGCAAGCGGGCGTTTAGCCTGGCGCAGGGGGAGTAACCTCAGTATATCCGTTTATGCGACCCCTCCGGGGTCGGGGGTACCCGTCGCTGCCGCTCCGGGTTAGGGATATGCGATCCCTCCGGGATCAAGCTGTTTTTCTCTGGTCGGGTCTTTGCGCGTGGCATGCGGCAGTGCGAGACCGACCAGGGTTAATGGGTTCAATGGTTGGCGGAAGATTTCGCGTTTATGCGACCCCTTCGGGATTGGCAAAGCTGAACGGCTTACGGAAACTTCGGAAACTTCTGGAAATCGGGTTTGCGTTTCTCCAGAAATGCGTGCTTGCCTTCCTGCGCCTCTTCGGTGAGGTAATACAACAGGGTGGCATCGCCGGCCAATTCCATGAGTCCGGCTTGCCCGTCCAATTCAGCATTGAATGCACGCTTGAGCATGCGAATGGCCATAGGGCTGCGCTCCAGAATGGTATTGCACCAGTCTATGGTTTCGTCTTCCAGTTGTGACAGTGGCACCACTTTATTCACCAGTCCCATTTTTTCGCATTCGTCTGCGGTGTACTGTCGGCATAAAAACCAGATTTCGCGGGCCTTTTTTTGTCCCACGTGACGGGCCAGGTAGCTGCTGCCGAAGCCACCGTCAAAACTGCCCACTTTGGGGCCGGTTTGGCCAAACTTCGCGTGGTCGGCGGCAATGGTAAGGTCGCACACTACATGCAATACGTGGCCGCCACCAATGGCATACCCGTTTACCATGGCAATCACGGGCTTTGGCAGCGAACGGATTTTTTTATGCAGGTCCAGCACATTCAGGCGGGGAATTCCGTCTTCGCCCACATAGCCGCCGATACCTTTCACATTTTGGTCGCCGCCGCTGCAAAAGGCTTTGTCGCCCACGCCGGTAAGGATGACCACGCCAATATCCTGCCGCTCGCGGCAGATATCAAACGCATCGAGCATATCCATCACGGTTTGCGGCCTGAAGGCGTTGTAAACCTGAGGGCGGTTGATGCTTACTTTGGCGATGCCGTTGTAAAGTTCAAACAGAATGTCGGAATATTCCTTAATCGGTGTCCAGGTGCGGGTGGTTGTCATTTCACTGCAAAGTTACCGCCAAATTGGAAATTCTACTGAAAAACCACTCCGAATTGCATACCCGAATATCTGGGGCCCTGATTGTCTTTAAACAGCATGCTGGTATTGTATCGGAAATAAATACCGACATTGTTGTAGCTTGCCTGCACAAAAGGCGTAATCAGGAAATCGTTCATATTAAAATCATCAAAATCTTTGGTGGTTTTGTTATTGTCGAGTTTCACTTTGGTATAGGTTCTTAACCGGTATCCTGCGACT
>CAYSIK010000034.1:0-5054 GCA_964431045.1 uncultured Flavobacteriaceae bacterium
TGGGAATATTGAAAAGGTGCGCCAGTAAATTCAGAGAGGTAAAACTCTTTCGGTCTCCAAATTTCCAGAGTTCCATGGTATCTAGGTGCGGAACTTCCCAGGGCTTCTTACCCTGAATATCCAGCAGCCTGGGCAGCGCAATACCATGTACCATCATCCTTCTGGCCAGATAAGGAAAATCAAATTCTTTACCGTTATGGGCGCATAATACAAATTGGGTTCCATTGAAGCTTCGGTTCAGCAAATTGGCAAACTCCTGTAGCAAACTGCTTTCATCATCAGCAGTGTATGATTTTACACGAAACTGAAGACCCTCTTTTCCTCTTCTTAAAAAGCCCACTCCAATGCAGATAATTTTGCCGAATTCTGCATAAATACTCGCCTGCTCGTATACTTCAGCCTCTGTTTGCTGATCTTTTACAAGGTTTCTGGCCTTACGTATCCACAAATCCTGCCACTCCGGACTTAATTCATCAAAACTCTTTTGTGCCGAAACCGTCTCTATGTCTAAAAAAATAATATTATCCAGCAGTACCTGCTTAATATTTAAGCCATCCATAGAAAAACAAATATACGATATTTGTCTTAAATAAACAATTTATTTGCGAAAAACCAGTTTCTCAAGATAAAAGGTACCAAAAGGCAAAAGCGATAACAAAACAGCAAGTGTTGCTTTTGAGATGGTAATTTGTTTTTTTAGTTCCATCCAAAACAAAATCAAACAAAACCACACAAAAAGAAATCCATGCAAGGAGCCAAACACGGACACAGCCATGGGCCAGCCGGCGAAGTATTTTAATGGCATAGCCAAACCAAGCAGCAACAAATAGCTGATACCTTCCCAGTGGCCGACCTGAATCAGGTGATTTTTCATGGATTTAGGCGATGAATTTTGCATTTGGCAAAAGTAGCAGAGAACAGTACTATACACAATTGCGGATAACTTAATAATGACTATTTAATCGGATTTATTGTAATTCGCCTTGCATGTATGAAGAATCTTCTGAAGTAAAAACCAAAAGACGCAGACCCAGCGCACTTCCCGGAATCACGAGCCTGGTTCTTGTAATGTTTATGCTGGGGTTACTTTCCCTTACCTATCTGGGTTTTCAAGGATTAAGCAAAAGTCTTGTAGAAAGCAGCAGCCTCGATGTTTATTTCAAAGATTCCTGCACAGAATCGCAGGTAAAAGACCTTGAAACTGGCCTTAAAAAAGAAAAATGGTATAAGTCCTCCCACTTTGTGAGTCGCGAGGAAGGCATGAAGGAAATGGCCCAAAGCAATGACAGCGCCTTTATGCAATATGTGGAACTGAACGCACTTCCCCTTAGCCTCGAACTATACTTTAAGGCTGAATTTGCTTCGGCAGCTCAGTTGGAAAAAGTATCATCGGACCTTCAAAAAATGCAAATTGTTGAGAGTGTAGTGTACCAAAAAAACCTCCTGGAATCGGTTAACAGCAATATAGCCAAAATACATCTTACCTTACTGGGTATCACCCTTGTGTTTGTGATCATTGCCATTGGCCTTATTCACAACTCCACCCGCCTGAATATCTTCGCCAATCGGTTTATTATAAAAAGTATGCAACTGGTGGGGGCCACACATGGGTTTATCATCAGGCCGATTATCGGAAAATTCATCGTATATGCCTTAATTGCATTCCCCATATCGCTGGTTATGCTTTTCGGCGCACTCAATGGAATTCACTACATCTGGAGTGGTTTTGGCTCCATTGCTGAAATTACCGGATTTATTGAACCTCTGGAAGCATCAGTTTGCCTGTCTGCGACCCTATTGTGTGGAATTTTAATTGCAGCAGGTAGTGCTTGGTTCAGCACCCGTAAGTATCTTCGCAGTAAAATTGAAAATTTATACTGATGAGCAACAAGCAAATTCCTAATTCCACCGCAAAAAAGGATGCATTGAACAGCAAGCCTCAAATGGTATTCGGCACCATCAATTACATCCTGCTGGGTGCATCGCTGCTAATTCTTGTGGCAGGCTTTGCCCTGATGAGTGGCACTACTGATATTTACAGCAGTACCAAAATCACGGTAGCTCCCATCGTGGTCATGTTGGGTTTTGCCCTGGGAATTGTATCCATTTTTTACAAGGGTAAAACAAATTAAGGTCGATGACCTGGGTTGAAAACCTTATCCTTTCTCTCATCGAGGGAATCACAGAGTATTTACCGGTAAGCAGCACGGGGCACCTGATGATGGCAGGTGAAATTTTGAAACTGGATGCCGCAAAAATTGACACCTACATCATAACCGTTCAGTTTGGGGCCATACTCGCTGTTATTGCAGCCTATCCGAAACGATTTTTTGCCTTTAAGGATTACACCTTCTACCTGAAACTCTTCGCGGGTTTTCTTCCTGCTGCTGTTTTGGGGCTGATGTTTGATGATTTCCTGGAAACATTGCTTCAAACTCCCGTTATTGTTGGCTTCACCTTGATTTTGATTGGCATTTTCCTGTTATTTATGGAAAAGCTATTGCCCGAGGGTGAAAAAACTGTAGATCAGATTACCTATAAAGACGCCTTAAAAATAGGCCTGGTGCAAAGTTTTGCCATGGTACCGGGAGTGAGCCGCAGTGCTGCTTCCATTGCAGGCGCTCTGGGTTGCAAACTTAGCCGTGTGGCGGCCACAGAATTTAGTTTTTTCCTTGCCGTTCCCACCCTCACAGCAGCAGGCCTTTACAAACTTTTGAAAAACTGGGACAGTCTGTCTGCCTCGCAACTGCAGGATATCGGCCTGGGCAATATTTTTAGCTTCATCACGGCTCTCATTGCCATTCGTTTCTTTATTCAACTGGTGAAAACCAAAGGTTTTGCGTGGTTTGGATACTACCGAATCGCTGCAGGATTGGCATTTCTGTTGTATCTTTACCTTTAATTTTCATGTTGAATACCACCGGCCGCATCATTTTGGGGTTATTGCTCACTGCAGTATTTCTATTTACGGCAGCCTTGAAACAACCCGGTGCTGCCTATTCCGTAAAACTGGGCAGGCTAAAGTACAACGGTGGCGGTGACTGGTACAGTTCTAAAACTGCTTTGGGGAATTTGGCTACTTTTTGCAATTCGAGACTCGGCATGAGCATCGACCCCAGTGAAAATATTGTGGATATTGGCGGTCCTGATTTATACAACCATCCCTACATATTTATGACAGGACACGGCAATGTTGTTTTTAGCGATGCAGAAGCCCAAAACCTAAGAAAATATCTAGAAAGCGGTGGTTTTTTGCACATATGCGACAATTATGGCATGGATAAATTTGTGCGATCGCAAATGAAAAAGGTTTTTCCGGAACTGGATTTTCAGGAATTACCGCACAGCCATCCCATTTACACCTCACCCTTCGTATTTGCCCAGGGATTACCTAAAATCCACCAACACGATGGTAAATCACCACAAGGGTTCGGACTCCTTCTCAAAGGGCGTCTGATTTGCTTTTATGACTACGAATGTGATTTGGGAAATGGCTGGGAAGATGCAGAGGTACACAACGATCCTGAACCCATCCGCCAAAAAGCCCTGCAGATGGGAGCCAATATTCTACAATACGTATTTAAAAACTGATGGGAAACCGCAAAAAAATAGCCTTCCTTATCAATCCGGCATCCGGGAGTGCTTCTGTACGCAGGAAAGGAAAAGAAATGGCCAAGGCTGTTAAATCTATGAGCGGATTCTCCCTGTATGAAACAAAATCCCCGGAAGAGCTGCTGGAATTGACCCGGGATCTGGCACAAAAAAACTATCATGCTGTATTTGCCTGCGGCGGGGATGGCACCCTTCATCTGGTTAGCAGCCAGTTAATCGGCACAGAAACGGCCATGGGTGTAATACCGCTGGGTTCCGGAAACGGATACGCCAGACACCATCGCATTTCGCTAAAATGGCAGGAAGCCATCAAGGCTGCCGAAAATCCTCTGGTTTCGGTAAGAGATACGGCCCTTTTTAATGGCTACCACTTTTTAAATATTGCCGGTGTCGGCTATACCGCCAAAATCAGCCATGAATTTAAACGCGAAGAACACAGGGGTTTGCAAGGCTATGTAAAAACCGTCTTTAAAAACCTGAAAATGGATGCCTTTAACACCCGTATCAGCAACGAATATGCCAACTGGGAAGGAAAAACGTGGATGGTGGACTTTTGTAACGGAAGTCAGTGGGGTAATAATTTTCGGGTTGATCCCTCCGCAAGGGATGATGATGGCAGCATTTCAGCGGTCATTTTCCGTAAGGCAAATCCATTAAAAATACCGGTTATTGGTTTTAGACTTGCCACAGGCAGTATCAGCAAAAGTCCTGAGATATACCGTATTTCCGGTGGTAAGTTTACCATGGAATTTGAAGGCAAACGGCCCCTTCACCTGGATGGAGAACCTGCCGGTATTATAGAGAAATACGCTGAAATTGAGGTTTTACCCAAAAGCCTTACAATATGGACCCCGGGCTGAAGATACTCACGTCTGCAGAAAGTAAAAAATGTGACGCTCTGACCATGCAAGATGAGCGTATGCATGCGCACGACCTTATGGACAGGGCAACACTTCGCATTTTTCAGCGATTGTATAACTTTCTGGCCCACGACAAACCCATTATTATATTTTGCGGCCCCGGCGATAACGGTGCAGATGGCTTGTGTTTGGCTTCATTGCTTGTTTCCAGGGGATATATTGTAGAATCCAAAATCTGCCTGTTTGGAAAAAACCCTTCAGCATCACTGTCTTTTCGAATTGCCCTTTACGAGCATCAAAAGACCGTTAATATCCAGATAGTGCAGGAAATCAATGAGGTTGTTATTCCTGAAAACACGGTCATTATCGATGCGCTGTTTGGCACAGGACTCACACGGCCGCTTCAGCATGAATGGCTTACGCTGATTGAATCTATCAATCATTCAGGCGGTGAAGTTATTTCGATCGATATGCCCAGCGGATTGCCGGATGAACCAGGCAATGAATACTTTCCCTTTGTCAAGGCAACGAAGGTCCTAACCCTCCAGTCACCAAAGCCTTCTTTGCTTTACCCTGAGAACA
>CAYSIK010000034.1:5064-16087 GCA_964431045.1 uncultured Flavobacteriaceae bacterium
TGACGTGCTGGATTGCGGGATTTCAACAGAATCCGCTACCACAAACCGTTTTTATCTAAACTATCCGGATGCAGATGTAGCCAATCAAATGCAACAATTGCTGCCAAAGCGGCCGAAGCACAGCCACAAAGGCACCTATGGCCACACTTTGCTGATTGGGGGCAATACAGGCATGCACGGTGCCATCGCGATGGCAGCAAAATCATGTTATGATGCCGGTAGTGGTTTAACCACCGTATTATCCCCCGAAAGCGCTACTCCCTACCTGTCGGTTATTCCGCAAATCATGCATATTCCGCACAGTCTGAATATCGACGCAATCGCAAATCTGCCGTTAGCAAAATTTAAATCCATTGCACTGGGTCCGGGGCTGGACAACACAACGGAAACATACAGACTTGTGGCTGCCGTACTGGAAAAATTCCATTTCCCCTTAATTATGGATGCCGATGCCTTGAATATTCTGGCGGCCAATCCTGACATGCTAAAACTATTACCTGAAGGCAGTTTGTTAACCCCACATCCGGCAGAATTTAAAAGGCTATTCGGTCCTGCAGCCAATGGGAAAGAACAGGAAGAACTGGCGTTACAAAAATCCAAAGAATACGGTATTTATATCCT
Organism: uncultured Flavobacteriaceae bacterium; assembly: GCA_964431045.1. Taxonomy (GTDB): domain Bacteria; phylum Bacteroidota; class Bacteroidia; order NS11-12g; family UBA955; genus RGEC01. Next base: position 5,686 of record CAYSIK010000034.1, read on the forward strand.
GGCCAAAAACACTTACAGTTTTCTGGCATGCCCTGACGGAAAGGTATTCTACAACGGCACTGGTGACGCAAGCCTTGCACGTGGCGGAAGCGGTGATAAACTCACAGGAATGATTGCCGGATTATTCGCACAAAATCAAAATATGCGCGATGCTGCTTTGGCAGGAATGTATTATGCCGGTCTCGGAAAGTCGGTTATTTAACCTCTCTAACCCAGGCCTGTGACATACCCACTTCAGTACTCAGCAGAAAGCGGTCAGCCTCATTGCGTGTTTTGAAATATTTCACAAACACATAGTAGCTGTTGTTCTTGCGGTCAAAATATTTGAATGAAAACTGGTCATTCAAATACAGATTTTTAATCATTTTGTTGGCTTTCCCTTCATCAGAGCTAACTCCGGTAACAATATAGAATCCGGGTGTGGCTTTGGCATTGCTATCCAGTTTTGCAATCGTAATTCCTGAGGTATCTATACCCAAGCCGGCCTCAATAAATCCGGGAAGATCGGTAACCGTAATTTGAACTTTGCGCCTTTCGTTCTTGTTTTCTTCTGTAGGCGCAGTCTCTTCGGCCGGTGCAGATGAACCCCTTCCCAGGCCAATGGTGAAGAAAAATTCATGTCCATTACCCAAAACTTCTCTCGATTTGCCGGTAGGATACATAAATGCGTAACCGAAACGGGTACCACCACCCAGATCAGCCCCCATATTGGCGCCAAACTGAGAAGCATCATTGCCTGAAATACCAAACCAGAATTTCTCATCGTATTTGGCATTGATGTTTACCTGACCTCTGTAGTTTTTAAAATCCCAAAAAGTCACATTGGCCATAGGCTGAATCTTCATTTTCTCACCAACTTCAAAAGAGTATCCCAAAAGCACATTGGAAACATTCTGAAGGTTGTATTCTGCCTTGTAGTTGAAATAACTGTAATCAAAACGGGGCTTGGGCAATCTGCTTGATGAAATACCAAACATAAAGTCCTTGTTCGTATAATATGCCGAAGCGCGAAGATCAGCCCTGGTAACGGCAGGACTAAAAATCAACGATGTTATAACAGGATCGTTGGCGTGAATATAAACAGCTTTACTTGGATCGAAGCTTTGGTTCATAAAGCCCAGCGAAACACCAAGACTCAGATTACTTTCTTCGCTAAAGGGTATTTTGTATGCATATGAAACATAAGCATTTTGCAATTTGCTGAAACCTGCATTTTCATTGAGATAAAACACACCGAAAGTAGTGCGCTCATTCGGCAAAGGCAATACAATATTGGCTAGCATGTTTTGAGGTGTTCCCTGAACCGCGGAATAGATGCGGTTGAAGAACATAGATGCTGTGGCCTTTTTCTGCGCAGACATAGCCGCCGGATTGATTACCGAGGGATCCAGAAAAAACTGGTCTATGCGCGAACTCATTTGAGCACCGGCATTGCCGGAAATGCCCATAAATGCGAGGATGAGGAAGTATTTTGTAATTTTCACAGGATTAGCGGATTACGTGGATGAAACCTTTCAGTTCAGATTGATTACCCCTATGGTGAAGGAGGTAATAGTATATTCCATCAGGAAGTTCTTTATTGCTCTTGTCGACTGCATTCCAGTCATTCAGGTAGTTGCTGCTTTCGTACACAACCTTGCCTTGATAATCAACAATTGTTAAATCGTACAGATCCAGGTCCTCAAGTTCTTTTACGTCCCATACATCATTGTCTCCGTCATTGTTGGGTGTAATAATGTTAGGAATGCGGGTGAAGGGAGGATCGATAACCGTAACGGTAACGGTGTCGGCATCTGAGCAACCTGCAGAACTGCTGCCTGAAACAATATATGTGCGTGTCTTCAGGGTTGAAGACTTCACTGTAGGACCTGTTGTGGCATTGAGGGCAGTGGCTGGGCTCCAGGTATAGGTAGATGCACCGGTTGCGCGCAGTGTAGCAACGCCTCCTCTGTAAATAGTAGTATCGGTGAAAGCGGTCACTATTACTTTGGGATATACCAGAACAGTATCATTGTCATCCACAAAACACAATGGACCGTTGAACGCGCGCACTCGGTAACGTGTAGCCGATTTGAACACCTTGGTTCTGTTGGTATCGTTATCGTTAAGCCAAACCACATTGGTTCCACCATTGGCACGCACAGACAGGCTGTCTCCCACACAGAAGGGTGAAGTACCTGTGAGGCTGTATGTGAGGTTCGGATAGGTGGTAAAGGTATAGTTCTTTGTAATGGAATCGGTACAACCCTCAGCAGTGGTTATTGTGTAGGTAACGGTAAAAGGACCGGCACTGTTAAGGAACAATTTGGCAGGAGAAACAGCCGATGCATTGGCACCATTCACTTTCCACATGCGGCTGGCTATGGCGGAACTTGCCGATACGGCGGAATCAGAGAATAAGATGCTGTCCGGCACACAATTACCCGATTTGGTAAAATTCAGATTCAACGTACCTCTTACCCTATAGGTATTGCTGGCACTGTCGGTACAACCTTTATCAGTGGTGGCAATAAGTGTTACTTTGTAATTACCAACCGCGGCATAGGAATGTACGCTGTCTTTCAGTAAATCTGAGTTGCCATCTCCCCATTTCCAGGTTGCGGCAGCAATGGTTTGAGACTGAGTAGTGCCCAGGGTTGGGAAAGACGTGAATTTGTTATTTTTGAGACACTGGGTCTGGGTATTTCCGGCAATAGCGGGATCGAGCACAAAACCCATTAATGGGAGACCATATACGGTAAAGGATTGGGTTAAACTATCACGGCAACCATTGATGGATGTGCCGTACAGTGTAACACTGTGCGAGCCCGTTGTGGCAAATCTCTTTTTTGCCGAAGTATCACCGGTAATGTTGTTGCCATCCGCTTTCCACTTCCAGGTTATCTGGTTGTCAGGTGGATTGGTATTGGCTATGCGGTTAAAGCGGGCAGTATCAGAGAGACATATATCTTTTACAGTAAAACCGGGAATCGGCAGACCATGCACGGTAAATGTTTTTGTAATGCTGTCCTTACAACCCTGCACCGATGTGCCTTTCAGTTGGACACTGTGCAATCCGGGCGTGCTAAATTTAAATTTAAATGCTGTGTCGGTGCTTTTTACAACACCATCTACTTTCCAGCGCCAGGTAAGTAAGCTTTCCGAAGGCACCGTATTTCTAACGCGCAGAAAATAGGCACTGTCCGTTACACATACAGATGGAGCTGTGAAGTTGGGCACCGGAAGATACTGAATAGTAAAGTTCTTTGTGGTACTGTCAGCGCAGCCATTGCCGGTAACAGCAACCATTTTGGCACTGTGAAGACCGGGTATGGTAAACTTGTATCATGGTGTCAATCTTCTGGAAAGCACCATCAACATACCATGTATAGGCCACCTGATTGTCCGGCGGGTTGGTATTTCTAAAACGCAGGAATACGGCTGTGTCATTTACGCAACTGGATGGCGTAGGAAAATCCACATAGGGCTTGGGGAATACCCGAACTGTTTTATCAATAGAATCCATGCAACCCTCAGTGGTAGTGACAACGAGCCTTACATTGTAGACTCCTGCTGCAGCATAGGGATAATTAACCAAAGGACCGGTACCTGTGCTTCCATCACCGTAAGACCAAGCTCTTGAAGCGATTGAAGATGGTAAATTAACCGACGATGAGTCTGAAAACTTACTCAGCAAGCCTTTGCAAACTTCCGTATATCCAAAATTCACCGTTGGCAAAGCATTGATGCGCACCGTGGTAGTTGCAGAATCCTCATAACCGAAACTGTTTACCACCTTTAATTTTACAGTGTAAACACCCGTGTCACCATAGGTATATCCGGGATACTGCAGGGATGATGTATCCGTAGTTACTGAAGGATCTCCAAAATTCCAGAAATAGGAAATGATGGGATAGCGCAGACTGATAGAATTTTCTATGAAATTAACCGTAGATCCCAAACAGGTATTGTATTTGTCTTTCAGTACAGCAAAAACCTCATCCGAACCCAGCACATTGTATCCCAAACTGTCATTGGCATAGGTAAAATAACCCAGGGTATCTGAAGCTGCGGTATTGTAGAGTGTTCCGCTATTATTGCTACTGCCTTTACCACCCAGAGAAATCCAGTTACCTGAGCCGCTATGCATCACAAGGCGAAGTTTGGAAGAATCTTTTACTTCATCATCTATGTTCTGATAATCGTAGTTCGGACTGAAATAAAAATCACTGGAAGACACATAACTGTTTGCAGATAGCACAAAGTACCTTACTTTGCTGATATTGCGAATACCGGCAGGAAGGGAGCCGGAAACCGGCGCCATTCCAAATTTCATCTCATTGGTTATGTAAACAGTGTCAGAACCTGTCTTGGTGAAGGTTAGACGCACTTTGCGGTAATCCAATGAGGCATATTCTCCAAAATGAAAGTTAATGTCAGGCGTACCGGTTGAAACCCCAATTTGGTATTTGCCTTCTACAAACGAGGTCGTTCCTCCACCCAATTGCTTTGCACCGGGAGCGAGCCTAAAAACTGAAGAAGCAAGATTGGTAAACAGATACCCATCAATCATGTTGAAGGTATCAGTTACGGTAAGTGAATTCCCACCTGCACCAATAACCGCAGCAATTAGACCCGAACCATTGAGTGTAAAAGCCTTGAGTGAAGTGTTGGAAACAGACAAATAAATATCTTTTGTTGAGAGGGTAAAATGCTCGGCAAAAAAACCGTTGCCCATAAAGATGGTATCCCCGCTTGAAGCAGAGTCATAGGCTGCATGCAAGTTTCTCAAAGGACCTGTTGTGCCTGAAACATATACAGCAGATTTGCCGTTGTATGAATTATTACCGGCTATATCAACATACCAGCGCCCGGCAAAAACCAGGTTGTGGAATAAGAAAACAAAACCGAATATGAATAACTTTTTAAGCAGTGAGTTTGGGGTTATGAAAGACAATTTCATATCTATTATAGGTGCAATAATACAAAAAAAAACCTAATTAACCGAAAAACGCCCAAAAACCGATACCTGAGCCGAGAGAATCAATGCATATAAAATATTAAATAACAACAATATAAATAGCCATTATTGAATCAATTTAAATTCAATTAAATTAATCAATTTCCGGATAAAACCGTCACCCATCCGCAGGTTTCTTTGTTTGATGCTCCGGATAATTGATTGTCAAAAACAATTTGAATATAGTATACATATTGACCCTCAGGCACAGTCTCACCTTTATAAGTTCCATCCCATCCCGGAAAAGCAGGGCCGTCAAATAATTTTTCGCCCCATTTATTGTATATCCGCATGTTGGATTCTTTGGCAACACACTCGTAATTCTTGCAATCAAGAGCGGGTTTAAACATATCATTTCTGCCGTCCCTGTTCCTTGGCGTAAATGCATTCGGGATGCAAATCTCGCAGTCACAGTCTGCCACATAAACCTCAACCTTATCGGTGCGCAATCCGCATACACTGCTTGTAACAAGCGTCATTGTACTTCTGTTTTTTACGTTCACAACCGGGCTATTGACACCATTGCTCCATCGGTAACTGAACGCACCATCACCCTGCTGGGTTCCATCTAAATAGAGTGTGTTTCCCCGACAAAAATGCAGGGTATCGCTTAAAACTTTGAGGGGAGTAAAATTCCGGCTGATTTCCAATGTATCAAGCTGAAATCCGCAGGTATCCGTAATCTTCACAAAATACTTTCCCGGTGCATTAAATGTCTTGATATGAGACGTATCTCCGTCGCTCCACAACACATTGGCCGAATAAACAGAAATACTCTGCATGTAAACAAAAGGGGTATCACAGAACACCGTATCCTTAAGTTTGGTTAATTGCTGCAATGTTTTGGCAGTAACTGTCAAGGTATCTTTTCTGCTTCCGCAGGTATCATACGTAGTCAAAACATATGTTCCCTGGTTGCTAATAAATCGTTTGGAATTGCTTAATCCATCATTCCAGGAGTAGGAATATTTTTGATTCAAGGGTTGTGTCGCATCAACAGACACCACTGTTCCGGCACAAATGGCAAAGGTTTTGGGCAAAACCTTAACCATGGCAGGCGTATATTTTACCTCAAAGGTATCGCGGTAAATACCGCAGGATTTTAACAGGGTCAAACGATAAATTCCTGCTTTGGTAATTGTTTTTTGGTGTGCAGTATCTCCATCGGACCACAGCACAGAGGCACTGTAATCCTTCACTTTAAAAACAGCCGAATTATACAGACACAGGGTAGTATCCCGAAAACGCGTGGGCAAGGGAGGATCGCAGGCTGTACAATTGTTTTTCTGTAAAAAAGCAAGACGGGACATTACAGGATTCAAATTGGTTGCAAATGCGCCATCGAAATACATAGTTCCTTTGTTTGATGTTAGCATTACTCCTGTACTGTTTACTGTATTAAACTTAGACTTGGTAAAACTGCATAAAACGGAATCACAGGGATTTATAATTGCCAGACTCAGGTTGGCACCCTGTGCACTATTGGAACCTGCAAAGGCCATTCCACCGCCAGGCAATCTGGCATTATTGCTTCCGGCTAAATGATTTTCAAATGAAATATTGCTGAAACGAATTAACCTTACCTTGGATGCATTGCCGTTTGAATCCAGCTCCGCAAAACCATTGTGCCAGTTATTTCCTCCGGAATTGTGCATGAATGAAACCACCAATCTGTTCGTTTCCCATTCAATTTTTCCACCATAACTATAGCCCAGATTATATCTTTTTTGCCACAAAATATTTCCATTTTTGGCATTGATGGAGGCAATCCACAGTTCATAATTACTTCCGATCAGATATCCTCCGGTAACATAAATTTTGCCGGACGGGGATACTGTTAAAGATGATATGGTGCAAACATTCGGACTGCTGTATCCAAAACATTTGTCAACCACACCGGCAGAGGTAACCGTCAATACGACAGGCGAACTGCCATCGTGGCCTCCTACGACATATCCGGATCCCAATTCAGCCGCTGCGCCCATATGGGTTTGAGCGCCATAGCTGTATGAGTTTCTGAAAAGTTGATTTCCATTGGAATCCAGCGCTGCGAGTAAAAGCTGCGAGTTATAATTCCACTGGTGGGAAGAACCGCAGCCAAAGACCGTTCCATCTTTTCTGACCAATACATTTCTAAAAGCATCATATCTACCCCAATTGTCTTTTGATGTGGTTCTGCGCCACCATTTCAGCGTGCCATCGGCGTTTATGTATGCAACTGCTGCCAGTCCGCATCCCACGGCAGGTTCATGCGATCTGCCTGCAACCACGCAGCCTCCGGATGCCGTAGCAGCAATCCCCACAGGATAAGAAGTTTCCTCCCCGGAAGTTCCCAGGCGTTTCATAAACAACAAGCGTCCTGAATCATTGAACTTTGCGACTAAAAAATCCATATCGCCGGCTGATTGGGTAGTTGTGCCTGTAACCCAAAAACCATCGCCGGTCGCTGCAATGCCGTGGGGCTGTATCCTCGAAACATCTGAAGAAGTTACTGTTGTATGGACTTGAACCTTAGGTGGTGCGCAATAATTTTGTGAATGTACCTCGAAAAGAAACAGAAGGCATATTAGTATGGTTATTATTCTTTTCATAAATCATTATGCATTCTGATGAATTTAAAGGAATGACAAATCAAATTTAGCCTTTTAGATTTACAAAATTCTAAAAGGCTAAAGAAAATGCAGAAATATGAAAATAATTAACCGAAACGGTTGGGCTTACTTTTAAAAGGCTTCAGCATCTGCTCCACCTTTTCGATAATCTCTCTGGCCTGAAGCACAATTTGTTCACCCTCCGGGGTGAGTTTTACAGGAAGGCTTTTTCTGTCAAATACAATTACACCCAGTCGGTCTTCAAGAACCCTGATTTGCTGGCTCACTGTGCTTTGTTCCGCGGCAACAAGATCTGCGGCTTTACTGAAACTTCCGGTTTCTGATACCGCAATTATGTATTGCAGCTGTCTTAAGGTTACCAGCATATTTTAAATATTAAAATGGCAGGCTGTCGCCACCCATAGATGAATCGGCCGAAATATCCTGATTGATAATAAAATTATCTACATCGGCAGGAGCTTCGGTTATCACCTGGGTCGGGGCAGTGTTTACCGATGGCTGTGCTGCGCCTTTTCTCACCACGTTCCAGGCGCGGATATCATTGTACCAGCGGCCATTGTATTCCCTGCAGTCTATGTCAAAACTAACGGTTACTTCCTCACCTTTCTGTACGTTAAACTGATCTACTTTTTCGCCCCAAATTCCCATCAATGCTTTTTTGGAATATTGACCACTCTGTACTTCAAGGATAAATTCCTGCTTTTGCCAGGGATTACCGGCTTTGTTGGTGCCCGTAACTTTGGGCAGAACTTCAAATACTTTTCCTGAAATTTCCATAAATATACAGCAAAAATATCAGATTTCCAAATGCATTAATTCACGCAGTTTCCACCATGTGACATTATTTTGACCGAATGGCATCTACGGGATTCAGTCCGGCCCCGGAAGATGCGGGTAAAAATCCGGCCAGCAGGCCCACAAGAACAGACACTCCAATGCCCAGTACCACATCATACGGCATCAGATACAGGATGAAACCACTGTCGAGCTGATGTTGCAAAATAAAATTCAGCAACTGCAGGGTAGCCCAAACGAAAGCCAGACCAATCAATCCGCCAATGATGCACAAGATTACCGATTCTGTTAAAAACTGCGCCAAAATAAAGCCCCGACGCGCTCCCAAGGCTTTCTGAATGCCTATTTCCTGGGTTCTTTCCTTCACCGACACAAACATGATATTGGCCACTCCAAAACAACCTACCACCATGGAAAAACCGCCTATGATAACACCAATAACCTTGATTGTACCAAACAAATCACTGACAGCGTTGGTAATCATACTCATTCTGTTTACTGAAAATGTAGCTTCCTGGTACGGACCAATCCGGCGATACCTGCGCATCAGCTGACTGGTTTCAAATGACAAATCATCCAGTGCAATACCCGGAGCGGCTTTTAGCAATATTTGGGTACCCTCTGAATTCTCTTTATAATTCATAATACCCATGCCCAGTTTCAGGGGAATCATTACCCGCTCATCCGCACTGGCATTGATAATACTTTGGCCCTCACGGCGAAAAACGCCAATGACCCTGCATACTTGATTCTTGATGCGTATGTCCTTGCCCAGGGGATCAAGACCCTGAAATAAATTCTGCGATACGGTAGCTCCTATTATGCAAACCGGTCGCCCTGCGGCACTCTCGTCCTCGGTAAAATAACGTCCGTATTCCACATCGGCCTTTTGAACCTCATTATAGCGATGCGAAACACAGTTTACCCGGGTTTCTGTAAGCGAAACACCCCTGTATTCTATTTTTTCTGCGGAACTGAAGGCAAATGCAATGGCCGACGCCCAGCTTTTATCAAGATTATCCTCCAGAAAATGCGCTTCATCTACGCTGGTTTCAGGTCTTCTCAGGTATTTCCACCAGGGATAGTTTCCTCCAAATTCGTCCCAGGGCCATTTTTGCACAAAGAGCACATCGGTACCGAACGAAGCAAAGTTATCGTTGATGTTTTTTTCCATGGAATGCACCAGCGCATAAACCACGATGATGCAATAAATGCCAATGGTAATACCCAGCACGGAAAGCACAGACCTAAGCTTATTTTTCCGCAGGGCATCTGCCGCCATACTGAGACTTTCCCACAGAAACGCACCTGCCTTCATGTTACAAAATTAAGGCTTTTTGGCAGGCCTTAGCGTATTAAACTCACGCCGGTAGATAAGACCTCCGCCCAAAGTATTTCCGCTTACCCCGTTGGTAATGGTGCTGTTGTTTTGCTGCAACAGCAGATTGTTGCTTCGGCTAAATGCCTTAACACGCCAGTTTTCATTGCGTGTCATGTATTCCAGGTTGAAATTCAGTGGCAGTGCCACGCTGCTGACCAGCATGGCCACGGTTGGGTCATAATTCACATCCAGACGCAGCCTGTCGGTCAAAAACCATTCGCTGTTAATAAACACTTTGGTATTTGTGCCTGTGGCACTGCGCACATCATCGATATTGACCTGAATTCTTGTGGGAATACCCAACCTGGAAAATATATCATTCACTACAGTGCTTGCCACTCCGGAGAGGCTGCTGCCTGCCACACCACTTCCGCTCACGCCACCGGTTCCACTTCCCGTTGCAAATGAAGGAGGTATAAAATTGCCAAACAGCAAAAGTGCCACTGCCTGACGCATGGTTTCGTCCTTATCTGAGCGAATCCGCTGAATGACGGAATAAACATCGCCCGACGCACCCCCTGCAGCCTGTAAATCCGGAGCCTGCAAATCAAAAGCTATTTCAGGGGCAAACAAATTCCCCTTCATCTGCAGCTGACTGATAATGCGTGTGGCCGG
>CAYSIK010000035.1:0-15601 GCA_964431045.1 uncultured Flavobacteriaceae bacterium
ATGTTGCCAACCGTAATACCTGTATAAGATTCCAGTTTTTCCATATGGCCATCAATGCCAAAAGCGCCATCAGAAACCAGTAAAGAACGATTACCGGATTCTCTTTTTGCTTGTAAAAAAACTCTGGGGAATAGTAGAAAATCAATGCCTGAATCACTACAATAATAAACGGAAAATAAATCGGCCTGATAAATGAAAGATGAAATGCGCCTTTTTCTTTTTTCTTTCGGGGTAAAAGCAATACACCGCCACAAACCAGCACAAATGCAAACAAGGTTCCGATACTGGTAAAATCCAGCACAAAATTCTCATCTGTAAACAGGATGGGAATCCCTACAACCAAACCGGTGACAATGGTACTGAAAGCAGGCGTCTTGTAAGTTGGATTAACCTCAGAAAACTTTTTGGGCAACAAACCATCGCGGCTCATACTCATCCATATTCTGGGCTGCCCCATCTGAAAAACCAGCAGAACGCTTGCCATGGCAACCACAGCACTGATGCTGACGAGGTATTCCAGCCACACAATGCCTTTATACTGCAATACTGTTGCCAGAGGATCGTCTACACCAAGCAGCTTGTAGGGCATCATTCCGGTAAGAACCAATGAAATCAGCACATACAAAACAGTGCATATCAGCAGGGAATAAAACATTCCTCTGGGCAAATTTCTTTGTGGGTCTTTGGTTTCTTCAGCCATTGTGCTAACTGCATCAAAACCTATAAACGTAAAGAACACCGCCGAAACACCCGCCATCACTCCCCCGAAGCCCTCAGGCATAAAAGGTTTGAAGTTTGCTGTGTCAACATGAAAAAAGCCCACACCGATAACAAGCACAATCACAACCAACTTGACAGCCACCATTACATTGGAAGCATTTCGGCTTTCCCTCACTCCCGTATACACGAGCCACGTAATCAGGATATTGATGAGCAATGCCGGTAAATCCAGAATGATCCGCAATCCCATCATCATGGGGGCGCCGTTCCAGGCCATCATTTCACGGGATTGCAAATCGGGCGATGCAGATTTTGCGGCAGCCGAACAGGAAGCATAATCTGTGGTTATCCATGCAGGCATGTGCACACCCAAATTTTCCATTAGGTGCGTAAAATATCCCGACCAGCTGAATGCCACATAAATATTACCAATGCTGTATTCCATCAGGAGTGCCCAGCCAATAATCCATGCAAACAACTCACCAAAAGAGGCATACGCATAGGTGTAGGCACTTCCCGCAACTGGAATGCGCGAAGAGAATTCGGCGTAGCACATAGCGGCAAAACCGCAGGCGATGGCACACAGTATAAAAAGATAAATCACACCCGGTCCGCCGGAAGCACAAGCCTTTCCCACCGAACTGAAAATTCCCCCACCTATAATGGCAGCGATTCCAAGCATGGTAAGATCCCTAACTCCCAAAACCCGGTGAAGTGTATGTGTTTCTTCCTGCGAAAAATCACGCTTGGTTCGCCGTATGTTATTCCAAAAATGCTGCAACATCTTCTACTGCGATATTACCTCTAAAATTCGGGTAATTGCATTTTGAAATATGATTTTTTTTGTTTATATTCGTGGTGAAGTGCGCACTTTTTTTGCTTGGGCCTTTGCCCTGCTGATGCTCATTAGCAGTGGTTGTTTGCAGCTGGCTCTGCACAGTTGCCCCGGCAGTGGTGTTTTTGTGTTTTCCGATTGCGGCATGCATGGATCTGCCGAAAAGCACGAATTACCGGATTGTTGTAAAAAGAAACTCCCTGCCAAACCGCAAAAGGAAGACTGTGGCAACTGCGAAGAGTTTTTTGTTTTTAGCATTACCCCAAAATTCGGCAGTGTAGTTTGTAATGAGACGGCTGCCCCTCCGGCAATTATACCTGAAAAAGCTCCCACAATCCGAGTGGTGTCGGACTTATATTCCAGTGAGTTGTGGCAATCTGAAAAAGAAATTCCGCCAAAACTCCTGTATTATCAAGCCTTGCACTGTACCTGGCTGATTTAAAATTTCATTCTTTATACGGTTTTCCCGCAAAACGGGATTGAAAACGCATTTACCCCAAAAACCAAAGAATGAAAAAAATGAAAAACATAATTATTATCACCATGGCTGCCTTGGCAATGTCCTTCGGCAAGCCACCTAAATATGAAACCGTATCCTTCACCGTAGAAGGAACCTGCTCTATGTGCAAAGACCGCATAGAAGAAGCACTCGATAAACGTGGCATCCGAAAGGCTGTTTACAACCCGGACGACAAAACACTTACCGTAACCTATAACCCCAAAAAACTGGATGAGATTCAGCTGCACAACCTGGTTGCGATTGCCGGACATGACACAGAATTGGTTAAAGCAAGTAATGCCGCCTACATGGCGCTGCCCGATTGCTGCAGATACAGAGAGGGGGCAAAATGCGACGACTGACAGGATGTTTTCTGCTGGTTGCCGTATCCCATTCTCCCGTTTTATTTGCACAGACAGACACTCCCCGTCCGGGAAATGAGATAGAAGTAACCGGAGACAAGAAAGGCGTCATCGGTGGCAAAGGCATACAGAAATCGGAGATCCTCACGGAAAATGAATTTAAAAAAGCCGCCTGCTGCACGCTCAGCGAAAGCTTTGAAACCACCAACACCCTGGAGGTAAGCAATGCAGACGGCGTAAGCGGGATCCGCCAAATTGAAATGCTGGGACTGGCAGGAAAATATGTGCAAATGAGTCAGTCCAACATGCCATCCGTGCGAGGTTTATCTGTTTTAACAGGGCTTAGTCACATTCCCGGGCCTATGGTATCTGCAGTTCACCTTTCCAAGGGCACCGGCAGCGTGACTGAAGGCTTTGAAGGCTTAACCGGCGGAATTAACTACGCACTGAAACAGGAGCCGACCGAACCTAAGCTTTTTTTGAATGCCTACCTGAACAACCAGTGGCGCGGGGAAGTAAACCTGATTTCCAAACAACGCATCAACCACCGAACCTTCAACCATTCTTTTTTGCATTACGGAGGGCAGTGGAAGACCATGGATTTCGGCGGTGACGGTTTTACCGATATGCCCCTCTCCAACCGCATTTTTCTTGGCAATCAGATTTCCCGTTACAACGATAAAAATGAATGGATTCTGGGGTTTACGCATGTAAATGATGAAAGACGCGGTGGCGATTTACATTACTTTATGCACAAGGAACCGGGTAACAATGTCTTTCATTTTAACATGAAAGAACAAAAAACGGATGTGTGGGGCAAATTTGGTATTTTCCTGAATAAGGAGGCGACCCGCAGTATCGGACAAATTCTTCACCTCAACCGCCAGCAAACCCATTCTTTGCTGAATAGCCTCAGAAACAGGCATTATGAAGGCAAGCAGTTCAGCCTGTTTTACAGTGCCATCTACGCCACGCCCGACAAAAAACCTATCAGCACGCGAAGTGGCGTAAATGTTATGATTGACAAGGTGACTGAAACGCTTACAGATTCAGGAAACGTGCTCTTTAACCCATCAAGAAATGAACAAAATTTCGGTGCCTTTTCAGAATGGGTGTTTAAATCAGGTGAAAACAGCCTGGTACTGGGCCTCCGGTCCGATTATAACACCCTTTTCGGCTGGCTGATTACACCCAGAATCCATGCCAAATGGGAGATTGATGAAAAGGGCAAAATGCTCCATTTCCAGACGGGAAGAGGCGTTCGCACGCCCTGGGCACTTGCTGAGTATTTACCGCAGTTTATCAGCAACCGCAGCATCAGCATCAAAGACTACCGCAATAATGGGGCATACGGTCAGCAGCGCGAAGATGCCATCAATACCGGAGTAAGCCTCACCCTGCCGTTCATACTATTTGGCTATCCTGCCAAATTCGTTACAGATGCATTTCACACCCGTTTTCTCCATCTGATTAGCGCAGACCGTGACGTAAGACCGGACCTGATAGTAATTGGCCAAATCAACCAAAGCCGATACAATGCCATACAGACTGACCTGCAGTTACAACCGCATCGGCGCATAGAATTGCGGATGAGTTATCGTTTAATCGAGAACCTGTTGTGGCTGGGGGGAAGTATGCGGCAACAGCCTATGCTGTCAAAACACCGTTTTGTGGGCGTTTTAAGCATGAAAAACCGAAAAAAATGGTATATGGATGCCATCGTGCAATGGAACAGCCCCAAAAGGTTGCCGGAAACCAGCACACTGCCAGAAAAGGAACAAATGGCCGCGTGGAGCCCTGCATATACCATTGTCAATCTTCAAATCCGCAAAGACTTTGGCAAAAAATGGGAATGGTATGTGGGTGGCGAAAATTTGTTGAACGTTGTTCAAAAAAATCCGGTGCTTTCTGCGTCAAATCCTAACCAACCCTGGTTTGATGCTGCCTATGCATGGGGGCCCGTAAACGGGGCTAATGCCTACATGGGATTTCGGTTAAAAATCAGATAAAACCAATCACTCCAGGTTCTTCTGCACCTTCTCGCATTGGGGGATTTTACCGTAAATGTAATAATCTATCCAGTTGCGAACCAGCTCTGAAAGAAATTCATCAACAATTACCCGGAAACGCTCCCTGTTCGCATCTGACATTGGACTTGAACCCTGTACATTCAGAATCTCTGATTTTTCAAAGATGCCATTTTTAAAGATAACTCGTGCCATGGCCACGTCATCACCAATGGTAGCATAAAAATGATTGGGTGTCTTATCTGATGGGAATAAACAAACCTCAAGACCTCTGTATTCAAGTAACGAAATTCTGGAGGTTTTGACAACAGTTGCCGTAGTATCCATATGATTGTCTAAAGAATAAATACCGTATCAAAGGTAATTTATTTTTTAAACAAAACGTATGTTTTTTGTTTTATTTTTTAAACAAAACAGGAATTGCAACAGAAATTTCATCATATAAACGTTGCCATTCTGGCTTGTCTTTAAGCATCTCTGACTGCATGTGAATGGTATTTAAATCCTGACGAATGGCGGGCCCTGTCTGCCCCTGAAGTGCTGATGTGTAATTTAATTTTTCTATGGTCTGCCTGATAATTGGAAGCAGCAACTGCGAATCCAGCTCTTTTGAAGCGAGTACATCACCTGCAAATGCAAACATTGCATTGCTAAAGTTATTGGCAATAACCGCTGCCAGATGGGCTGTCTGCCTTTGTTCAAGGTTGCATTGTATTGGTTTAGCTCCTGCCTTTTCAAATAAACCTGACAGATAATCTTTCATAACAGGGTTGCTCGATTCCATAAATACGGGAACATTATGCCATACTGCAGGAACATGGGCGGAAAACGTCTGCATGGGCCAGCACGCCGCATCGCACGAAGGGAAGAGAGGTTGCATACCGCTGCAATGCACCACAACCGCAAATCTTTGTTTTAAAACAGCGGCTGTTTCTTCAATAAATCGATCAGGAATACAGAGAAAAACACCTGCCTGCGCATCGGCGTGTTCCTTTATATCAAAAACAGGCGATATATTTTTTGCCTTTGGATTTTGGCTCAACCATCCACCGAATTCAGCAAAATCCTCGTTCTGCAGCAGTTCACCCAGTGCAGTGCCTAAATTACCGGTTCCGGCGATATACCATTTATGCGGCAGCATTCTGTTTAATCCTGTGAACAACCGCCATGGCAAAACCGATGACCATTATGATGGTTCCGGCCCATACGAGGTTTATCCAGGGAAATTCAATGGCTTTGATGACAATGTAATTTTTTTGGGGACTTCTCTCCCCTGTTTTGATGAGAAAGCGTACTTTATCCGCAGACTGTCCGGGTTCCGGAACCTCGATATTTACGATATCTGCCAGCACACCCAGTTCTGAACTCAGGGCCGGAACAGATGAAAAATCATTCTGGTTTACATTCACCAAAAACTTGGGAAACAACAGGGCTGTATCTTGCAGCCTGATGGCGGTGATGCCAAGCTGAACCCCTGCTCCTTCTTCACTGCTGAAACGGCTCACACTGTCAATTCTCAGTTTAACCTTACCGGAAGAAGTCAGAATGGTTTCTCCGGGCGCTGCAACTGTTTCCTGAAAATCGCTGAAGGGTTCCTTCTTTTCCAGGCTGCTCTCATAATTTACATGGGTAAAAATATCCCGACTGATAAAGTGGCGGGTACTGGGTTCTGCCAGCAAGCCCATTTTTGGATTGTTTTGTGTTTTGGGATAAAGGGTAAAACTATCCGCAATCGTTCCGTCCTTATTGATCTTGGTAAAAAACACGCTGAAATACTTATCGATACTGTCGGTGCCTTTGCCCTGCATCACTTTATTGAATGTAGCCGTAAACTCACCCAGTTTTTCGGGCTGATTCTGATACAAAACCACATTTTCACGGTTAAACTTAACGGCCTTTTCATCCACTTTGCCGTCTTTATTCAGTTCAGAAGCAAAACGAATGCCTTCGGAAGAAGTTAGAATTTTCTGGTTTACCGACGAGACGAGTACGCCCACCAGCAGTATACCAAAACCGGCATGTGCCACACTTCCACCCCAGGCAAGCCACACAAGCTTTTGTTGCTGTCGCAGATACATTACATTGGCAGTAAACAACATAACCCCCACCAGTAAAAAAAGCAGGTATTTGGGCTCGCTAATTCGGAAATTCAGGTTTACGAGTACAGTGAGTATTAAACTAATGCCGAGCACCCACATTATTTGCTTTACAAGCACTTTTGCATCCGTATCTCGCCAGCGGAAATACTGTCCGATGGCCATAAGCAGCATAACCGGCATAGCCAGCCACAGCTGAAATGCGTTGTATTCTTCAGGTTTGGCAGGAGCTTTATTGAAACCAAACAATTTATTAAACACGGGAATTGAAGTAGCCGAAAAAACCTGCACCAGCGATAAAATCAGGAACATGGCACCGATAAACATCCAAAGCTCACGGCTTAGCCAGCGCTCATCATCCTGCTGCGTTTTGGTTCGGGTGTACAGCTGATAAATGAACCATGAGAAAATACCCGTAAACACCACTACGCCGGTCCATTTCATAATTTGTGCAAGCTGCGCCTGGTTGCTTTTACCACCATATAAGGTTAGCAGGCTAAACACAAGTACAAGGCCTATAAATCCTATAATTATCGACCATCTCAACCGTGTGTTTTGCAGTGCAGACAACACACTCAGCATCATCAGCGATAACAGCAAAATCAGCAGCTGTCCGCTCAATCCCAGATCGGTGAAGGAATGCACACTGGCTTCGCCCAAAATACCGCTTCGGGTTAGGAAAGTAGCATATAGCACCAGCCAAAAACTCAGCTGAACCAGCAAATGGGCCGTAAACAAATGGCGGCCTGTACTTTTGGAAATGAGCAGCATGTGCGAAGCCGAAGCCATAATTAGCCAAGGCATGAGACTCGCGTTTTCAACGGGATCCCAGGCCCAGTAGCCACCAAATGAGAGACTTTCGTATGCCCAGAAACCTCCCATAATGATTCCGGTCCCCAGAATGCCCACACATACCAGACTCCAGGTTATTGCCGGGGTAATCCAGCCGCGGTCGTTATTTTTCCATAATCCTGCAATACTGTAGGCAAACGGCACCATGGCTGTGGCAAAGCCCAGAAACAAGGTGGGTGGGTGAATAACCATCCAATAGTTCTGTAACAATTGATTTAGGCCATTTCCATCTTTGAAAATCTGCAGATAATTGGCAGGACCTCCTACTGTTCCCATCACGGGGATTTGCAGAAAATCCGGTCTTTGTTCGCGCAGCAGATCAAAGGGACTGCTACCAATGTGAATAGACCAGTCGGCATTTCCCTGCCCCAGTCCCAGCAACATGGTACTCAGGCCAAATTGCACAAACGCAATTACCGCCAATACCGGGCTTTCCCATTGGCCTGCTTTTCGCACCAATATGAGACCGAGCAGCGCATTCCAGAACATCCACAACAGAAAACTGCCTTCCTGTCCTTCCCAAAAACAGGAAATCATATAATAGACAGGCAAGGCATTGCTGCTGTGACGCCAGGCATAATAGTACTCGTAACGGTGTTTGAAAATAATCCAGAAAAGGATGGTAAAAATTGCCAGCACAGAAAAAGACTGTATGTAAAACAACCGGCGGGCCCATTGCCTGTCTGAAGGCACTTCTTTATTGGCCGATCGAAAATAAAACCATGCCGCACCCAAAGAGGCAACGGTACAAAGAACAATGAAAAACTGCCCCAGGTTTCCCGGCCACAGCATTTCTCCGTTAAACTGAATATTATCCACTTTTTAACGGTTGTTTACGGGTTCATCTTCATACTTACTCGGGCACTTGCTGAGTATGGAATTCGCCCTGAAATAATCTTCTTCCTGGTATCCAATCAGCACAAGTTTCTGACTGCGCTCCATGTCCTGAGGCTTGGGTTTTCCATATATCACTTTCATCTCCTTGCCCAGGCTGTCAATGGCCCAGAATTCCAGATAATTGGGATCTTTCTGAGGATTATACAATACCGGCTTTTGTTTGTTGAGCTGACACACCACATGGTATTCCTTTCCAGGATTCTCTTTGGCAAGTTCCAGCGCGTCTTTAAATGCTATATACTGCGTGGTATTGCCATATAAGCTTATCACCGCACCAATGCCGGCAGCAGCCATCAAAAGCAGTATAATATGAAGCGGTTTCATGAAGGATTTTCCTTATCTTTTTCCATTCGGGTTACTTTTCTGTCCAGGTAAACCAGGTAACCAATAATCCCTGCAAATATGATTACCAGCACTGTGGCAACCACATTGAATTTAGCATTCCCCCTCATGGGGCTGTTGTCTGCCAGCAGTGGCGTAGATGTGCTGAGTAAAAGGAGCATTAATATTTGGAAAATTGACTTTTTTTTCATATATTAGGATATCGGATTTTTTAATTTATTGATTCTGAATTGAAGTGAGGCAATCCACAGGAAAAGCAATATCCAGCCTGCAACTGCGGGGTAGAAGAACATGCGCATCGTGTTGTCCAGGTCATACTGATTAAAACCTACTGTTCCGCCTGCGCCGGGATGAAGGCTGTCGCCACTTAGTTTTGGCATAATCACAATCAGCGCTATAAAAATGGGAAATACAAACAGGTTATAAACCGCACTGATGCGGGCTTTTTGATATTCATCGCGAATTCCTGAACGCAGCAAAAGGTAGGCACAATACATGAGCATGCCAATGGCAACACCGTTTAGCTTGGGATCGCGGGGCCACCAGCTGTCCCAGGTTACACTTGCCCAAACAGAGCCTGTGGCACAACCCAGAAAACCGGCCAGTATGGCCGCACGTATCAGGGAATCGCTTCGCATGTCAAAAGTCAAATCCTGTTTTACCAGATATCTGACCGAATACACTGCAGAAATCAACAGCAACAATATCATGCTAAACCACATGGGAACGTGGTAATAAAGGTTACGGATGCTCTCATTTAAAATGGGACGGTTGGGAAAAGCCATAACGTGAGCGTCTTTCTCATTTACACTCACTGATTCTGCGTTGCTACTGCCGGTATCAGCAACAGCGCGGGTTATGGAAACAGCCGATGGGAAAGCCATCCAGCGGCCATTAGCCAGCACATACAGATTGCTCATGCCTTCCGGACCTGTTTTGCCCAGCCTGGGCTTAAAATCTGCCTGTAAAATTCCTGAATCATAAGCAAGACGGGTGGCTACAAATCCGTATTTACCGCCCAGCACCGCCTTTTCAGGCTTAAAATTATCACCGGGGTTGTAAATATCTATGCTCAGAACCGTGGTCGTATCAGAAACCATGTTGAGTTTATCGACACCCGTAATACCGGTCTTCAAGGGTAAAAACAATCCGCCTGCAAGCACATACACAAGTAAAATTACGGCGAGTATTTTCCAAAAATGTTTTAACATCACCCCTTCGCTCCTGCTGTTTTTCTTCTTTTAATTTCGGCTTCTATGAGTGAAAGCTCACGACCCATCTGTCCTGCAACGCTACTGTTTTCCCTTGCCCTTCTTGTGAGATAGGGTATAACTGCTTTCACAGGACCATACGGCACATACTTGCAAACATTGTATCCGGCATGGCTGAGGTTGTAGGAAATGTGGTCGCTCATACCCAGCAACTGACTAAACCAAACACGCTGATCGGAAGGTAAAATTTGCTTCTCCTCCATCAGTTCCATCAGATATCGGCTGCTGTTTTCATTGTGGGTACCGGCACAAATGCTCACTTTTTCTATGTGATGAATACAATGTTTAAGCGCCTCATCATAATCCTTATCGGAAGCGTCTTTACCGGGCTGTATAGGATCTTCATATCCCATATCAGCCGCGCGTTTGCGTTCTTTCTCCATGTAGGCACCACGCACCAGTTTGAAACCCAAAAACCAGGTGGCATCCACAATCTGTGTTTTCAGATATTCCAGCCTGTCGTGGCGGTAAAGCTGAATGGTATTGAAAACGATGGCTCTTTGGGTGTTGTGCTTCATGGCTGCTGCTTCGGCAAGCCGGTCAATGGCATCCTGAATCCAGCTTTCTTCCGCATCTACAAATATTCTTACCTGTTTTTCTTCGGCATGCCTGCAAATGCTGTTAAACCTCTCCACTCCCCGCTGCCATTCTGCAGTTTCCTCTTCGGTAAGTGTGGCTTTACTGCTCATTTTTTCCAGCAGTGCAAAACGAATGATGCCGGTAGTTTTGAATACAGAAAACGGAATATGATTGCTGCCTGCAGCCGCGTCTATGGTCCTGATGATTTCTTCACAGGTAAGGTTAAAGTTTTCTTCGCTTTCCTCTCCTTCTACGGAATAATCAAGAATGGTTCCGATACGTGATGCAGCCAGTCTGTCAATGGTTTTCCGGCAGGTTTCGATATCTTCTCCGCCACAAAACTGCCCGAATATGGTATTTTTAATCAGGTTTTTAAAACCCATGGCTATGGCAAGGTTAGCCATCGGCGGTCCAAGGGTGAGCAATCCGGGGAAATTAAAACTCTTGAAAAGCAGTCGGGCTTTGCTCAAACCTGCATTAGACATGTGAGCAAATGCAACCTCGGTATTTGAAAATTCAACACGTGAATTTTGCATGTTCATTGTGTACTGCAAAGGAACAACAGAAACACCAAGGTTTATGCACAAATTTAACAGAAAATCAACGGTTGAAAGCTCAGGGCAATCTTAATCCCAACTTCTCTATCATCTCTTTCCATTCGGGATTCTTAGAAAGCATAAATTCCAGTTTTTCCTTTTCCGTGTAAGGCTTGCGATCGGTTATTTCCGCAACCCCTTTTTCAATACGAAGGGATTGAACCTGACCACCCGTTTTTTGCGATGCAAAACGGATAAAGTCCATGCGTATCGCCTCTATGGCATCCTGCTGCGCAGCGGAAGCAACCGTAACAACAACTTCGTTTCCTTGCAGGACGGGCGAAATTGCCTTCATCAAACTGGAAGCCCTTACTCCTGCAGTATTGCTGAACTCAAGCCAGTATTGATTTATCGTTTCCTGTGTAACCGCAGCCTCTTCAGCAACTTTAGATAGTTCAGGAGGCGGTTCATCATAAGCTATTTCCGACTGTATAACCGCTTCATCTTTGGATTTATCTTCCTTGATGGAAAGGTTGCGGTCTTCCTGCTTTTTTTGCTTGAACGCTTCAAATCCGGACAGTTCAATTCTGGAATCCTGAACTTTCGTGGTGAGCTTTTCTGTGGAATCCTGTGGCTTGGGCGCCGATGGCGCAACACCTCTGCTTAAGGGGTCAGGGCTTTTTTTTTTAATTCCTCCAGGGTAGCCACATGAGATATGAATGACTTGAGATTGGCCAGTTTCATCAGGGTGAGCTCCAGAAGAAGCCTGGGATGACGGCTTATTTTGTATTTCTCATCACATTCATTGAGCAATTGCAAACCATTCAAAATGAGGGAAAATCCCATTGCAGAGGCCTGATCGGTATATTTCTGCCTGAAATTATCAGACATATCCAGTAAGGAAGCCGTACGGGGATCCTTGCAAACAGCCAGATTGCGGAAGTGTGCTGTCAATCCTGCAACAAAAACAGAGCCGTCAAAACCACTCCTGATGATATTGTCTAGCTTAATGATACAACTTCCTGCGTCGCCTTTCAGCACAGCATCGGTGACCTCAAAATAGGTGTCGGCGTCCAGCTCATTAAGCACCTCTACTGCTTTGGCGTAGGTGATTCCACCATCGCTATAGCTAACCAGCTGATCGAAAATAGACAGTGCATCACGCAAACCGCCATCGGCCTTGCGGGCAATGAGGTGCAGTGCATCTTCTTCGGCGGTCACCCCTTCTTTTTCAGCAATTTGCTTGAGATGTTCAACCATATCTCTTACCTCAATTCTGTTAAAATTGAAGACCTGACAACGGCTAAGAATGGTAGGAAGAATTTTGTGCTTTTCGGTGGTAGCAAGAATAAAAATGGCATAGGGTGGCGGCTCTTCCAGTGTCTTTAAAAATGCATTAAAGGCACTTGCTGAGAGCATATGCACCTCATCGATGATATAGACCTTGTATTTGCCAATCTGTGGCGGAATCCGAACCTGATCGAGCAGGTTGCGCATGTCATCCACCGAATTGTTGCTGGCGGCATCCAATTCAAAAATATTGAAAGCAAAATCCTGCTTGGGGTCTACTTCCCCGCCCTGACTATTGATAACCTTGGCTAAAATTCTTGCGCAGGTTGTTTTTCCTACGCCCCGCGGCCCCGTAAAAAGAAAAGCCTGAGCCAGCTTATTGCTTTCTATTTCACGCATCAGCGTATCAGCCACATGCTTTTGCCCTACCACAGCATCAAAGTGGGTAGGACGATACTTGCGGGCCGATACAATGTACTGTTCCATGAAACTTCTGCAAAATAAACCCGAAGATGGCAGGTTGCAAAGGTTTGTGAATAAGTGATGAAAATAATTTTATTCGTGTAAAAATCGACCAAATAGCCTTCGTAATTGGCCGAAACATCACAAACCTTTTGCATCTTTGTGCCCACAATTTTTTTTCATGCGAATTTTTTTAACAGGGCTATTGCTGGTAGTCAGCAATATACTGATTGCACAGGAAAACAAAGCAGAAAGCGGCATTCCCGTTTCAGGTAAGATTCAATCAATGTCAGGCAAACCTGTTTATCCCTGTTTCATAAAATTAACCAAACTGACTACAGATTCTGCAGTATTCAGAAGCAGAACAGATTCAACGGGTTTCTTCAGATTTAAAGTCAATGAACCCGGCAAATACCGCCTCAATGCTACTGCTGAAGGTTTTGAATCCTACACGGGTTTTTATGCTTTTGCTGACGCAAACGAATCTTACGATCTGCGGATCTTGATTATGAAGGGCAACGATACCGGAAAACTTAAAGAGGTACTGATTGTATCGGATGCAGTTCCTGTTAAATTAAAAGGTGATACTACCGAACATTCCGCATCGGCGTATAAAACCAATCCCGATGCAACCACTGAGGATTTGGTGACCAAAATGCCGGGTATATCCAGTCAGAACGGGAAAATACAAGCACAGGGTGAAGAAGTAAAGCGGGTTCTGGTTGACGGGAGGCCTTTCTTTGGGGATGACCCTTCATCCACCCTGAGGAACCTGCCGGCCGAGGTTGTGGACAAGATTCAGGTTTTTGATGGCAAAAGCAATCTGGCACAGGCCACCGGATTTGACGACGGCAACACCACCAAGACCATAAACATTATAACCAAAATGAAGTTCCGGAACGGGAGTTTCGGCAAAGCCTTTGCCGGCAATGGCACCGATGAACGTTACAGAAAAGGTTTTACCTACAATCGCTTCAAAAACCAGAAGCGAATTACCATTTTAGGTTCGCTGAATAATGTTAACGAACAAAACTTTAGTGCCGAAGACCTTATGGGCGTAATGGCCGGCGGTGGCGGAGGAGGTGGCGGCGGCATGAGAAATATGCCCGGCGGAGGATCCTGGAGGCCTATGATGCGAAACAGCAATTATGGAGCAACCGCCATGGATAATTTTCTGGTAGACCAGCGCAATGGCATTTCCACCACAGGAGCTTTTGGTGTAAACTACAGCAATAAATGGAAGAAAGCAGAGATGTCTGCTTCTTATTTTTTTAACCGTTCCGTAAACGAGAATGAAGGAACCACCAAGCGATATTTTGTTACTGGCTCTGAAAGTCAGTTAAACTACCTGGAAAACAGCTTGTCAAAAACCCTTAATGCCAACCACAGATTGATACTCAGGTATGAATGGAAACCTGATACCATGCACAGTTTACTGATTACACCCAAACTGAGTTTCCAAAACAACCGCCCTGAATCCGATGTTTCCGGTTTAAACAGCATTATTAACTCACCTTTCAGCAGCCGCGTAGATATTAGCAAAACTATAAACCGCTATTTCTCGGATATGAATGGCTTTAACGGTTCGGTAGGATTCCAGTACACCGTTCGCTACAAAAAAACCGGTCGTTCACTTACCCTGAGCGCAACACCATCCATTTCAGGAAATAACGGCAACAACGACTGGAGAACTGAAAATGATCAGCTTACCGATACATTTGCTGCCAGGGTAAACGATGTTCGGGCCAATCAGATTCGCGATAATTATGGAAGCTCAGGTTCGGTAACATGGACTGAACCGGCAGGTAAAAACGGACAATTAAGCTTTTCAGTGAATGGTAATTACAACCGCAGCATGAACGACAAAAGCACCAATTCACTGGATACGGCAAAAGAAACATATTCAATACTCGACACCCTGCTGTCAAGCAAATTTGATACCCGATATACGGCTGCAAGTGCAGGTCTCGCTTATCGCTGGCAAAAAGGCAAATGGAGCTGGAATGTGAGTTTAAATGCCCAGCGGGCAACCTTGTTTAACGAACAGGTATTCCCGAAATTTTACAACCTCAATGCAACATTCCCCAGCCTGCTTCCCGGAGCCATGCTGATGTATAAACCCAATGAAAAATCGGGACTGCGCGTTTTTTACCGTTCCAGCAACAATGCTCCTTCCATCGATCAGTTGCAGGATGTGGTGAATAATAGCAATCCGTTATCCGTAAGCACAGGCAATCCCGACCTCTCACAGGATTTGCAACACGGAGTTTTTACAAGATATTCATGGGCCAATCCCAAAAAAGGAAATTCATTCTTCGCCATGATTGGGGGTACACTTACCCGCAATTACATTGGCACCGGTACGTTTATAGCCAAATCTGACACGCAAATATTACCAGGTTTGTTTTTATACCGCGGAGCACAATTTACACGACCGGTAAACATGAATGGACAGGGCAGTCTAAGGTCGTTTATCAATTACGGATTACCCCTGGGATTTATCAAGTGTAACTTCAATGTTAATGCCGGCGTTACCTACGGAAGAACACCGGGTATGGTAAATGGAATGACCAATTATTCAAGTAGCCTCTCACCCAGCATCGGCGTGGTTTTAAGCAGCAATATTTCAGAAAAAGTTGATTTTACAATATCGTCAAATACATCAATCACAGATGTAAGCAACACATTGCAAACTTCACTCAACAGCCGGTTTACCAACCAAAACAGCCGTTTCCGGATTCAGGTTCAGCCCTGGAAAGGCCTGGTTCTTCAAACAGACATCAACCACCAGCTTTTCAAAGGAATTTCAGGTGGATTCAACAACAATTTTTTG
>CAYSIK010000036.1:0-12137 GCA_964431045.1 uncultured Flavobacteriaceae bacterium
ATATTTTATTTTATACATTTTTCCGATTACCAGCATTCAAAAAATAGCGCAATAACCAAAACCATTTTTTTGATTTTTTGTTTTATCTTAATTGAAAAAATGAATTTACAACTGATTTTCATCATACAAGTTTTTTAAATAATTTTAATAATTAATACCTGGAGTTGTAAACGAAAAAGGAATTTATCATAAACATCTTAACCCTCACTTATGGTAATTTTGCGAACACATTGACTATTCTGAACACCATACAGAATGCATCCGATGTAAATCGGCTGTCTGCACAAGATTTGCAAACCCTAAGTGAAGAATGCCGTCAATACCTGATTGATACCATACTGCAGCATGGTGGCCATTTTGCGGGCAACCTGGGTGTGGTGGAACTCACGGTCGCACTGCTGAAAACTTTCAATCCCGAATCCGATACCGTTGTGTGGGATGTAGGCCACCAAAGCTATGCATGGAAAGTCCTTACCGGACGCCGGGATGCGCTGGCATCAATTCGATCCTTCGGAGGTATTGCAGGATTTCCGAAACGCGGCGAAAACCCTGCGGATCATTTTGGCACCGGCCATTCCAGCACAGCTATATCAGCCGCAATGGGCATGGCAGTGGCGTCAAAAATGCAAAACAAGCCGGATCCGGTTCATATAGCCATAGTTGGTGATGGTGCGCTCAGCGGTGGCATGTCTTTCGAAGCGCTCAACAATGCAGCGGCCACCCAAGCGAATCTGCTGATTATCATCAATGACAATCAAATCAGTATTGATGCGGGAACAGGAGCCATGAATGAACACCTGGCAAAACTGCAATCCGGAGAACCCAACATTTTTAGTCAGCTAAACCTGGATTACCATGGCCCTGTAGACGGACACAACCTGCCCTTACTGCTCGACAAGCTTGCAATTCTCAAAAACATGCAGCATCCAAGGGTTTTGCATGTAAAAACCATCAAAGGCAAAGGTTATGCGGCTGCAGAGGCCGAACAGACCAAGTGGCACAGCACATCTAAATTTGTAAAAATTGAATCTCAAAAACACCTGCCGTCCCTCAAATGGCATGAGGCCGCAGGAGATTTTATGCTGAAAATTGCTAACGCTTTTCCCCATACCGCAGGCATTACACCTGCCATGCCCAGCGGTAGCGGGCTTATAAATTGCTTCTCAGCGCACCCGCACAGATTTTTTGACACAGGCATTGCCGAACAACATGCTGTAACGTTTGCCGCAGGCCTGGCCACCGGAGGAATTAAGCCCTTTCTGTTTATTTATTCCACCTTCCTTCAGCGTGGTTACGACCAGCTCATTCATGACATTGCCCTTCAAAACCTGCCAGTGGTAATTTGTATTGACCGTGCAGGTCTTGTGGGTGAAGACGGCCCTACCCACCACGGCGCTTTCGATATTCCCATGCTGCGCTGCATACCCGGAATCTCTTTGCTGGCGCCGGCTACCGCCTCAGAACTGGAGGCCATGATGCTTGCCGCAGTCCATGCAAACCATCCTGTGGCCATCAGATACCCAAAAGGGGCTGTACCCAATTTCAACCTGGATTTGGGTGACGGCAATATTCTGCAGCACCCCGGCATTTGCCTGAAAAAAGGAAATAAAGTAGCCGTTTTAAGCACCGGAAATGCAACCAATCTGGCCAAATCAGCCTTCCACACAGCCGAACTCAATGCAGCCCATTACCATTTTCCGGTCGTTAACCATGCGGATGAAAAAATGGTTAATGAAATTGCAAACAATCACAGTCACGTCATTACGGCAGAAGATGGAGCCATTGCAGGGGGCTTCGGGGAAGCATGGTCAGATAAACTGTACCGAATGGGCTATAGGGGCAGCATGCAACATTTGGGGATTCCGAATGAGTTCATAACGCATGGCAGCAATGAACAACTTTATGATATGTGTGGTTATTCCCCCAATAAAATTGCGGATGCCATCAAAACAGCACTAAACGAGGCTGCGGATCCAGTTGTTGATTAATGCCTGACCCTGGGGCGTAAGTACACTTTCCGGATGAAACTGCACTCCCTGTATGGGAAGATCCCTGTGCCGTATTCCCATAATTTCACCATCGCAAGCGGCTGTCACCTGCAGGGGAGCATCATCGGAAATTTTATCGAGTATAAGGCTGTGATACCTCCCCACCTGCAGGGGTGAAGGCAGTCCTTGAAAAACGCCGGAATTATTGTGGGTCAGCATGAAGGCTTTCCCATGCACAGGAGCTGAGGCACGCATCAAACCACAACCAAAATACATACCCAGCGCCTGATGCCCAAGACACACACCCAGTATGGGAAGCAAGTCTATTATTTCAGCCAGCACAGGCATCAGCAGCCCCGCTTCCACCGGTGTGCATGGTCCCGGACTGATGAGCAGACCGCTGTATGATCCTTCTTTTATATCATGCGCACTGATCTCATCGTTTCGCTTAACCACCACTTCGGCACCGCCAATTTGAAGATAATGAACCAGATTCCAGGTAAATGAATCGTAATTATCAACCAGCAATACCTTCATACCCTTATTTTTTTAGGTTACCGGTATAGAATGCCTTACCGTAATCCGGCTCAAAATAAGCCAAGTCAGCCCATTTTTCCCTGCCATTAAGATGGGCTGCAGTCTCGCAAAACCAGGATGCATCCAATATTTCCGTAAACTCAGTATAATCTGTAAAAGCGGGAACAAGCCTTTTCAGTTTTGCAACCGCATCACCGCAAAAAACCACCTTTTTATCCCTGTATTCTCTCCAAACATCTTCCGACAATATCTTTGACCCCAATGGCTCAACAACTTCAAATGAAGCTCCGTAAACAGCAAAAAACACCTCATCCCGACGGGCATCCATTACACACAAATACATATCTGAACCGCAACCGGAGGCAGCGGCCTTGCGGGCCATTATTTCAAGGCCATCGCAGGCAATGAGCGGAATCCCGTATCCAAAACAGAGCCCTTTAGCAAGGCTGCTGCCTATCCTCAGGCCAGTATAGGAGCCCGGACCTTTATTGATAGCCACCGCTTCAATTCCACTACCTGTGGTTTCGGCGTATTCAATTAACTCAGCGGCCATTACCGGAATTTGTTCAGCATGCGCATTAACAGCACTTGCCACGCGCTTCGCGACACAATTACCGGCCAAATCAGCCAAAGCCACCGAACCTATAGCGCCTGAAGTTTCTATGCAGAGTATCATAGCGGATTTGACATTTTTTTAAAATGCCCGTTCAGCATTATTTTTTCCTTCATTTCCTGCAGCGCATGAAGGGAAGAAAGCAGGTTTTTTAAATGATTGATAATATATAACTGTCGGTCAGACATGGATGTAAGCGCGGCAAGCTCGATTTCCTGATTTGTCTGTAACCCACATTTATGCACCCAGCGGGAAAAATCCGCTGTTGGGTCCGGAAATTTGCCTCCGTCAAACCGGGTATGTGTGTAGAGTTCACGGAGTAAATCCGCAATTCTGAGCTTTAGTTCTTTGTCTTCATTATCCGTAAACGGAATTTCCTTCACAAAGCCACCGCCGTATAGTTTTCCGTTTGCAACAGGATGAAAATCCAGAATTTCAAACCGGGACAGCGCCGTACACTCTATATCCATTTCCCCGCCGGACCATTTTTCAATCAGTTTAACATTACCCAGCTCCGTTCCGGTACCCTCCAGTTTTTTTTCAAAAACGACCGGCATTCCAAATGATGCCCCCTCATCCATAACTTCTTTCACCAGCTGCTTATAGCGCGGTTCGAAAATATGAAGGCGCACAGTTTCACCTTCAAAAACCACAAGCTCGAGCGGGAAAAGCGGCAGGTACTTCATAATCAGATGCAAAACTAATCCAAAATTGTTTTGGCCTTGTTTTTGCTGCTCATTTTAAAAAACAATATGAATAACAAATTCACCATCTTCAGTATTCTTGCGCTTGTTGTTTCAGGTGCTCTTTTTCTCTCATCCTTCAAAAATGCCAAACCCGCAGCGCCCAAAGTCAAGGTGATGCAGTTAACCGCGGTGGAAAGCCTTGTAGGCGGCGGTTTTGCTCGTTCAAGACTCATTTCTTCAAGTGCAGACGGAAGTATCAACGAACAGGAGCTCGGCAATTTTTACAGCGTGGTAGGCATCAAATTTGAAAACATCCGCTCCAATGACCAGACCATCTCCCTTAAACTGGAAGAATACCTCAACAGTGGCTGGGAACTGGTAAGCAGCAACAGCACATTTGGGTCAAGGGCTTCAGGGAGCGGCAACAATGATAATGGCATCGTTATTACCCGCTATGTACTGAAAAAGACAGTAGAGTAATCCCAATTGGTTTAACTTTGCAAACCAAAAAACATTATGTCTGAAGAAGTATATATCGTAGGTGCCATGCGCACCGCCATGGGAAGTTTTAACGGAACCCTCTCTGCTGTAAGCGCTCCAAAACTGGGTGCAGCTGCTATCAAAGCCGCACTGGAGAAAAGCGGTGTTTCTGCTGATGCCGTTCAGGAAGTATTCATGGGATGTGTATTACAGGCAGGCGTAGGACAGGCGCCCGCGCGCCAGGCATCGAAGTTTGCAGGCATACCCGACAATGTTCCGGCTACTACCATCAACAAGGTATGCGCCAGCGGTATGAAATCCGTTGCCCTTGCGGCCCAAAGCATCATGCTGGGCCACAATGACGTAGTAGTGGCAGGCGGTATGGAAAACATGAGCATGGTTCCCCACTACCTCACCAATAGCAGAACAGGCACCAAATATGGCAATATAACCATGCTGGACGGCCTTCAGCATGATGGGCTGACAGATGTATACAACAACACAGTCATGGGAACCTGCGCAGAATTATGTGCCAAAGAATATGGATTCAGCCGCGAAGACCAGGATGCCTTTGCCATTGGCAGTTACCAAAAATCTGCCGCTGCTTGGGCTGCCGGCAAATTCAAGGAGGAGGTTACACCCATCACCATCAGCACACGTAAAGGCGACATTGAATTTGCCGAAGATGAAGAATATAAAAACGTTAACTTCGACAAAATACCGGCGCTGAAACCTGTTTTTGCCAAAGACGGCACCATCACTGCTGCCAATGCCAGCACCATGAACGACGGAGCAGCAGCCCTGGTATTGGTAAGCGGTAAAAAACTAAAGGAGCTGGGACTGAAACCCCTGGCAAGGATTGCCGGCTTTGCCGATGCAGAACAGGCACCCGAATGGTTTACAACCACACCCAGCAAAGCACTGCCCATTGCCGCTCAGCGCGCCGGGGTTTCTGTTGCCGACCTGGACTATGTGGAATTCAACGAGGCATTTTCTGTAGTAGGTCTCGCCAACAACAAAATTCTGGGACTCAATGCAGATAAGGTGAACATTAATGGAGGTGCGGTATCGCTGGGTCACCCGCTCGGAGCTTCCGGAGCGAGGATACTGGTAACGCTCGTGCACATACTCCATCAGCAAAATGCCCGCTGGGGCGGTGCCGGAATATGCAATGGCGGAGGTGGTGCCAGTGCCATGGTTATTGAACGTTGCTAATAATGTAAATTCAAAAGCTGCCAATAAAGAGGAGCTGCCAAACGTTTATTGTTTTAAGATGCTAAGTCGATTAACCCTCCTGTGCCTGATTTCTTATGGCCAAAACCTTTTGGCCGTAAACGCGGACACTGCAGCCCTCAGACAGCTGACTGAAGGTGAAAATCGCTTAAAATCCATCGCTCCAAAATTTATTGCAGCCAAAACAGACGAGGAAAGAACCGAGGCGGCATGGCTTGTTTTCCGAACATTAGACAGCCTTCTTGCCCTTCCGGAAAGTTTCTATTACGCCTGGGATTCACTCAGATCCAGAACTGTTTCTGTTTTAGTCTCTCCGGATAAAAAGGTAAAACTCTACACCTGGAATCTGATTCTTAAAGACGGTAGTTTCAAACATTTTGGTTATTTGCAAACCCGCAGAAAGAAAAGCATTGAAACCTATTCACTGCTGGATACCACAGCCACACAAAGCAAGGAAATTGTGGATGAAGAACTCGATCCTGCGGCATGGTACGGGGCATTATACTATCGTTTGATTCCATTCAGAAAAAACAGGAAAACCATGTACCTATTGTTTGGATTTGATGGCAATACCGCTAACAGCAATAAAGCCATCATGGAAGTACTATGGCTATCCAAATCCGCACCGGTATTCGGTTATCCTGCATTCAGACAGGGCGAGAATGACCCCAGCGCAGAATGCAGGATTATCATGGAATGCCACAACGATGTGAAACTTTCCTTCTACTACGAAGCAGACAAACAAATAGTGGTGGCTGACAAGCTGGTTCCTTCATTTCCCGAGGCAAAAGACAATCCTTACTACTACATCCCCAGCGGTGATTACGATATTTACAGGCGCAACCGCAAGGGCACCTGGATACGCAGGGATTTGAAAGACTGGGATCTTGGCCAGGGTGAAATGCGGCCCTCTCCGGTTCCGCGTCCTGTGCCGCCTGCTCCGCCCGAAAAGTAAGGGTTACAGGCAGGAGCCTATCGTATTCATTTTGGCGGCGGTTTCCTCCCATTCAGCCCGGGCATCGCTCAGCGCATTTATGCCGGCTCCGGCATACAATACAGCGCTTTCTCCCAGCCACTCGCAACAACGCAGGTTTACCCATAAATGGGGGTTGCCCTTTTGGTAAAATCCAATATACCCGGCAAATAAACCCCGCGGATTTTTTTCATGGACCGCAATGATGGATAATGCCTCATTTCGCGGTAAACCACCCACTGCGGGAGTGGGATGCAGATTAGCTATGAGCTCCTGAATTTTATTCTGATCTATTGTAAACCTGTAGCGCTTCACCAAATGGTGCAAAGCCCCTGCCCTGATGTGCTCCGTTTCTCCCGCTGACTGAATCTGTGCTCCCATTTTTTGAAAAACTTGCTCCATAAACTGTTGCGTAGCCGAGTTTTCCTCATGTTCCTTTTCAGTCCATCCGGCACCTTCATGCAATAGGGTTCCGGCCATAGAAACCGTCTCCCAGGAAGCGCCATTTGGCTGTAAAAGTATCTCGGGGGTAGCGCCCAGCCAAACACCAAACTGTGGGTGAAAAACCAGACTCACAAAAGCTTCAGGATAACGTTTACAGGCTGTTGTAAATGCGTCAAAAAGAGAAACCAATACAGGAACTGCAGTTTGTCTGGCAGCAACTACTTTCTGTACATGGCCCAGAGAAATTTTCAAATGAATGTTTTGGATGTAATCACTCCATGCTGATGGACTCATGAATGCCACATCCTCAGATTGACCGGAATCGGCACTATCAGCCCATGTTCTTAGGGTTTCTGTTTCTGATACAATATTGCCTTCCAGGTAATAACATAACGATGATGCGTCCCAGGGACGGAAAACAAACCCATCCCTAAGGTGCATGTCTTCTGTGTCAGAAATCTGAAATTCTCCGTTAATTCCCAACGGAATTTCACCCGGTTTTCGCCATATAGCAAAACCAACGCTCATGGTTTTGGCATCACCGCCAGGGTAATGGAGCCCTTACAGATTCGGCTGCCTTTTTCATTGTAAATACTCACATCCCATACCTGCGAAGATTTACCGATATGAACGGGCGTAGCCTTGCCCGTTACTCTCTCACCCCTGAAGGCAGGCTTTACATGATTGCAGGTTACTGACTGACCAAAAGCCACGTAACTTTCGCGGTTGAGACAAAGATTTCCCGCCATACTTCCCAGGATCTCTATCAAGGATAAGGAAGCTCCTCCATTGAGCATGCCAAGAGGCTGTATGGTTCTTTCATCTACGGGCATCTCGGCACACAAATAATCCGGACCCAACTCGGTAAAAACAATTCCCAAAGCAGTGTTTAATGTGTTTTTACATCGCTCGTTAAGCGCTGCCATGGTTATATTTGCGGAGTCAAAAAAAATGGAGTCCAATCTGCCGCAAAATTCAACTACAGACAGCATAAAAACAATTTATTTAATCAGGCATGGCCAAACTGATTTTAATAAGATGGGAATTGTGCAGGGATGCGGTGTTGACACGGATTTGAATGAAAAAGGACATTGGCAGGCACGTCGATTTTTTGAAGCATACCAGCATTTCGATTTTGAACCCATTTTTGTGAGCCGGTTAAAGCGCACACACCAGACCGTTGCTCCATTTACCACTGAAAAAAATGTCAAACACATTATTGTTCCGGAATTGGATGAAATTAACTGGGGCATAATGGAAGGCATGGTCCCAACTGAGGAAAGCCACGCAGCTTTTCATCATATGGTCGCTTCCTGGAGGGCCGGGAATCTCGATACAGCGGTAGAGGGTGGAGAAACCCCTGCTCAACTCTATGCACGACAAAAACAGGGCTTAGTTACCATAGAAAAGCACATTACAGACAAACCCGCTCTGGTGTGTATGCACGGAAGGGCTATGCGTAGCTTTTTATGTTTGCTTACCAACCATCCGCTTCACTTGATGGACGATTTTGAACACAACAACGTTTGTCTTTACATTCTGCAAAAGAGCAGCCGTGAAGATTATTACCGCATAATACGCAACAATTGCAGCAATCACCTGGCTTAACACCACTTAATTTCGCAAAGTGACCGGAAACATACATATCCATATCATTGACCGCGAAGGACAAGAACATACGGTAGAAGCCCCCACGGATATGAACCTCAATCTTATGGAGGTTTGTAAACTGCATGAATTGCCTGTAAAAGGCGAATGCGGAGGCATGGCCATGTGTGCAACCTGTCAGGTATACGTAGAGAGCGACCATACGTTGCCAGAACCTTCAGACGACGAGTTGGCTATGCTGGACCAGGCTTTTTATGTAAAAAACAACAGTCGCCTGGGCTGTCAAATCCATATCACAGAGGAACTTGAAGGCTTATCCGTACGACTTGCTCCCGAAAGCTGATATTTTTTCAGTTTTTCTTGATACATCCAATATTTTTACTTATTTTTGCAGTCCTTTTTTGGAAAAATGGCAAATCATAAATCTGCAATCAAACGCATCAGGGCTAACGAAGCCAAGCGGGATTTGAACCGCTACCAGCATAAATCTGCCCGTACTGTGGTAAAAGCAATCCGCAAAGCTGAGAACAAAGGCGAAGCTGAAGGATTGTTATCCAAGGCTTTCAGCATGCTCGACAAGCTGGCCAAGAAAAACATCATTCACAAAAACAAAGCAGGCAATCTCAAGAGCAGCTTGAAAAAGCACGTTGAATCGCTTGCCTAATTAACTTTAAACCCATGAAAAGCCACCCGGGAGGTGGCTTTTTTTATGGCCTTTTCAATAATGTATGGCAATTGGCGCAAAGCCATTTTTTCTCCGCAAACAATGTTTTTGCGGTACCTTTTGCATCATTCATCAGGCAAGACGGATGCTTATCACAATGGGGCAGGCCCAGATTGTGGCCAATTTCATGCAGGGTTACCAATGTTAAAAAAGTATCCCGCCTGTTTCCAAATTGTTTCAGCCGAAAATCGGAAACAATACATGCTTTACCCGGCTTGTATCCCAACCCGAATATACCCCAATGCGGATTTTTATTCTTATTCGTATAAATATCGTAGGTTGTAACACCTAAAATCCGGTCGCATTGAGCAGGCTTTTGTTTTAGAAGCCATCTTAACATACCATTAGCACTGTATCTTTTTGTATTTTTAAGCAAACAGCTTTCCGGCATTGTCTTTTTGGGCAGTATTAAAAGCTTCATACCGTAAAATGCAGCGAGTTCATTGGATAATAATTGTACCTGCTTATCATCAATCTGACCCAAAGGCAGAATCGCCGTTACAGACGAACCTTTTTTTGTTTTCTGTAGATTTGAAGCTGTGTCTGAGCCACAGGAAAGCAACCCGAATAACGGCAGTAAAAGACCGTAAATAAATTTCATACGATTAAAACGCCGGAGGCGCTAATAATATTGTTATTCTCCGTGAACCAGTGTTCCTACCGTCTCTCCCTGCAGCAACCGGCTAAAATTACCCGGTTTATTCATATCAAAAACGATAATGGGCTTTTTATTCTCCTGACACAGGGTTATCGCCGTCATATCCATCACTTCCAGTCCAAGATCATAAACATCTTTGAAGGAAATGGTATCAAATTTTTTCGCATCAGGAACCTTTTCAGGATCGGCAGAATAAATACCATCCACCCGGGTTCCTTTGATTACCACATCAGCCTCTATTTCCACTGCACGAAGTGAAGCCGCTGTATCGGTGGTAAAATAGGGATTTCCGGTACCTGCACCAAAAATCACAATCCTTCCCTTCTCCAGATGCCTCATGGCTCTTCTGCGAATAAAGGGCTCTGAAATTTGCTCCATTTTTATGGCTGAGAGCAATCTGGTCACCAAACCGGCTTTCTCAAATGCACCTTGCAATGCCATGGCATTAATCATTGTGGCGAGCATGCCCATATAATCTCCGGTGGCACGGTCAACAACACCGCCCTGAGCACCTTTTAAACCCCGGAAAATGTTACCTCCGCCAATAACAATGGCAATTTCCACACCCATTTGTGAAGCAATCTTAACCTCAGCTGCATATTGTTCCAGCATCTTAGGATCAATGCCATATTGCTGGTCGCCTTGCAGGCTTTCACCGCTTAATTTTAGGAGGACGCGTTTGTATTTCATGATGGTTTTGTAGGTATAAAAAAAATCCCCCAAATTTGGGGGATTTTTTTGAAAAGTTTTTTATCCTAACTGAATTCTTTTGAATTGTTTTACAGTTAAGCCCGATTCAATATCAGAGAGCATTTTGCCAACAGACTTGCTATTGTCTTTTACAAATTCCTGATTCAGCAGGGTGCTTTCCTTATAAAATTTCTCAACTTTACCCTGGGCAATTTTATCAAGAATCGCCTCAGGCTTGCCTTCCGCACGTGCCTGCTCGCGTCCGATTTCCATTTCACGGGCTACCACATCAGCAGAAACGTCAGATTTATCAACCGCAATAGGGTTCATAGCAGCAATCTGCATGGCAACATCCTTTCCTGCGGCAGTATTTGCTTCAGAGGGAGCATTGTTTAATTCTACCAGCACGCCGATACGGTTGGCGCCATGGATATATGAAACCACATTTTCACCTTTTACAAGGGCATAAGCAGTTACATCTATCTTCTCTCCGATTTTAGCTACTTCATCCATCAGGCGACCTGCGATGGTACCACCTGAAATACTCAGGCTTTTCAGATCTTCAAGGGTAGCTGGCTCTGCATTTAAAGCGGCTTCGGCTATTTCCTTTGCAAAAGCAACAAAGGCTTCATTCTTGCCTACGAAATCTGTTTCACAGGTAAGCTTTATGGCAGCACCTTTCTTGGCGTCAGGTGAAGTTACCGCAATTACGGCACCTTCTGAGGCTTCACGGTCAGCGCGATTGGCAGAAATTTTTGCGCCTTTCTTGCGCAGATAGTCCATGGCCGCTTCAAAATCACCGTTGGTTTCGGTCAGGGCCTTTTTGCAATCCATAAGACCGGCTCCGGTCATTTGGCGCAGTTTATTTACATCAGCAGCACTAATGCTCATAGTATGGTTATTAAAAATGAATAATGGGTTAGTGACTAAATTTCGGATTAAGCTTCAGAAGTCGCTGCTTCTTTATTTTCAGCGGTTTCTTCTTCGGGCTTCTCACGGCGGCGCTCCTGCATTCCTTCGATGATGGCATCGGCAAGCTCGGAAACAATCAGGTTAATGCTTTTTGAAGCATCATCATTTCCGGGGATGGCGAAATCAACCACAGTGGGATCGGAGTTGGTATCTACCAGACCAAAACTGGGAATTCCCAGACGGTGACTTTCGGCAACTGCAATATGCTCGCGCTTCACGTCAATCATAAGAATAGCACCAGGCAATTTGCTCATATCTTCAATCCCACCAAGCATGCGGGAAAGCTTTGCTTTTTCGCGATCCAACATCAGGCGTTCTTTTTTGTTGATACGCTCAAAGGTTCCATCAGTAGCCATTTTATCGATGTTCTGCATGCGCTTGATGCTGCGACGCACAGTCTGGAAATTGGTGAGCATACCACCTAACCAACGCTCTGTAACGAAAGGCATGTTGGCACGTTTAGCGTGTTCCGCTACAATTTCCTGAGCCTGCTTTTTGGTAGCAACGAAAAGAATTCTGCGGCCAGACTTT
>CAYSIK010000036.1:12147-15567 GCA_964431045.1 uncultured Flavobacteriaceae bacterium
GAATAGCGGCTTTAGCTTCTTCCAGCTTGGCTTCGGTTTTTTTCAAATCGATGATATGGATACCATTCTGCTCCATAAAAATATAGGGAGCCATTTTGGGATTCCACTTGCGGGTAAGGTGACCGAAGTGAACACCGGCATCCAGAAGATCTTGTTGGGTATAGGCCATGTTTTTGTATTAACGCTTAGAGAATTGGAAACGCTTACGGGCCTTTTTCTGACCACTTTTCTTACGTTCTACCACGCGGGAGTCGCGGGTCATGAAACCTGCGGCTCTTAAGGCGGGCTTGAATTCGGCATTCAAATCGGTGAGCGCCTTGGCAATGCCCAAACGGATGGCTTCTGCCTGACCGCTGATACCACCGCCGCGAACATTCACGTTCACATCGAATTTGCCTTCGTTATCAGTCACCGACAGAGGGCTTGAAATTGAAGTCCTGTGCCAAGGCAAAGGAAAATAGGTTTCAAAACTGCGGTGGTTAATGGTAATTGTACCGTTTCCTTCTTTGAGATAAACGCGGGCTACTGCCGCTTTTCTTCTTCCTGAGGTATTTTGCATAGTCTGGCTCAGATATCGAATTTCAGATTTTCAGGTTTTTGTGCTTCATGGGGATGCTCTGTACCCTCGTAAACATACAGATTGGTAAACAATCTGCTGGCAAGACGATTTTTGGGTAACATGCCTTTCACGGCCATTTCAATCAGCTTGGCAGGCTTCACATTCTTGGCCAGGGTAGAGCGCTGACCACCGGGAAATCCGGTGTGACGCAGGTATTCCTTGGTGCCCATCTTGTTGCCCGAGAGCTGAATTTTCTCGGCATTGATAACGATTACATTATCTCCGCAATCTACGTGCGGGGTAAAATCGGGTTTGTTTTTGCCGCGCAATACGAAGGCAATTCTTGACGCCATGCGGCCCAGATTTTGACCATCAGCGTCTACAACAAACCAACGTTTGTTGACAGTTGCCTTGTTGGCCGATACAGTTTTGTAAGTACTTAACGGATTCACGTTGTGCGTTTCCTTTTATTTTTGGGGTTGCAAAAATAGCCAAAAACATTTGCTAAAACAAGTTATCCCCAACTTTTTTTAACCGAGACCTAAATAAACCCTAAAACTGCGCCCCGAAAAAAGATAAAAGGCAAATCCGGCCTACCAATCGTCCTCGTCGGGCTGATACGGACCACGAAGCGATTTTCTAAGCCCTTCCACAAACTCCTTGACATCTCTGTCTGCCGCCAACAAGAATACATCCGTATTCTGAAAACCTTTTTTTACCCGCATGTAATATTCGTGATACGTGCGGATCATTCTGGCTTCTGCCCCCCGTTCAACTTCCACATGCACAAAATTACCAAACTGGTATTTATAACGGCTCTCCTGAAAGCGAAGTGCCATTCGGTACTCCATCATACCGGACTGCTTTTTATTGAACTGGTTGGTCTGAATCATCATGGGAACGGTAATTTTCATGACAATTTTATTCCCTACGACATTTTCCAGCACCCATGTTTTGTCCTTCATCTTTTCCTTGCCAAAACGACGGGTCAGATATTGCATGGCTCTCCAGTAAAGACTGTCAGCACCGCAAGTTTCGCAATTTTCATCGTCAATCACTCCGGAATAGTAAATAATCTCTCTGAGCGAATCGTAAGGCGGCACAAAACGCTTGTAAGGCACACGGGGCTTTACACTAACCTCCTGGGCACCCGGCTCCTCACCCCATCCGCCGCCTGCTGAAGCAGCTGTATCCCTGGCAGTGCTGTCGGTTGTCCCCGGACTGCGCCAATCTGTTCCCCACTCTTGTGCCGACAACGTCTGAAAGCAACCGGCCATGATAAAGGCAAAAGGAACCAATGCCTTCTTAAAAGTACTCATTTCTGTCATGTGTCTCTATCTCAAATTCAAAAGATGTGCCGAAATTTTGGCTGCGAATATAAATTCATTGAATGTGATAAGCCGGTAAAGAGGTAAGCTATCTTTGTCCACATTGTAAATATTGTGCAATAAAATAAACGTTCAAATGGTATTTTTATTGTGGTGTATGAAATCTTCCCTTTGAAAAAATGGCCGGTTTTGGCCTGTTTTTTCGCCAGGCAATTTGCTCAGGCAAAGGCATTTTGATAACATCACGGCATACATCACTGCAGCACCCTTCCCACTTTTCAGCACAATTGCTGCATTGAATAAATAAAATATGGCAGCCCGTATTTGCACAGTTTGTATGGGTATCTGCAGGATTTCCGCACTGGTGACAACTGGCAATAACTTCATCGCTTACCCGCTCGTGAAGGCGCTGGTCAAAAACAAAATTAACCCCATGAAACTTATTGTCGAGCCCTTTTTCCTTAACCTGATTCACGTAATGAATTATCCCTCCCTTTAAATGGTATACTTCATTGAATCCATTATGTTTCATCCACGCACTGGCCTTTTCACAGCGTATCCCACCCGTACAATACATTAGAATCCGCTTGTCTTTTTCCTGTTCAAACTCATCAATTACCCCCTGTAATTCATCCCTGAAGGTATCTGATTGCGGACACCGGGCGTTTTCGAACCTGCCCACTTCGCTTTCATAGTGATTGCGCATGTCAATCACTACTGTTTTAGGATCAGACAGCATTTGGTTCCACTGCTCGGCCTCCAGATAATTTCCCGTTGCCGCAGGATTAAAACCCGGATCATCAATACCATCAGCTACTATCTTGGCCCTTACCTTAATATCCAGTTTATAAAAACCCAGTTGAGACTCCTCGATTGCGGTATTCAGCCTGACGTCTTTTAAAAAATCTATCTGATTGAGTAAATCTCGGAAAGCCTGCATGTGAACAGAAGGGAGCGCTATCTGGGCATTGATTCCTTCGGCTGCAACATAGATTCGACCCACTACCTCAACTTCTTTCAACGATAAGTACAGTGAATCTCTGAAAGATGCTGGACTTTGAATGGGATGATAACGGTAGAAGGAGATGGTGGTGTAGGGCCTTTTATCAGCCAGCATACGTGCCTTCAGCTCCTCCCTGTTCACTCTGTTGTGCAATAACATGGATGGGGAAGATTATACAGCAATGCAAATTTACGGGTTCCTGCATCGAGAAGCCAAATACACCGCACAATATTTACGTGTTTACGGGCGTTTCATTAAAAAATATATTATGAGAATCCTTTTTGCAACACTGTTATTATTGAGCGCCGCAAATCCATCTGAGGCCGAATCGATTAAAAAACTGATTGAAACCGGTAAAGTAAAAGCCCTGTTAAGAGCCACGGGCGGACATCAGGAGTATTGCGTGGAAATGAAAGTTAAAAACCTAACCTCCAGTCCCATTGTCATTGATGTAGAACCCGGCAGGCGATTGGAGGCCGCTACAGATTCGGCCGATCAGGATTTATTGATTGTAAAAAATCAGACCATCA
>CAYSIK010000037.1:0-6031 GCA_964431045.1 uncultured Flavobacteriaceae bacterium
GTTAGGGGGATTGTTTTTATTATTTTTACTGGTATTGGTAATTCTTTTATCTCAAAGCGGTGGTGGTGGAATGTTCAGTCCGTTTTGATACTTTCTCCCAATACCTGTATTATTGTAAATGTTAAAATGATAAAATTAAGAAAGATATTTATCTTGTTGTCTTTTATTTCCTTTATACTGACTTCCTGCGTTATCAAGAAGCCCTGTCCTTATGACCGTTTTGGTGGGGGTGTCAGTTTAGGTAAACCGATTCGGTGTGAAGTTGACAAAGTTGCAGAAAGCTCCATTTTCGAAGAAAATAAAAAGCAAAACGAGCGTATTCTACAGGGTGAACCTCATGAGGTGGCGGAAGTGTTTTCGGATTCAAAATTTGCAGGCATAAATTTAAATAATCTGCAACAAAAGAGTTTAATGGGCGGGGACAAAGAAGCATTACAAGTATTTCGCAAAATCAGTGCCGGTAAAAAAATTTCAAAGCTTAAAAAATCGATATCGGAGCAATCTAAAGGGGAGGGCGATACATCCAAAAAATGGGCCCGTATTTTGGCAAATTCGGCCTTGATACTTTTGTTGTTGGGCTTAGTTAGCTTATTGTTGTTTTCCTCTGAATCCGATGTTACGGGTATTGCACTGCTGGTTCTTTTTTGGCTCCTTGCTTTGGTAGCGTTTCTAGTGGCTTTGGTTTTGATTGTTATCGGGAAAAGTAAGAGTCAGGGAGCAACGGCCGGTTAAGGGTTTGTTGGCAGTGCTTCACTTAGGCACACTTTTTGCTTATAAGGCCGTGACTAACTATGGCAACCAACCGCACATTTACCATGATTAAGCCCGATGCCGTTGCCAACGGACATGCGGGTAAAATTATCGATCACATCACACAGGCCGGATTCAAAATCGTAGCCCTGAAGTACACACGCCTCAGCACCGAAATGGCAGGCAATTTCTACGGTATTCACCGTGAGCGCCCCTTTTTTGGTGAACTTGTAAGCTTTATGACCAGCGGTCCTATCTACGCTGCAATTCTTGAAAAAGACAATGCTGTAGAGGATTTCCGTAAGCTTATCGGAGCCACCGATCCCCAGAAAGCTGAGGCCGGAACCATTCGTAACCTCTACGCCAAAAGCATTGATGCCAATGCCATTCACGGCAGCGACAGCAATGAAAATGCCGAAATTGAAGGAAACTTCTTTTTCTCGCAGTTTGAGCGATTTTAAAAAATCCCTAACAACCATTCAAAATGCCCGCTAACTTTGGTGGGCATTTTTTTATGAACGCATCTTCTAAAAACCCCCGCAATGGCGGCCTCGACGTGGCTTACCTGGAAGGTCCCCACGGACGCTTTTACGAACTGGGTTTTCTGTTCCGCGTGTTTGTGGAATTCCTGAAAGCCTACCGCCGTCTGCACTTTATTGGTCCTTGTATCACCGTTTTTGGCTCTGCCCGCTTTGGTGAAGACCATGAATATTACAAGCTGGCCCAAAAAACGTCTGCGCGCATTGGTCAGATGGGTTTTGGCATTATGACCGGCGGAGGTCCCGGTATTATGGAAGCTGCCAACCGCGGTGCCAAAGAGTCCGGAGCCTATAGTATCGGCGTTAATATTAAACTTCCTTTCGAGCAAAAGCCCAACCCTTATCTGGACCGCTGGGTGGAAATACGGTACTTCTTTGTGCGCAAGGTAATGCTGTTTAAATACTCTTATGGATTTGTGATTTTGCCCGGTGGTTTTGGCACCATTGATGAAATGTATGAGGCACTCACGCTCATCCAAACCAAAAAGATGCCTTGGTTCCCCGTGGTGCTGATGGGCAAGGAATACTGGCAAAACAACCTCGATCAGATTGCGCTGATGCACAAGATGAAAACCATTTCACCTGAGGACGATGATATGCTCTGCATCACCGACGATCCCGAGGAGGCAGCGCGATTCATTGAAGAAAAGGTGAGGCCTTTTGCAACCCGTCGTCGCAAGTATAAGCCGCTGTGGTGGCTGGGCGAAAAGTGATGATATACAATCCCTCCGGGATTGTTGATTATTGCGGGCAACCAAGCATCGTAGGTGCGGTATATTATTACCAGCGCCTCACAATATTGAATCCTAAGCGAATATCGCCTTTTCCAAAACGGCCGTTATCGCCGGTCATATAGCGAAATTCATTCAGGGCATTCGCATTGCTGCAGGTGAGCTGAAAAGCGTGTCCCGCTGTCCAGAACTCCAGTCCCACGCCGGCTGCGGGTGTGCTGCTTTGGGCCACGCGGTTGTTAAATACCTGCACAAATTCGCCGGTAAGATGAACCCTGTCGTTGATGCGGTATCGCACATTGCCCACCAGCAAAGGAACATCGTTGGCATCCGCAGCGGTTTCGACCAAATTGCGGTGCACCAGGGTAGGAGCCAGCTGAAGCATGAACATATGCCTTCCCAAATAAAAATTACGGCTGATGAGTAATTGATGGGTATAATTAATCCTGTGCGTGTAGTAATATGGGTTGATTCCTGTGGTGTTTTTCTCAAACACATACGCCATATCACTGAGCCAGGTTACGGCTGTTTGGTATTGATTCGTGCCATCTGGTTTCACAATTGCCCATTTTATATATCCGTTACTTGTTTTGCCCATTCCGCTGCGGCCTGCGCCTATCGTAATATTGTGATTTAGTCCGTAATCAAGGCCAATACGAATATTGCTTTGGTCCAAACCCCAAGCACCTTCATACCCCGAACTTAGTAGTCCAAAGCGGTGCTGTATGCAAAATTCAAGTTCTTTTTTACTCAGTGTTGGGGTTCCATGCCCGTTGATAATGCGAAAACTGTTGTG
Organism: uncultured Flavobacteriaceae bacterium; assembly: GCA_964431045.1. Lineage (GTDB taxonomy): Bacteria > Bacteroidota > Bacteroidia > NS11-12g > UBA955 > RGEC01. Next base: position 2,817 of record CAYSIK010000037.1, read on the forward strand.
AATGGTTCTGCGCAGAATTAAAATATCATGTTTAATTATTTCATCATTCTGTGTTTCAGTAGGCGCAGATTTTACAGCACTATCGGTTTGTGAAAAAGCATTGCCGGAAAAGCAAAGTAATAAAATGATATAATTAATTATTCGGTGCACCTTTATCAATCCAGGATTTTAATTTAGACAAATTACAGTTGCTCCATTTGGGTCCACTGGGTGGCATTTGTTTACTGCCTGTGTAAGGTGCCATCCAGGATAAAACACCATACAGCTGACCGCTTTTGGCATAGGCCTGAATTTCAGCATGGGTAGACAATGCCACAGATGCCGTGGGTGATTGAGTATTGTGGCAACCTACACATTGTGCATCAATGAGCGGCTTGATGTCTTTGGAAAAACTTACGTTTACCGTGTCGCAGGTTGCCTGTCCGGGATATAATTCTTCCTTGTTATCGTAATAACACGATGAGGCAATGGCAACAATAATTACAAGGCTATAAAGAAGCTTAGTCATTGGGCGCGCCGGCATTGATCCATTTCTCAAACTGCTTAATCTGGCAATCGCTGAGTTTATTGCCTCCTTTGGGCATCCAATTGGTGGGCCGTGTGAGGCAGCTAAGCAAAGTGCCGTTTTTAGCTACGAATGCAACCCCTAAATGAGATGAAAGTTCCACAGATGCCGAAGCATTGGGATAGGAATGGCAGCCGATGCAATATTTGTCGATTATGGGCTTAATGTTCGCAGAAAATTTAAATTGAGAGCTATCGCAATCTGTTGGGCAATTGGTGGTGTTTTTTGCACCCAGCATTATCCATTTTTGAATTAGAATTTTTTGATCACGGTTTAGGTTGCCGTATTTGGGCCCGCCCATTTGGCCTTTTACTTCTTGAAATATTTTGCTATCTGAAGGATTTCCGGGCTTGATGCCTCCGGCCATTATACCTTGCCATGAATTTAAAATCAATTCTTCTTCTGCTGTGATGGCATCATGGCAGCCGCTTTTTGCACAGTTTGTCACAAAAATGGGGAGAATATCCCGCTCAAAACAAATGGCAGAATCGGCTGCTGAAAGCACAATTACAGGCTCGTGTTTACAGCCTTGGGTTTGCATAAGCGACAGTATGAGTGCCAATGCCAAAACTATTTTGGATAACCGCATAGAAAACAATACTACAAAGTAACAACTTTACCCCCAATTTGCAGTTCAATAAATCGTAATTTTGCGGTCATGACACAAAAAGGTCCGATTTCTCAGTTTGTAGAAAAACACTATTTGCACTTCAATGCGGCCGCTTTGGTAGATGCCGCCAAAGGATATGAAACCCACCTCACCGAAGGCGGTAAAATGATGGTTACCCTGGCCGGCGCCATGAGCACGGCCGAGCTGGGTAAAAGCCTTGCGGAAATGATCCGTCAGGATAAGATTGATATCATTAGCTGCACCGGTGCGAACCTCGAGGAGGATATCATGAACTTAGTAGCACACAGCCATTACAAGCGTGTACCGCATTACCGTGACCTTAGCCCACAGGACGAATGGGATTTGCTCGAAAACCACTACAACCGTGTAACCGATACCTGCATTCCTGAGGAGGAGGCTTTCCGTCGACTGCAAAAGCACATTCACCGCGTGTGGAAAGATGCGGATGACAAGGGTGAGCGCTATTTTCCGCATGAGTTTATGTACAAAATGCTGCTTTCAGGCGAACTGGAGCAGTACTACGAGATAGATCCCAAAAACAGCTGGATGCTGGCCGCTGCCGAAAAGAATTTGCCAATTGTCGTGCCCGGATGGGAAGACAGTACCATGGGTAACATTTTTGCCAGCTATATCATTAAAAACGAAATGAAGGCAAGCACCATGAAAAGCGGCATTGAATATATGGTTTGGCTGGCCGACTGGTACCGCCAGAACAGCAGCGGCAAGGGCGTAGGCTTTTTCCAGATTGGCGGCGGTATTGCCGGCGATTTCCCTATTTGTGTAGTGCCCATGATGTACCAGGATTTGGAATGGCATGATGTTCCCTTCTGGAGCTATTTCTGCCAGATCAGTGACAGTACCACCAGTTACGGCAGCTACAGCGGTGCAGTGCCCAACGAGAAGATTACCTGGGGCAAACTGGATGTAAACACCCCAAAGTTTATTGTGGAAAGCGATGCTACCATTGTGGCACCGCTGATTTTTGCCTGGGTATTGGGTTGGTAACATGAAAAATATCCTCCTTTTAACCGCGTTATTGTTTAGTGCCTTTGCTGCAAAGGCCCAGGACAAACCCGCCTATGCCATGTTCAACGGCAAGGGCAAAAAGGCAAACTACGGCCAAATGCTGAAAGCCATGCAGGGTGCGGATATTGTGCTTTTTGGCGAATACCACGACAATCCCATTGTGCACTGGTTGCAGTTTGAGAGCACCCGCGATGTATATGCACAGCGCCCCAACATGGTGCTGGGTGCCGAAATGTTTGAAGCCGATGTTCAAACGGTGGTGGATCGCTACGTGTTCGACAGCTTGCCTGAAAAAGAGTTTCAAAAAACCGCCAGGCCCTGGCCCAACCACAAAACCGATTACAAACCCCTGCTGGATTTTGCCCGGGAGAAGCGTATTTCATTTGTAGCAACCAACATTCCCCGAAAATTTGCCAGTGCGGTGTTCCGCGGTGGTTTTGAGGCCTTGGATACCCTTTCATCCCTGCAAAAAAGCTGGATAGCTCCGCTGCCACCTATGTATGATAGTACTTTGCCTTGCTACGCCGATATCGGAAAAGCGGTGGGCATGCACGGTGGTCCCAACCTGCCCAAGGCCCAGGCCATAAAAGATGCCACCATGGCTCATTTTATTGTAAAGAATTATAAGCCCGGACAAATATTTATTCACTATAACGGTGCCTACCACAGCAATAATTACCAGAGCATTTACTGGTATCTGAAAAAACTGAATCCCGCGTTTAAAATCGTCACCATCAGCACGGCTATGCAAACGCAATTAAAAGCCCTGGATGCCGAAAACAAAGGCCTGGCAGATTTTATCATTGTTACGCCTGAAGAAATGACGAGAACACATTAAAACTTTAGTTAACAGTGTATAGTTGACAGTGTATAGTTTAAAGGCAGTAATACCAAATTTTACTACTAAATAACCATCCATTTTACTTTTTAAATAATTGATTAATTCTTAAATTCCTTCATTCTTTCATTTATTAATTATTAATTAATATTACG
>CAYSIK010000037.1:6041-11576 GCA_964431045.1 uncultured Flavobacteriaceae bacterium
AAATGACGAGAACACATTAACTTTAGTAAACAGTGTATGGTTGACAGTGTATAGTTGAAATACCAAAATTTACAACTAATAAACATCCTCTTAATTTTTTAATTAATTCATTTTTTTCATACCTTCATTTCTTCATTTTGAAATTATTTCATTAATTCAAAATAGTTCTTCATCAAATAAAAAGTGTTATTTTTGAGTTACTTAATTATTCAGCTATGAAAAAAATAATTTGGATTCTTATTGTCGTTTTAGGTTTAGGAATTTTAGCTGCAGGTTTCTTTTGTTACTCCACCAGCTGTCCTGAGCCCTCAAGCCTTACAGGCGAGAATGAATCGCAGATAAAGGACGGAGATATCATTTTCCATACATCGAATTCGGGCCAAAGCAAGGCTATACAACTTGCTACACAATCAAAATATTCGCATTGCGGCATTATTTACATAGAAAATGGGAGAAGAATGGTGTATGAGGCATCGAAAGTTGTTACTGTTACTCCGTTTGATACATGGACATCGGGTGGTATTAATGGAAGTTTTGTAATTAAGCGTCTTAAAAATGCCGATGGTGTTTTAACTCCGGCTGTTCTCATAAAAATGAAGCAGGAAGGAGAGAAATTTAAAGGAAGGGGTTATGATGGACTTTTTGGATGGAGTGACGAAAAGATTTATTGCTCTGAACTTGTATGGAAGATATATAAAAGAGGGGCGGGGATTGAAGTGGGTAAACTGGAAAAGCTGAAGGATTTTGATCTCTCCAGCGATGTTGTAAAAAACACCATGAAACAGCGCTATGGAAATAACATTCCACTTCATGAAACCGTAGTGTCACCTAAGGCTGTTTTTGAGAGCGATTTATTGGAAACAATCATAGAGAAATAAAGGTATAAAGTATTACTGTCTTCGTTCCCATCTTTATTTGATAAACCCATTGATACAACAACAAGGTAATTAATTTTAAATTCCTTCATTTTTTCATTTATTAATTAATATTACGCATTTCTAATAAAAAAATAAACCAACATGCCCGAAATAACCAATAAATCAGATGTAGAATGGGTGGTGCGCGAGCAGTATGTAAAATTGCTGGAGGATGAATTTACGGCTCCGGTATTTTCGCATTTAAATTTAGAAGAACATTTACCCCGCATTTTTATGTTTTGGTGCTTTGTGCTGGATATTGATGCTGCCAATAATCCCTACCGTGGAAGTGCTTTTGAGCCTCATACCAAACTGGGTTTAACGGCTAAGCATTTTGAAAAATGGTTGCATTATCTGCACTACGCTATTAAAGAAAAATATGAAGGCCCGCTAGCCAAAAAATGGATAAATAAAAGTAATGAACTGGGTGTAATGTTTCAATACAAAATGGGGCTGCTGGAAGATGAATCCCATCTCATAAAAAATCACGGAAAAGAGTAGCGTATTTTAAACAAATACTAGGCGGTTTATGACCCCGGAGGGGTCACATGCCATTAACCCGATGCGATAGCGTCGGGTGGGCAAAGCCCACAAACCCCCGACCCCGGCGGGGTCGCACCTACGAAAACCCTTGTATGCCGCTTACCGTGGTGTACTTCAGCACCACATTCTTATTCGGATAAATGCGTTTAAACGCGCTCTGTACCATCAGCGTAGCTTCGTGAAAACCGCACAGAATCAATTTCAATTTACCTGTGTATGTATTAATATCTCCCACTGCATAAATACCCGGTATTTGCGTGCTATAGTCTTCCGTGTTTACTTCAATAGCGTTTTTATTGATCTGCAGCCCCCAGTCGGCAATAGGTCCCAGTTTGGGCGATAGACCGAACAATGGTAAAAAGTAATCTGCCTGCATTACAACCGATTCTGCATTGTCTTTGTCAACCAAAACGGATTCAAGCCCTTGAACACCGTTCAGTTCCGTTACCTCGGCATTGGTGATCAGGCTTATTTTTCCGCTCGCAGCCATATCCAGCACTTTCTGCACGCTGTCAGGATGGCCTCTGAACTCCGTTCTGCGGTGTATGAGCGTAACATGCGAAGCCACATCTGCCAAGAAAATGCTCCAGTCCAGGGCGCTGTCGCCACCGCCCGCAATCACCAGCCTCTTCCCACGGTATTTCTCGGGATCCTTCACGATGTAGTCAACCCCGTGCTCTTCATATTTTTCCAGTTCGGGAATGGGAGGTTTACGGGGTTCAAAGCAGCCCAAGCCGCCGGCTATGGCAATGTTGGGAGCCCTATGCACCGTGCCTTTATGGGTAACGACTTCAAAATGCCCGTTCTCCAGTTGTCGTATTTTTTCAGCCCTTTCGCCCAGCGTAAATCCGGGTTTGAATGGCGCAATCTGCTCCATCAGGTTGTCAATCAGATCTCCCGCCAGCACCGATGGAAAGCCGGGAATATCATAAATGGGTTTTTTGGGATAAATCTCGGTCAGCTGCCCGCCGGGCTGCGGCAAAGCGTCAATCAAATGGCAACGCAATTTTAGCAGTCCCGCCTCAAAAACGGTAAACAAACCCACCGGTCCTGCACCGATAATGATGATATCCGTTTCTATGGCTGCTGACATGGCTGCAAATTTAATACACAGCACTACCCTTACTATACTTTTTTTGTGTTAATTGCATGTGTAATGCAACATCCCGAGCAGATTACAGAGAAAATGTTTTCCGGTTTTACCTGGATTCACATCATCAATCCGGATTTGCAAAACATGGAGCGTTTTGCCGAAAAGTACAGCCTCAATGATTATCAGCTAACCGATAGTTTACAGCCCGGACACCTGCCCAAATTTGAGCATCAGGAAAAATATCAGTTTTTAATATTGCGCTCATTGTTACCTAAGGTGCCGGAGCGCAACAATACAGTGGGTCAGGTTTCCGGCAAGGTTTCTTTTTTCTACAATGGCGAGAAAGTGATTACCATTTGCAGGCACCACTTTGCCTTTATGGAAAAACCTTTTTCCGAGGATTTGCGCAGTCCGGAGGAATTTGTGATTGAGGCAATGAGCCGTATTTTACAAACCTACGATGCACCCCTGAAGCATTTATCTGATAAGGTAGACAACATCGAAAAGATCATTTTTTTGCGCAATTTTTCACGTATTTCATTAGAAGATTTATATTTTCATAAAAGTAAAACCCGCGTTATTAAAAAATTGCTTCAAATATCACAGGGTGTATTAAACCAGGTGAAGTTTAAAGATGAACACCAGACGGCTTTTCAGGATGTAAAAGACCAGTTGTTTGGTTTGATTTTAGGTTACGAGGAAACCATGGAAAATTCGGTGAATTTATTGAATACATATTTATCAATTAATTCCCGAAAAACCAATGACGTGATGAAGTTGCTGACGATTTTTTCAGCTTTTTTTCTGCCATTAACTTTTATTGTAGGTGTATATGGAATGAACTTTAAATATATGCCTGAATTGCTTTGGAAAAACGGATATTACTATGCGCTGGCATTCATGGCAGTGGTGTGTATTGCCATATTTATCTGGTTTAGAAAAAGAAAAATAATGTAACTACGGTTTCTGAATAATATAATTCAGGTACTCCATTACATGACCGGTTGCACCTGCTTTTGAAGCAATGTACTGTTTCGCTTTGTTGCCCGCATATTCCCTAAATTCCGGGTTTCCCAAACCGCTTTTAAGGTGTTTTTCAAAGGTGTTATAATCCGGGCATTCATAGCCAAATCCGGCTTCTATGCTCTCCTGTGCCTCAGGAAATTTCTGGTGTTTTGGGCCAAACAGAACCGGAATGCCTCTGGAAGCGGCTTCCAGCATATTGTGCAGGCCCTTGCCAAAAGCTCCGCCAATGATAGCAACATCCGCATAGGCATAAATGCCGTTTAGTTTGCCGATGCAGTCCACAATCAGAATTTTAGCTTTGGATAAATCGGCGCCGTTTTGCCAATCGCTGTAGGTAACGCAGGGATATTCTGAAAAACGTTTTTGAATCTCCTGTATATGTTTTTTTCCGATATCATGCGGCACCAGAACAAATTTTCTGTTAACCGGCATGCCGTTGGTTGAGAAAAATTCCTGTAGCAATTTTTCTTCCGGGGGCCAGCAGCTGCCTGCCACACACAGAAAATTGTCGCCTTTAAACAATGCGATTTCCGGCATGGGTGAAGTTTCACGGATTACATCCAACACCCTGTCAAATCTGGTATCTCCACTGATGCTAATGTTGCGAAGTCCTTCTTTGCGTGCTTTTTCAGCGCTTTGTTCATTTTGCACAAATACACGGTCAAAATCCTGCAAACAGCGTTTCCAGGGCTTTGCCCAAGGCTCAAACACGAATTGTTCTTCGCGGAATAAACAACCTGCCGCTACCATTTTGCAGCCGTATTTAAGTCCCTGCTGCATATAGCGGAGCCAGAATTCATATTTTACAAAGACGGTTATATCAGGCTGCACATAGCGGTACCACAATTTTGCATTGCGTTCAAAATCCAGGGGCAGGTAAAAGACCCCGTCGCAGGGGTAATCTTTGCGCTGTTCATATCCCGAGGGCGAAAAAAAGGAAATAACGATACCTGTTTCAGGCTGCTCTTTTTTGAGTGCATCCAGTAAAGGCCGTATCATTTCAAATTCACCCAGCGATGCACAGTGAAACCAGATGCGTTTGCCTGTTTTTTTAGGTAGCGCCCTCCGCATTCTTTTTCTCCACTGCCAGCGTCCTTTCAGCATTTTTCGTGCTTTGGGATGGAAAGGAGAGGCAAGAATTAATCCCAGTAAGTACAGCGAAATTAACAGCGGATAAAACATCAGTCAAAATACTTTGGGTTGTCCTGAGCCTGCGATTTCAAACTCAACGGAATGATGATTCCTGCCGAGATTCCGGTATAAAAATCAAAATGCAAATCCTTGTCAGGGCCCAAATTGCCGTAATTCCAGCTGCGCCGATTTTTGGTAAAACCCTGCGAAATATCCAGTCCGGCAAACAAACTGATGGTTTCCGGATTCAGGTAGTGCCAGCGAAAATGCTGAACCAGTTGCAATCCGTTGGTGAGCCTGTCGTAGCCTTTCGCGTATTCGCCTTCCAGCTGTGGTGTTCTGCCTGCATCGAACTGCATTTTTACGAAATGCTGCATAAATCCTGCGCCCAGTGCAATTTCGAATTGTCCTGGTTTTCCGGGCTTCCCGCCCAATAGCTTTCCCGCGGTAAATGTGGTGGAATTGCCACGCATATAGTAGCGAATGATGGTGGGAAAGCCGTTCTGGTCCAGGATTTCGCCACTGGGTCCCAGCATATCGCCAAAGAGGTTGTTATAGCTTACTTTGTTACCCCAAAACGGTGTATGGTTGATACCCAGTGTGAGGTTTCGGGCTGATTTGAAATAAAGCCCTGTAGGAAGGCTTGCAAATTGCGGAAATCCTTTGGCGAGATCTGCACCGGTCAGGTAAAAACCGCCCCCAACGCGCAGCAGCAGAAAGGAACCTCCGCCCGGCGCCGGTGAAGGACCTTGCACGGGTTGTGCGCGCAATGCGGCAGAAACAAGAAGCAAACCAACGAATAATAGGCTCCGCATATGAATTGCG
>CAYSIK010000037.1:11586-15504 GCA_964431045.1 uncultured Flavobacteriaceae bacterium
TATGCCTGCGTGTGTGCAACAATAAACTCAGAAATTGTGGATATGAATGCTGTAGGATTGTCGGCATGCACCCAGTGCCCCGCGGCGGGTATTGTTTTCAGCGAGGCATTGGGAAAGAAATTCAGAATATGGTTCATGTCTGAATCTTTGATATAACCGCTTTTTTCGCCGCGTATAAACAGGGTAGGGCCTGCGAATCCCCGGGAAAGGTGGAGTTCTCCGATAATGTCCGGATAATGTTTTTCCAGCGCGTCAATATTGATTTTCAGCTGATAGCCACCACCGGTTGTGGGCTCCAGGTTTTTTAGTAAAAACTGCCTTACGGATGCATCCGGCGCGTAAGGCTCAAAAAGTGTTTCCGCTTCCTTTCGGCTTTGAACCGCACTGAAATCGATTTCGCGGAATGCTTTAAAATAATCGCCATGAGCCGCAGGATAGGCTTTCGGTGCAATATCTACCACAACGAGACCCTGAACCATTTCCGGATAACGTTCCGCAAATAGCATGGAGGTTTTTCCTCCCATACTGTGTCCCACTATGAATGCTTTTTCGTCTCCCAGGTGGCTTATGAGATGCCGTAAATCTTCACCCATAGCCTCGAATGAGGCATCATCATCATGAAAACTGCGCCCGTGATTGCGTGCATCAAATGTTACAACCCTGCAGGTTTTGCTCAGAATTCCGGCTGCATAATGCCAATTGTCAAGCATGCCAAAAATGCCGTGCAGTATATATACTGCAGGACCGGAATCGCCGTAAATGCGGTAGTTTGGGAGGGCCGTCATTGGATTGCAAAATTAGGCAGTATCATCTCCATAGGAATAAAAAAAATGGCGACCTTCACAGCCGCCACTTTTTATTTAAAAGAATTAGACTTTTAATTCAACACTGTTTCAACCGGCGTATACTCCAGGTTAAACGCTTCGGCTACACCTTTGTAAACAACCTTGCCGTTTACCACGTTCAGGCCCAGGCAAAGCTCCTGGCTCTTGCTGCAGGCGGCCTTCCAGCCCTGATTGGCCAGTTGGATGGCATAGGGAAGGGTAGCATTGGTTAAGGCGAGTGTGCTGGTGTAGGGAACCGCACCGGGCATATTTGCCACGCAGTAGTGAAGTACATTATCCACTACATAAACAGGTTCAGCGTGCGTTGTAGGTTTGCTGGTCTCGAAGCAACCTCCCTGGTCGATGGCAACATCCACAATCACGGCACCTTTGCGCATGGTAGAAAGCATGTCGCGGGTGATAAGTTTGGGCGCTTTGGCACCGGGAATCAAAACGCCGCCGATAACCAAATCAGCGGTTTTTACCGCCTGACGGATGTTGTAGCTGCTGCTATATTGGGTATCAACATTGGCCGGCATAATATCGTCGAGCTGACGCAGGCGGGGCAGGCTAATATCCATGATGGTTACGTGAGCGCCCAGTCCTGCAGCCATTTTGGCAGCTTGTGTTCCTACGATTCCACCGCCCAATACCACTACTTCAGCGGGTTTTACACCCGGAACACCTCCCAGCAATACACCCCTGCCACCCATGGGTTTTTCGAGGTATTTGGCACCTTCCTGCACGCTCATGCGTCCGGCAACTTCGCTCATGGGAATCAGCAAGGGAAGGCTTCGGTCGGCTTTTTCTACGGTTTCGTAGGCCAGACAAACGGCGTTACTCTTTATCATGGCATGGGTGAGGGGCTCATAACTGGCAAAGTGAAAATAGGTAAAGAGCAGCTGGTTGGGTCTGATCAGGTTATATTCGCTTTCAATGGGCTCTTTTACCTTGATAATCATCTCGGCAATGCCGTATACTTCTTCGATGGTGGGCAACAGTTTTGCGCCGGCTTCCGTGTATTCTGAATCCTCAAAACCACTGCCATTGCCTGCACTTGCCTGCACATAAACAGTGTGACCGTTTTTAACAAGTTCGCTTGCGCCTGCAGGTGTTAAAGCCACCCGGTTCTCATTGTTTTTAATTTCTTTGGGTACTCCGATTATCATAAGTATAAAGTGCCGCAAAGATACTCACCTTTGGCTATCACTTACAAACCTGCACATTGTTCCGTAAAATATTGCCTATTTTTGCACTGTGAACGCAAGCTGGCTACAAAAGTATGCCCTGAACCTGGGATGGTTTTTATTGCTTCTTGGCGGCATTTCGCTGCTTGACAGGGGAATCTGGTCTTATATCGGTATTCTGATGGTATTGAGCGGATTGTTCAATATGCTGAATACTTTTCGACTGGTTTATCTTGGCAAAAGCCCCTTCCTTTTCAACCCGGGAACCATGTATATTATGAATATAACAGGTGTGATTCTGCTTTCAGCAGGTCATGTTTTTACCAACAAAAAAGAAATTTCATGGGAGTTGCTCGGTTTTATGGCACTCAGCCTGATTTTTATGTTTATCGCGAAGTCTGGTTCCAATAGCTTACAGCAAACCGGGTCCAAAAAGTCCTCAACCGGTCGTTAAATCCTGTAAAAGCGCCGCTGTACTTCGGTTCAAAATCTGAAAAACCAGGGGTCCGGCACATCTTCCTCCGGGGCATCAGCATCCCACTTGCGCATCAGATGTACTTTTTCGTGATGTTGGGTATCCTGGCTCAGGGATTTTACATTGCGCTCATTACTTCGGTCCATTACCACAATCAGGTCAAAGGTTTCCAGGTGTTCAATCCTGAATTTTTTGGCGCTGTGCAAAAATGAAAGCCCGTTTTTGCGTGCGTTTTCCAAAGTGCGGCTGTCCGCATTTTCTCCAACATGGTTTCCGCTGGTGCCCGCGCTGTCTATTTGGAATAAATCCTGAAGGCCGCTATTGTTTACGTGTTTTTCGAATAGGGCTCTTGCCAGTGGCGACCGGCAAATATTGCCCAGGCAAACAAACATCACTTTAAGGGGCATGCCGGCAAAAATAAGTTGCTGTGCTTACATCCAGCCCATTTCCGTGCGGATTTTGTTCTTTGTGTTGCATTTATTTCGGCTGGTTCCGCAGGCGCTAAAGACTGTAACCAGCAAAATTATGCCTATGATTCCGGGGATTAAACGATGCGTATTCATAATACCATAACGCCGTTTTAATCCTTTGTATTGTTCTGAAAATACAAAAATCCGAAAACCGTTTTTTAATCCATTTCCAGACGCTCTCTTGTTTTTTTGTCAATGCCTTGTCGGTGAAGCATGATAGATATGGTTTTCAACCGGAAATAAGACTCACTCACATACAAATAACCGCCACAATGATTTCCGGTTCCCCAGCTGTTTTTAACCTTAAAATATCGGGTGCCGTTTTGGTCGGTTAGCATTCCGGTGATATGCATGCCGTGGTCATCGGTGGTTAATTGTCTGTCAAATTCATCCTGCCTCATGGCTGCGGTAATCTGTTTTTCCGGGTAGGGCTGGTCAAACGCGGAACCGCTTCGCATAGCCCCGGCATCATTAAAGAACCGGGAATCATCGCCTTTTTTCTTTACGAGTGTGTCATTTACGGGAACAATTCCCAATCCGTCGCGAAAAGAAAATCCTTTTTCACTAACATCCGCCGCCCAGGCCACGCTGTATCCGTTTTTCAGGGCATTAACTGTTGTTTCGGTAAGTTCATCCAGCGAAAGATTGTAGGCCTGCTGCATGCTCCAGTTATCCGGAACCTCAATCGTGAAAGGCCTGTTGTAGGGATGGTGTGTAAAACTTGTCAGCGCTGCATAGTCGTCCATGTTCAGCCCCAGCGACTCGGCGAAAGATTTGGGTGTGTATTCCTTCCCACGGTAGTTAAACTTTTCGGGAATTTTTCCCAGATACGCATCCAGAACCCCCTCCACCGCCTGAATCCAAACCTTGCTGTATGTGCCGCCGGGATTGGTTTTGAGTTTTTCCATCATGCCCTGAAGCAGCGCCAGCATTTCATCGTGGTTGTGACGGTTTTGTCCGTA
>CAYSIK010000038.1:0-6389 GCA_964431045.1 uncultured Flavobacteriaceae bacterium
GCAAAAACATATGATAAAAAAATTAACAATAAAAAGTCATTAAATATAGCAAAAAAGAAGTAAAAAGTTATGGCTTTGTAAGTAGTTTTGAGCGTTGTCATCTGCCATGCTGTTTTTTCGTAAAATCTTCTACCGGCTGAAAGTACTGCTATCCACGATTTCGGCGCCTCTGTACGGAATTCGCAGGGGGTATCTGTACCGAAAAACCGTCTTGCTGTTTAGCGATGAAGGCAACGCTGATGAATACCAGAAAGAAGTGTATGCCTTTGCACGCAGCTTTTACGATGAAAAAGAACTGAACGGTGTTCTGGATGTCGGCTGTGGTTCGGCATTCAAACTGCTGGCAAATTTTCAGAATGTACCCAAGGCCGGTGCATAACTCAATACAGACTGGCTCAAACAACAATTTCCCAACGAAACCTGGTTCGCGTTTTCAGATCCGGCATGGAAAAAATTTCCTGCACAACTCATTATCTGTGCGGATGTGATTGAGCATGTGCACAATCCGGACGCATTTGTTGCAGATTTGCTGGAACACAGGGAAGCAAAGTATTTTGTATTCAGCACTCCCGACAGAAACCTGGATACTTCGCCCTGGAAGTTTGGTCCGCCGAACAATGAAGCGCATTACCGGGAGTGGACGTTTGAAGAATTTGAGGGCTATTTGTCGCGCTATTTTCGGGTTGTTCACCATGCTATAACCAACCACGAACAAAGAACCCAGATGCTTGTGGCGGAGCGCAAATAATGCAAAGAAGTTTTGGTATTCAATCGGTGTTATCGTAACATTGAAATTCGATATGAGTAACACATTGAAATTTATCGCGTTGATGCTGATTACAGCAGCTGTTCAGCTGAAAGCGCAGCCATACGCCGTGGGACACACAACCCTTACCCTTGCTGACGCGTCGCGAAGCAACCGCAGTATTCCTGTGGAAGTTTACTACCCGGCAGCGTCTGCGGGTGATAATGTTCCCGTTAGCGGAAACCGAAAATTTCCTGTAATTGCTTTCGGGCATGGTTTTGTCATGACCTGGGACGCATATAAAAACGTATGGAATGCCCTGGTCCCCGAGGGTTTTATCATTGCATTTCCAAAGACAGAAGGCACTACATCACCCTCTCATTCGGAGTTTGGTAAAGACCTGGCTTTTGTGCTGACTGCAATGGATTTGCAGGGTAAAAACAGTTCTTCGCTTTTCTACAACAAAGTAGATACCATGAATTGTGTAATGGGGCACAGCATGGGCGGGGGAGCGGCTTTCATCGCTACCTCGGTTTCTACCAAGATCAAGCACATTGCCACATTGGCAGCCGCGGAGACCAACCCTTCGGCAATCAAAGCGGCATCGACACTGAAAATTCCATCGTTGGTAATGGCGGGCGGTAATGATTGTGTGACGCCGCCATCTGCCCATCAGGTTCCCATGTATGATTCGCTGAAGAGCTCCTGCAAGGCTTATGTCAGCATCACAGGAGGTAGTCATTGTCAGATGGCAGAAGATAATTTTCTGTGCAATTTTGGTGAAGCCACCTGCAATCCCAAACCCACCATTTCCAGAGCGGTTCAGCATCAGTCACTTTTCCGGTTACTTGTTCCCTGGCTTCGTTTTCAATTGCTGAAGGATTGCCGGGCAGGACAAACTTTTGACTCTTTGGCCGTCAAAGACGCTGCAGTTACTGTTAGAAAAAACTGTGTGCTTTGCCCTCAAAACCAAAACGAAAAAATAGCATTATTTCAGGTTGCGGCCTATCCTGTTCCTGTGGATGAAATCCTAAACCTGAATATATCTGCCGTCACCTCAATAACAGCCTGCGATTTATTTTCGCCAGAAGGCCGCCTTTTGTTTCAGTGGAATTTCTATATTCCCCGCTCGGGTAATATAGCATTATCAATGCCTTTCGGGCTTAAAACCGGTGTTTACCTGTTGCGGGTTCAAACCAGCTCTGACGAGCGCGTACTGCGAATCGTAAAGCGGTAGGTTACTTCTTTTCGTAAACCTTGTCTTTGTCGGTTTTTACCACCTTGTCGCCGTCGTAAAGTGTTTTGGCAATGGCGATTCCGGGTGCTGAAACCACCTCATCACCGGGTTTTAATCCTTCTGTGATTTCAAAGTAGTCTAAATCCTGCAAACCGGTTTTTACCTTCACCGATTTCAAAACGCCATTGTTAAACAGCAATACCCACATGCCCTTTTCTTCTTTTTTGGGTTCCTCGGTCTGTGTCTTTCCGTTTTTGGATCCCATATCTGATTTTTTGGCAGGATTGCGGGTAGTTACAGCTGAAATGGGCACACACAGGGCGTTGTTTTTTGAAACGGTCTTGATGTCTACTGTCGCTGTCATTCCAGGCCTGAAAGGCTGATTTCTGCCCATGCCAAGGTCGGCGTAGCTCTCGGGAAGGATGCGCACTTTTACCACAAAATTGGTTACCTGGTCGGTTAGTAGCTGCGTGCTGTTGAATTTTGCACTGTTTGCAATCTGGGTAACAATACCCTTGAAAACCCTGTCCGGATAAGCATCCACCTTGATGTCGGCACTGTCGCCGTTTTTAATGCGCACAATGTCGTTTTCATTCACATTCACTTCCACTTCCATCACATTCAAATTGCTGATGCGCATGATTTCGGTGCCCGCCATCTGCGCGGTTCCTACCACGCGTTCGCCTTTTTCGCTGTTCATTTGAGTTACAATACCGCTTGCAGGGGCGTAGATGGAAGTTCTGCCCAGGTTGCGTCTGCCTTCTTCAAGTCTGGCGGCGGCACTGGCGGTGGTGTATTTGGCAGCAAGGGCGTTCTTTTCGGCAGAAACGGCATCGGCTTTGGCAACTTCATACTGCACGCGTGCCTGATCCCATTCCTGTTCGCTGATGACTTTTTGCTCGTGGAGCTGTTTTTGCCGTTTATAATTGGCTTCAGCCTGAATCAAAGATGCCGCGGCTCTGGCTTTCTGGGCTTCACTACCGGCCATACCTGCGCGGGCATTGTCCAGGTTGGCACTCAGCTGACTGATGGTGGTTTCATACAATTCCGGATTGATGCGCAGCAACAATTGACCTTGTCTTACGCTGTCGCCTTCCATTACCGCCATTTCAATGATTTCTCCGCTCACATCCGCACTGATTTTTACTTCGCTTTCAGGCTGTATCTTTCCACTCACACTCACAATTTCAGTGATGGTTCTGGTTATGGCCTTGTCTGTGCTTACACGTATTTCAGACCTGCCACCCCTAAAGATGGCTATCAGTAGCAGCAACAGCACAACGGATCCGATGGAAATCCAAACGATTTTTTTCTTTTTCATTTTACAGTGTTAAAGGTTTGCCCAGGTAAAAATCCAGCACCATTTTTCTGAACATATATTCATACCTAACCGAGGTAAGGTTGTTTCTTGCGGTTGTTTCGTTGGTTTGTGCCAGCTGAAGCTCAAATACATTGGCCTGACCTGCATCAAAGCGCTTCCTTACAAATTCCATGTTTCTTTTTTGTGCATCCATGGCCCTGATGGCAGCCTGATAGCGTTCCATGGACGAGGTAAAGTTGTTGTAGGATGAAACCACTTCGCTGTAAAGGTTTTGAACAGATCTTTCTGCATTGAGTCTGGCTCTTGTCTCGTCGAGCGATGCACGCTGAGCAGTATTGCGGGCCTGGAGTTTTCCATAAACCGGAACAGAAAGATTGAAACCCAGCGACTGTCCAAAATTGTCTTTAATCTGTTTGTTGAAATCTATGGTTTGCAGGGTGTACTGGATATTTGGAGCCTCCACAATATCGTTGGTGCCCTGCACACGGCCAATGGGTTCAAAACCGGAAATGGTCATGGCCGAAATGGATTTTGCATTGCTCGAATACACCGTACTGAGGTTACCCCCAACCGATAGCACGGGCAACATGCCGCCTCTGGCAGATTTGCGGGCATAAATAGCCGCTTTGTGCCTGAAAACTGCAGCCTGCACATCCGGTCTTCTTTTTACCGCACTGTCAAATAATTCCTGCTGGCTTGCACTGTATGATTCCGGTTTGTACATACTGATTTCCGGACGTATGATATCAAATGCATTTTCGGCAGGCAGTCTCAACGTCATCTTTAGGTTGCTGAGTGCCAAAATCTCCTGATTGGAAGCATTGGTCAGTGCCGTTTGGTCGTTTGCCCGCTGCGCTTCCAAATTGAGAACCTGTCCTTCATTAACCACCCCTGCGTCAAACAGCTTGCGGGTTCTTTGCAATTGTGATTCCGTATTTTTTAAAGTTTCTTCCGCACTTGACTTAAGTTCTTTTGCCTGAATGATTTGCAGAAACAGGTTGGCTACATTGAGCGCCGTATTTTGCTCCATGTTTTTGAAATCGCTCTCACCGGCAAGCCAAAGGTACTTGCTTTGCTGAATACCATTCCGTATTTGACCGCCTGCATACAGCAATACACTGCTTTGCAACTGAAAATTGTTACTGCTGACGGTGGATTGAACAAACTGGTTGGTAAAGCGGTCAATGCTTCTGCCTGACTGAAAAAACTGCCCTGCATTTACATTCGCATCCGGTGTGGTAGCCGCCATGCTGCTTCTATAGTTTTGTGCGGCCTGTTTTGCGGAGATACCTGCGAGCTGCACGTCAATGTTGCTTTTCAGCGCCTGCTCAATGCATTGTTCAAGGGTCCAGGTGCCGGTTTGGGCATTTGCAGCGAGTGGTGAAATCATCCACAACAAACCAATAAATGCAAATCGCATTCAGCAAAAATACTGATATCTACGCCACATGGCCATGCTTTCGGCCATTTTATCGTGGAACTGTCGCAATCGGTGGATAAAACATGAATAATTATGAATATTTTATAAAAAACAATTACACAAAGAAGGTAATTTTGCACCGCATCTGGTTCTCTGTTGCACGAATGTTCAATGGAGATGAAAAGGGAACTCCGGTGAAAAACCGGGACTGTACCCGCAGCTGTAACCCCGGCCCGCAAGGGCTTCGGCAATCTTAGCCACTGTTGAAGATACCAATGGGAAGGCGCCGAAATTAACAGGGGGAGTCAGAAGACCTGCCAGTCGCAAAACAAAAGGCTCGCTTTCGGGAAGAAAAGCGCACTGAATTGGGGAAACCCGGTCTATTGCATTTTTCATTTTCGGGGCAGCTATGCAACCATGACCGGCATCTTATGCTGCATATCGTTTCTGCTCACGGCTCCGGATACTTTTCCGGTTTCGGATACTGCCATTGTTTATGGTAAACGCCACCAAATTGCGTCAGTAGGAAAAAATGTTCTTCACATAGAGTCCGGTACCGGAAATTTACTCAATCAAGATCTGGCTTTTGCCGGACTGAGTATCCGACAATACGGTCCCTCCGGAATTGGTACCCTAAGCCGTCGCGGCGCAGATCCGGCACAGTTGCAAATTTTATGGAACGGAATCGTGCTGAACAATCCCATGCTGGGTATGACGGATTTGAGCATGCTGCAAAATGATGCCACTACACGGATTTCCCTTACAGAGGGCAGCAGCGGATCTCTTTATGGCAGCGGCAGTGTAGGCGGTACCCTTGCGTTGCAGCACGCACTTCCGGAAAAAATAGGGGAGTCTGTTTCCACATCTGTTCTTGCAGGAAGTTTCGGCAGGTTACAGACACAAGGAGATTTTGCCATACGCAAGCGCAAGTCTTTTCTAGTGTGGGATAATCAATGGCTTTCTATAAACAATGACTTCCCATACAAAATTGGAGATGCGGTATTTGGAAAAATGCAGTATGCCACCAGAAACCAATGGAGAAGCCGCTTTTCAGGTGGGTTTAACCATGGTAAATGGGATTTGAGCGCGCACGCAGAATGGCAGCAAGGTGAACGAGGCCTGGGTACTTCGGCCGGAGGAACATCCTCGCTCGGAAATCAGGAGGATGAAAACAAACGCATTGCCATCCATGCGCATTATCAGTCAAAAAAGATAAAGTGGGTGCAGCGGTTTGGACTTATTCAAGACCGGTTTGTTTTTCA
Source organism: uncultured Flavobacteriaceae bacterium (assembly GCA_964431045.1). Classification (GTDB taxonomy): domain Bacteria; phylum Bacteroidota; class Bacteroidia; order NS11-12g; family UBA955; genus RGEC01. The sequence continues at coordinate 5,986 of CAYSIK010000038.1, forward strand.
AATGCCACTTAATATGACACCTGACATCAGTAATTCTCTAAGCATGCAGGTTCAGCAGGAATTGCAATTTCATATTGCCCAATGGAGTGCCATTGTCGGTGCCGATATATGGCGCGTTGCCGGCAATACCAGGCATTATTCCCGCAATGTAGAGCAGGTGTTTCCGGCTCAGTTTATTGCATTATACAGACAGAACCGAAATTACCGTGTTGCCGCCAGCAGTCGCTGGGAATGGCATGAACGGATTGCCGTGAATGCATTGTCGGCAGAATTTGCCGTAAACAGAGCAATAACCGCAAAAACAGCCATCAGCAGCAGCTTCAGGCGCCCAACCCTGAATGATTTGTACTGGAGTTTGGGTGGAAACCAAAATATGAAGCCTGAAAGCGGGGGCAATGCAGAAG
>CAYSIK010000038.1:6399-8346 GCA_964431045.1 uncultured Flavobacteriaceae bacterium
TGATATTTCTGCAATAGTATGGGCCCGTTATCTCAACAATCCCATCGTTTGGCTGCCCGTAAATAACTTTTGGTCAGCTTCCAATATGCAGCGCGGAGACTATCGCGGAGCTCAGTTTTCATCCACCTTTTCATCAGATGCCGGAAAAATCCGCTGGCAATGGCAAACCGGAGTAGAATGGTGCAATACCCGAATGCTGAATAATGGTAATCGTTTTAATGCCCTTTTTGTTCCCCGTATTTCCGGAGCAAGTTCATTGAAACTACAACGAAGGTTTTGGTTTTTAAACATGGGGTTGCAGTGGCAAAGCTTGCGTTATGTGAGTACGGATAATGTGTCCACCATCCCTGCTTACGCCCTGATTTCTATGCAGGCAGGAAAAGAAATAAAATTCAGACAACATAATTTTCTAATGTCTGCAGGTGCCGACAACATGCTGAACCAAAGCTATGAGGTAATGCCCGGAAGGCCCATGCCTATGCGCAGTTTCTGGGTTAAAATCAATATGAAATTCAATAATAAAAAATAAATAAAATGGTAAAAAAAATTACAATTACAATGCTGTTCAGCTTCTCATTATTCGCCAAGGCGCAGATTACAGAAGGATTTGAAAATGCTATGCTCGACACGGTTAAACTTCTTAATGGCAGTGATGGCCTAAGAATGCATTATTTCAATACAGGCGAAATGACCTTTCCTGTAAAGTGGGATACTACTTATAAATACTGGGCCAGCGGCTGGGCTATGTCTAAAATAATTGATAATACCGTTGAAAATCCCAATTTCACAAAGCATTTGTACAGTGCGGCGCCCGGTTTTGGCGTTGAAAATGGCAATGGAAAAGCATTTATGGTGGGTCAAAGCGGAAGCTTCTTTTTTCTGCAGAGAAAAAATACGGGTGATTTTCCAATGAAGGGATTTTACGTGAGCAATTCCACGTATGCCTATAACAGCATGAAGTTTGGCGATATGTTTGCCAAAAAATTTGGGGGTACAAGCGGCAACGATCAGGATTCATTCGTTCTTATTATTCGCTGTTATAAAAATAGCAAGCCGGTAGACAGCCAGCGCGTGGTGTTGGCTGATTTTCGTTTCAGCGACGGAACCAAGGATTATATTCTGAATCAGTGGAAGTTTGTTACCCTCAAAGATGCCTACACCGACAGCATTTCATTTGATCTGGTGAGTTCGGATAACGGGCAGTTTGGCATGAATACCCCTGCTTTCTTTGTACTTGACGGTGTGGAGTTCTTCGGATTCAACAACCTGCGAATCAACCCTAAATCGTGCAGGATTTATCCTGTGCCGGCAAATGATATCCTGAATGTAGAAACAGAATCGGAAATGATTTCCGCTGCTGTACTGGATTACGCAGGCAGGACCCTGACCTGGGCTATTCCGGCCGGTAGAAGCGCTCAGATTCCGGTTGCGAAATTGCCACAGGGCATATATGTGCTGCAGGTTATAACCCGCGCAGGTGCATTCACCGAAACCATACAGGTAATTAAATAATGAGAATTTTATCAGGCATTTTGTTTTTTACGGTTTTTCTTTCCGCCTGCCGGAAAGAAAAACCGCTGCCTGAGAGTGTTAACACCGGTTCAGGAACCCTGCTGGTCCTGAACGAGGGCAATTTTATGTGGGCCAATGCCGGTGTGGACGTGTATAATCTTGATTCGGGAATTTTGCAGTCCAATGTGTACCAGAAAGTAAACGGAAAACCGCTGGGCGATGTGCTGCAGAGCGGCAGTATCATCGATGGTGATGTGTGGCTGGTGGTCAACAATTCTGGAAAAATTGTGGTGCTGGACAGTCACACACTCAAAGAAAAATACAGCATCACAGGCCTTGGATCACCGAGATATGCAGTTAAAACAGGGAGCAATGTTTGGATTTCGGATCTTTATTCCGGAAAAATACAGGTAAGGGACGCAACGGGTAAACAAT
>CAYSIK010000038.1:8356-13975 GCA_964431045.1 uncultured Flavobacteriaceae bacterium
AACAATTGCTTAAACTGATTCATACAGGATCGTGGACCGAACAGATGGTGGCCACAGACAAATATATTTGGGTGGCCTGCTATGATGGATGGCTAAGGCAATACAATTCGGCCGATTTTACGATTATTGACAGTAGCTATGTGGGAAAAGGACTTCGATGGATTAGCCGGGATAAAAACAACCGCTTGTGGGCACTGGCATCCTACAATGACAGCGGTTACAGCCGTCTGCAGCAATGGTCTGAAAATGGCAGCAGGCTGAAAGCCTTTACCATGCCGCTATCCGGATATGCATCTTCTCTGTGCATGAATCCCGGCGGCGATAGCCTTTATTATCTGGCTAATGGTGTTTTTCGCATGTCCACAGAAGACCCGCAACTGCCCCAAAATCCAATTTTCACCAAACAAGGGGCCAATTTTTACCACATAGCGCGTCATCCGCGCAGAAACCTTCTGTTAGTTTGTGATGCAGCAGATTATGTATCCAAAGGCAAGGTCTATATGCTGGGCACATCAGGAAATGAAATCAGGTCATTTACAGCCGGCATCATTCCCTCCGGCTTTGTGTTTTATTGAACCGGCCCTATTCTCGGTTCGAAATATGTAACTTTGAACCCGTATACCCTATACCTGTCGGAAAAACTGTTTGATGGCCAAAGGAACCTTGATAAAACGCGTTGACCTGCTGGTGCTCCGATCGTACATCGGCCCTTTTCTGGCAACATTCGTGCTTAGCATGTTCCTTTTTTTGATGCAGTTTCTTTGGAAATACATCGATGAGCTGGTGGGTAAGGGAATTGAGCCCGTCATTCTTATGAAGCTCATTTTTTATTCACTCGCCGATTTGGTTCCTATGGCTTTGCCATTGACCGTGATGGTAGCGGGTTTGATGACATTTGGCAATCTGAGCGAAAGTTTTGAACTGGTGGCCCTCAAAGCCAACGGCATTTCTCTTTTCAGAATATTGCGGCCTGTTTTTTTACTCATGCTGGGACTGGCTTTGGTCAATTTCTTTTTTATGAATATTGTCATCCCAAAAGCCAATCTGGAGGCCAAGGCATTGCTGTGGGATTTAAGACAAAAGAAACCGGCATTTAACATACAGGAAGGTGTTTTCTATCAGCAGATTGAAGGATTTTCCATGCGCATCGGCAAAAAACTCGCCGACAATGAGAGCGTAGAAGATGTGCTCATTTATGAATACAAAGGCGATGAAAGCAAGCGCCTGAATGTGATCAGAGCCGAAAAAGGAAGCATGGTGCTTTCACCCGATAAGCGCACCCTGTTTTTTACGCTGTACAATGGTGTGCGCTACGATGAAATGACCAAGAATCCCGACTATTCACGCACAACTCCGTTTAATCAGATGCGTTTTGAAAAACAAAAGATGATTATCGATCTCAGCAGCCTTGATTTAAAATTTACGGAACGCGATGCCTACAAAGGGGATTACAGGCTCATGAACATCAGGGATTTGAGTGCGGAACTGGATACAGCGGAGCAAAAAATTCAAAAACAAAAATTGGAAAATGCCGGATTTCTTGCCCGATACGTTCATCTTCCGGGTGTTTTGGGCAATAAACCCAAACCTGAGATAAATAAAAACAAGCCCACAAAATTGCGGCTACTGATGCCGCGTCACGAAAATAAACCGGATAATGAACAAGGAAACGTAATTGCAGGCGCCATCAACAATGCACGCGGTTTCAAAGGGACCCTGGATGGTCTTATTACAGGCATGAAATACGAAGAGGAACAACTGGCACCCTACAAGGTGGAATGGCACAAAAAATTCACTTTGTCGGTTTTGTTAATCATGCTTTTCCTCATTTCTGCCCCACTGGGTGCTATTATTCGAAAAGGGGGGATAGGAATGCCGCTGGTTATCAGTGTTTTACTGTTTGTGCTTTTTTATGCCATAAACCTGGTTGGCGAAAAAATCGGTAAGGAGGGCGTAATGCCTATTTGGGCCGGCATGTGGATGAGCAGTGCCATTTTATTCCCGGTCGGACTTTACATAACCATCAAGGCCGCTTCAGACAGCGCCATTCTGAGCCTGGAAGCATATCAGAAATTTTTTAACCGACTGTTTTGGGTGATTCCCAAAAATGAAAATGGCGGGCAAGACGATACGGCCAAAAAAGAACTTCGACTGCTGTCATTCCTTAAAAGAAGAAAAGCATGAAAATCCTGGTGGTGGGTAGCCGCATTCCCTGGCCTTTGCACGATGGCGGCGCCATAGCTACTTATCAGATTCTCAAAGGATTGTCGGATCAGGGTGCCGAGGTGGTTTATTTTAGTTTTAATACACGCAAACATTTTGTCGGTAAAGAGCTGATTGAAAAACATTTTCCTTTTTGCAGGGTAATTGACTTTCCTTTAAATGCCAATCCCAATGCTTTTGGTGCATTTAAGGCTCTTTTGAAGGGTGAAAACTACAATATTTCCCGTTTTCATAACGATGAGGCCAAAGCCACTCTTAAAGAATTGCTCATTCGTGAAAAGTTTGATGTAGTGCATTTGGAAGGCCTGTATGCAAGTCCGTTTATAGATGTGATAAAAAATGCCGGATTGCCGGTTTCACTGCGACAACACAATGCCGAATTTCAAATATGGGAACGCCTCTCCAACAACACCCGTAATCCGCTGAAAAAAAGATACTTCAGATTGCTGGCATCGCAGCTGAAACGATATGAAACCGAGGTGCTGAAAAGCGTTGATGCCGTTGTTCCTATCACGCCCACCGACCTGCAGCTCTTTTCATTATTGGCGCCCGGTAAACCTATGTATCTGCTTCCGGTTGGACAGGATGAGAAGACAGTTTCGCACAAAGAATTCAGCGAAAAAGCATTTTTTCACCTCGGTAGTATGGAATGGATTCCCAATGTGGAGGCGGTGAAATGGCTGGTAGAAGAGGTATGGCCGCTGGTAAGGGCAAAAATGCCCGATGCAGTGCTTCACCTGGCAGGTAAGGGGTTGCAAAAAAATGATACACGGTATACGGGATCCGGCATCAACGTGCAGGGTGAAATTGATGATGCGGCAGATTTTATGCAAAACTACGGTGTGATGCTGGTTCCCGTTTTCGCCGCCGGCGGCATACGCGTGAAAATTCTCGAGGCGTTTAATGCAGGAGTACCCGTGATTAGCACCGCTGTTGGTATACAAGGAATTACCGCAAAACACCAAAGCGAATTGCTCATTGCGGATTCTGCCGAAGAATTTGCTGCTGCAATGCTCGAAATGCAATCAAATGCTGAACTAAGGAAGCACTGCATAGGCAATGCACATGAGCTGGTGAAAAACCACTTTCAAACCCATACGTTGATTTCAGGTTTACTGACCTTCTATGAAGATACGGTTGTCAAAAAATAAAGATACACAATTTTTCCGACATTTGCAAGAAAAAGTGCGTTATTCAGTTTTCTGTTTGTTGTTGATGGGATTGCTGGCTTGCGGAGGCAATAAGCAAGCCGGTGAAGCAATTGATGAATCGCTGGTTATGCAGGCCGATTCAGTTGAGGCAACCGTTAAGGCTGTCTGCAGTTCCTGTCACATGTGGGTGTCACCGGACAAACTGGACAAATATACCTGGAAAGAAACAGTGTTGCCAATTATGGCGGCCAAGATGGGTATTTATGAACTGGATGGGATAAACTTTCAAAGCGAAAAAAATGATCCCAATGTTTCCCCCGGAATTTATCCCGAGAAACCTACCATAGAGCCGGATTTGATGCGCAAAATCTTCAATTATTTCAATGTCAAAGCTCCGGAATCTTTGCCGGCACAGCAGCGCAGCGTGCCCATCGGTGCTGAAACCCGCCTTTTTGATGTTATAACCCCATCCGGACAGCAAAGTGGCCCTCCCATTGCAACCTTTGTAAAGGTTTTGCCCGAAAAACATCTCATTCTTTCGGGGATTTCAGGTGCTTCCAATCGGCTGGAGGTCCTTGACAAAGACCTGTCGGTAAAGTGGAAACTGGATGTTCCCAGCGCTCCTGTTTGGTGCGATGTTACAAAATCCGACCAGTGGCTGCTGACCTGCATGGGTACCATATATCCCAGCAATGAAAAAAAAGGACAGTTGTTTGCCGTCAATCCCAGTGCACAAAGTGCAGGTGCACCAATCCTCGATAAACTGGCCCGCCCGGTTCAATCCCACCGGATTGGTAGCGATTATCTGGTCAATAGTTTTGGCCATCTGGCCGGTGATCTTTCCATTTATAAAAACAACGGTGCCGTTTCTGCCGTATTAAGAAAAGAACCCGGTTGTATCAGATCTGTGCTGTATGACTGGGATAAAGATGGACAAAAAGATGTGCTGGCCATGTTTGCGCAGGGTGTTGAGGGCATTTATCTATTCAAGAAAAAAGCTGATGGGAATTACAGTGAGCAACGGTTGATGCAGCTGCTTCCCGTAAACGGATCATCCTGGTTTGAAATTGAAGATGTAAACAAGGATGGGCACCCCGATATTGTTTATGCGTGCGGCGATAATGCCGATCATTCCGTAATCCTAAAGCCCTACCACGGTATATATATATACCTGAATGATGGCAAGGACAATTTTAAAGAATCCTGGTTTTATCCCATCAATGGCGCCTATCGGTTTATGCTCAGGGATTTCGATCTGGATGGCGATCTGGATATAGTAAGTATTGCCTTTTTTGCCGATTTTCTGCAGCAGCCTGAAGAGTCCTTGATCTATTTTGAAAATACCGGCAACCTGAATTTCAAACCATACCGGGTGAAAGGATTTAACCTGGGCAGGTGGCTTACCATGGATGCCGGAGATGTGGATGGAGACGGAGATGAAGATGTGGTGCTGGGCAATTTTAGCCAGGGTCCGCAGAGTTTTATGAGCAACGATGATGCAGCCCGCTTTGCCAAAGGCACACCGCTCATTTTACTTGTTAATAAAACCAAATAAGAGATGAAAAAAACCATTCTCATATTGCTCTTCTTTATGATGTTGGCATTTGCCGGCCTGCAGTACAATGATTCCGATGCCTGGCTTTGGATAATCGTTTATTTAATCTATGCCCTGGTAGTTTTATCCGCCCTTCTAAGGCCACTGAATACCATCTGGTATCTTGTTGCTGTTCTTACACCGCTGTTCTTTGCGTATTTTCAGTGGCCTGAAAAATGGGAGGGAATTGGTGAAACCATGATGAATGAAAATACTGAAAGGGCCAGGGAAAGCCTTGGTTTGATGATTTGTGCTGTGTCGTCATGGTTGTCAATTAAATTAAAATCTGAGTAATTCTCCGTATATTTGTTGAAACAAACTTTGAAGTTGCTGTTTCAATATATCAGGCCGCAGGCCGGAACCGTTTTGCTGGCTTTGTTTCTAGCATCAGTTTCTCAGGTTTTTTCCATGCTGGATCCTTGGGTGGGCCGAAATATTATAGATCAGTATCTGCTGAAACACACCTCGTTTTCACAATCCGATTTTGCATATGGTGTAATGGGGTGGCTGCTGCTGGGTATTTCATTTGCCATGGTGAGCCGCATCGCCAAGAACCTGCAGGATTATTTTATCAATGTTGCCATGCAGCAGGTCGGAGCAAGCCTGTTTATGGATGGAATTCGCCATACCATGGAACTGCCATTTGAGGTT
>CAYSIK010000038.1:13985-15440 GCA_964431045.1 uncultured Flavobacteriaceae bacterium
AAGCGGTGAAACGCTGAATGTTCTTCAGAAAGTACGTACCGACACCGAAAAACTGATGACCATGGCCGTGGGTTTACTTTACGGTAGCATTGTGGGTATATGTGTCGTTTTTATTGCGAGTTTTATGGTCCACTGGCTTATAGCCCCGGCATTTTTATTGGCTATGCTGGTGGTGGGTATTTCAAGTTCGTTTCTCAGTAAAAAGATTAAATCCGTTCAAAAAAATATAGTGGCCGAAACCGGCGCCCTCGCAGGAACTACAACCGAGAGCTTACGAAATATTGAACTGGTAAAAAGCCTTGGCCTCATCGGTCAGGAGATACGGCGCATTCAGGTAAACACGTTAAAAATACTGGGTCTGGAGCTTCTGAAAGTGAAAAAAATCAGAACCTTGGGCTTTGTACAGGGCACAACTGTGAATCTGATGCGTAATTTATTGTTGCTGTTTCTCAGCTGGATGGTTTTTACGGGTAGAATAACCCCGGGTATGTATATTCAGTTTTTATTTTATACTTTTTTTATTTTTAATCCATTGCAGGAACTGGGCACCTTTATTCAAACCTGGCGGGAGGCCCAGGTAAGCTTAGGACGCTACCGCGAATTGCTGGATACACCCAAAGAACCGGAACCGGCTGAGCCCAGGGAAACCGGAAATATTGAAAATATCGTTTTTGAAAAAGTTAGTTTCCGCCACAAATCATCCTCGAGATTGGCACTCGATAAAATAGATGTTACCTTGAAAAAAGGGGAGACCATTGCTGTTGTCGGCCCCAGTGGAAGCGGCAAAAGTACTTTGGTGAAATTACTGGTTGGATTGTATAAACCCGAATCCGGACGCTTGTATTACAACGATATACCTTCTTCGCAAATACGACTCTCTGATTTGCGTTTGAAACTGGGGGTTGTAAGTCAGGAAAGCCAGTTGTTTAGCGGGACATTGCGTGAAAACCTACAGTTTGTAAAACCGGAAGCCACCGATGAAGAAATGCAACATGCATTAAAAAAATCAGCTGCAGAGACATTGCTCAATCGCTGTGAAAATGGATTGGATACAACAATAGGCGAGGGCGGTATCAAAGTCTCCGGTGGGGAAAAACAGCGCATTTCCATCGCCAGGGCTTTGCTCAGAAATCCGGATGTAATGGTCTTTGATGAGGCTACCAGTGCCTTGGATAGCCTTACTGAAAAGGAAATTACGAACACCATCCGCGAGATCAGCAACCAGAAGGACAGAATCAACGTGATGATTGCCCACAGGCTTAGTACCATCATGCATGCAGATTGTATCTATGTGCTGGAAAAAGGGTTGGTTACTGAACAGGGAACCCACGAAGAATTGCTCGCTTCAAAAGGCTTGTATTATGCCATGTGGCGACAGCAAATCGGTGAAGCCGATTAAACAGTTTTGTACATTTTAAAATGCGGAATTTCGCATTCCCAAAATCTTTCCCCAAC
>CAYSIK010000039.1:0-944 GCA_964431045.1 uncultured Flavobacteriaceae bacterium
TCAATACTCAAGGGTTCGCTGCTACTGCGGGAGATGTTACCCGACAGGGTATTCGTACCCGTGTTGTTTAGGCTACCTACAAAGCGTGTATCCGTGTTTCCGTTGTTGATATTAATATTTCTTGAAAATGTTTGACCTCCATCCGATTTGGAAAGAAATAACTTACAAACTTTTGTTTGCATTGAGGAATTACCTACCCATATTGCGCTCGATGAAGATATGTCCCCACCATTTCCAATCCATATTTCACCTTCTTCAATTTCTGTATTTCCGGTGTATGTATTTGAATTAGTTAATAATAGTTTTGAATATTGTTTTAATACAACTTTATTGTTAGTACCGGATCCACTTATAACACCTCCAATAGTCAACATTTTAGAATTCGGACCATATATATATAACCCGTGGGTATTTAAATAAACTTGCTTCTGGAGTTCTAAATCACCAGATGTAGGATTTATTTCGCAGTCACCGGCATCAAAACCTATTGGAATATTTAGTGTATGTTTTGCAGATGATAAGTTTTCTATTTTTCTTGTAGCACCCGTTCCTCGTATACTAATTCCTGCACTTCCAGAATTGCTAATGGTTCTTGATTGATTAGCAGCGCTTTCAAAAGTCAACTGCCGAATATGATACCAGTCATTACCATTTGCATCCATTGTTAATTGATCGTTGTGACCAAAAAAAACATCATTGGCTGTTTGCCACGTTCTATCGGGTCTATCCTGATTGTTATTCCATGTCTGATAATACCAAGGATTAGCGGAGGAATTCCACCATAGATTAGTGCCTGTGCCACTTCTGTGAAATACAGGCTGTTGAGCAGATAGGCTTTCTAAAATAAATACAAACATTGCAACCAATAATAGGTATTTAAAATTTGCTACGCTGTGATAATAGGAAAGCCCTGGAAGCCTGTAATTTTTTCTCATGATCAATCT
>CAYSIK010000039.1:954-4380 GCA_964431045.1 uncultured Flavobacteriaceae bacterium
TATATGCAGATAGCTTTTTATTGGAGGAAAATATCATAATGAAATAATGATTAATTATATAGGTTACTTAGTGTAAACTTAACACACTAAAAATCACAATTCCAAATTTTTTTTATAAAAATTACAAATAAAATTATAATCAGTTTGTTCTTCTTCAACCGATATACGTGTAAATACTTATAAAACAAGGATTTAAGTGCCTAAAGCGCTTTGGCGAACCGCAGGTTCCATGAACGGCCGGAAGCTGCAATTTTTATTGAATATATGCCTCCAGGCAGGTCTCTTACATTCAACCTAGCATCTGTAGCATTATACGTTCCCTTACCTACCAACAACCCGGTGGTATTGTAAATCAGATACGATGCGTTTTTGAGACTGCCCAAACCGACAACTTCCACAAAATCATGGCAGGGGTTGGGATAAATTAGCGGAGCAATTCGCATGTCATTTGCAACCTTGCATACTTCACTGTAGCTGAATTTTCCGTCCCTGTCGGTTTGTTTGATACGGTAATAGGCATTACCCTCAATGGGTGCCAGATCTTCAAAGCGGTAAAATCTTGAGGTCTGGCTGAAGCCGGCTGCGGAAACCGTTCCAATCTTTTCAAAATCCTCACCGCCGCTGCTTCTTTCAATCTCAAATGTTGCGGTGTTTTGTTCCATAGCCGTGCTCCAGTTCAGATTCACACTCCCATGGGGTGTACTGTTGCAACCAAACGAGAGCCATGTTAAAGGCAGCGGCACCACTGCATCACCGCCAATTACGAAGGGTGAAAAACTTCCGGTGTAGCCCGTTTGTGTGAGAATATAGGGCGCCGATCCGGACACGCTGCCGGTACCCAGAGCAATTTCCCAGGCACTTGTGGAATTGTTGTAATGGTTCAGCGTTGGGGGATTGAGGGTGCCGATTATTTCTGAAGCGCGGTACATAAACTTCATATCCACACCCGCACCAATATTGGGGTTGCTTTTGGTAATGTCCCAGGTGCGAAAAACAAGATCCTTGTTGAATAAAGTACCCGTGAGTCCGCCTTTCCACGCCGAATCCAGTACTTTCACCGTAAACACATCCACACCGGTGCCATTGTTGTTTTTGATGTATAACTGGTTGTAACTGGAGCGGCCCACATGAAAGGTAAAGTCGGACCCGTTACTGATGCTGGATTTGTAAAGCCCCGTGCCGTTGGTTCTTACATATGAACTTGCGGAACCACCGGAAACATTGGACAGCTGATCATGTTCCAGGGTGAAATTACCGACATTTATTATTCCATTCGTAAGGGTAAGCTGATTGTCCACAAACAAATTTGATCGCAGCGTAATACCCCCGCTTCCGTTCATAATGAGGGTTTCTACATCGGCATTTACAAAGGTGTTTGCGGGAATGGAAACATGGGAAGTGTTGGTGAATTCAAATGTGGCGGTGGTGCCGTCTATGGTTCCTGATGTTCGGGTGATAGAACTGCCACCGTAGGTAAATGATTTATTAAACAAATCAAAAATGCCGGAGGTAAGTGTAAGATTTCCGTTGATGGTGCGGTTGGCGTGAAGTTTTACGGTGGCGGTGCCGCTGCTGCAATTGACAGTAAGGTTTTTAGGACCATTAGTTGTGGGCCAGCAGGCATCATAGGTTGTAAGTCCGGAAGTGAATTCCAGCGTGCCATTGCTGCCAAATGCCAGCGTACCGTTGATGTTGAGGGTAACTGAAGAATTTATGCTGAGTTTACCGTTGATGGTCAGTGTTTTACCTATGGCTACATTCAGGGTTCCGCCGGTCATGACAATGTTGTCTACCACATCGGTGCCCTGAAAATCCAGAATCCCGGTGCCCGAAACAGAAAAATCGGCATTGTCATCAATGAGGTTATCATTGTAAAATTCAATTTCACCACCGGAAACATCATAGTTAAGCGAACTCATGGCACCGCTGGTACCCAGTATTCCACCTGCTACGGTGGTTGTTCCCGTGTAGGTTTGGGCGTTAAAAAGGGCCAGTTTGGTAGTACCGGAACCGTTCATGGTCAGGTTACCCGATCCTGAGATACTGCTTTGATAGATGGTGCCTTTATTTGCCCCATTGATGGTAAGTGTTACGCCGGATCCAATGCTGGCTGTTCCAAAGTCACTCACTCCGGTTTCCTGCAGGGACGCTATGGTGGTAGTGGCATTGACAGTAAGCGAAGCCCCGTTTGAAACAAACACGTCCGAGCCACTTCCCAGTGAACCGTTGCTGCTTACTGTAATATTGCCGGCAGCAATGCGGGTATCGCCTGAATAGGTATTAATGGCGTCCAGTGTTAGTGTGCCTGTGCCGTCTTTATACAAAGAAGTAGTGGTACCATTATTGGTGGCACCTGTCCCGCTGATAATACCGGAAATGGTAGAATTCTGGCTGCCGCCAAAAAACAACACATTACTGCCCCCGCTTACAGATCCGGCAAGGGTTATGCTTCCCGTTCCGGCAGTGATGCGGCTGTCTGATCCCAGGGTCAAACTTCCATTCCATGTGGCTCCTGAACTGCTGCTGTTAATCAGCGCACCCCCGGTACTGATTCCAAGGCCATTGAGGGTAAGTGCTTCGCTGTTGGAAAGGGTAACACCATACAGGTCCAAAACACCGCCCGAACTGACCGTAGTGCCGGCGGCTGTGGTACCCAAAGGCCCGTCCGGGGATGAGCCTGCCGAATTGAGTCGCAGCGTGGCATTGGCATTTACGGTAGTGGCTCCCGTGTAGGTATTGTTTTGGCTCATGATAACGGCTGTGCCTGCATTTCCGCCAATGTTGACCGTGTTGGTTTGTGAGGTGGAGGCGGATGCACTTTGCAATCCATTGGTAACTTTTCCGGGAGTGAAGGTGCCGGAGCTCATGAAATACCCCAGATCTACATTTCCTGTTGCGTTGTGGGTGAAAGCCTGTTTCCAGTATATATCTGCACTGGCAGAACCATTCCAGTCATCTTCAAGGTAAAGCACAAAATGACTGATGTTGGCACCTGCAGTGCCATTCATGGTGAGGTTATTTTCCCGGGAATGGAAAGCCCCATTAACCCATAGTTCCACATTGCAATTGGTCTCTGATAGAATGTAAATTTTAAACTGATAGTCCCTCCGGGTTGAACTGACATTATAGTTGAGCGTGGAATTTCCCCCGCTGTGGTTCACATACCAGGATGAACTTACATCATCGCATTGTATGTAAAGTCGAGAATTGCTGTGCCTGTCTCCCCAGGTGCTGGTGGCAGGACTTGCATTTAGCGACAATCCCATAGATCCGAAGGCAGAAGTTGCCGAAACGGTTATGGTAACGATATCACCGGGTTGCAGGCTCCGGTCATTGCCGGTATTGTCGCCGGCGGTTTTGAATTTACGCCACACTACCACTTGTTTGGAGCCGCTGCTGTTTGCCCACATCCCCAGCTCTGCCCCA
>CAYSIK010000039.1:4390-15319 GCA_964431045.1 uncultured Flavobacteriaceae bacterium
ACCGGGTTGCAGGCTCCGGTCATTGCCGGTATTGTCGCCGGCGGTTTTGAATTTGCGCCATGCCACAACCTGTTTTGAGGTAGATGCAGTCTTTGCCCACATCCCCAGCTCTGCCCCACCCGCATTGGAAAAAGCGCTTCCACCACTTGAAAAAATGGTGTAATAGGAAGTATTGCCCAAGGTGTAGGTAACCTGTGCATGTACCGGCAGAAAGATCGCAAAAAAGAATAGGCAAAATCCCCTGCACGCATTAAATGCAGATTTAGTTTTAAGAAATAAACATACAGAAGACTGCATGGTCAGAGAAGGGATTGAGCAACTTAGTGTAAAGTTAACACTATTTGCACCTAAAAACAACTTTTTTGTATCAAAAACGGAATGTTATTCCTCCCATTGCGTTTCTTCCTGCCTGGGGATAAAGGAAAACTTCCTGCGTAATATCGCTGCTGCCATAGGTATACATGAAAGTATAGCCATTTGAGCTGTACAGCGCATTAAAAAGATTCAATACCTGAAACTGAATGTCTACCGACACACCGGATTTTAAGGTGTAACTTTTTTGCAGCCAAAGTTCACCAAAATGATAGGGATTAATGCTTCGGTATGAGTCACCGGTGTTATCCAGGTATTGCCTGCCCACATATTTATGGATAAAGCGCACACGGGTGTTTTTCATAAAAGCGTATTCGAGCCAAATGGCTCCGTTGATAGCCGGAGACATAGCTATGGGCACATTGTTGAATAGACTGTCATTTTGCAGGTAAGTAAAGTAATCGGGGATTACATTCACAATGCGTTTGATTCGGTTCTGGCTGAGAGACAGGTTGCCCCCGGCTTTTAGATTCGATACGATTTTTTGTTCAAAGCCCATTTCGATACCGCGACGGAAACTTTCATCCACATTGCGTCTCAGCGGGGAGCCAACATCGTTTACCTCGCCGGTTAGCACCAACTGATTGCGGTAATGCATATAGTAAACATTGACAAAAAGCGAACCCGTCTTGCCGGCATGATTCCAGCCGAGTTCCCAGTCAGTAAGCCTTTCCGGTTTGGGGATATCGCCGGTTTTATGGTCCGTAAAATCACTGCGTGAAGGTTCTCGGCTGGCAACACTTACACTGCCGTAAAAATTATGGTTATTGATGTTGTATGTTAATCCTGCTTTTGGGTTGAAGAAGCCGAAATTGCCTGTGAAATCGATGGTGCGAAGGTCATTGTCGGTGCCCCTGCCTGAATGGTAAACTTTTCTGTACTGTAAATCAATCCAGGTTTGCAGATCTTGATTCCATTTGCGGGTATTTTTTACAAAAAATGAGGCATCACTTTTAAAACCCTTGCCGTCGTAATAAGTCTGATCCGGATTTGCCAGCGGCGCTTGTGATGCCCATACAATGCGGCCGTAATGTTTTCCATGGTATTCATTAAAGCCCAGCCCGAGGATCCATTCAGATTTTTCCGTTCTGTGATTCCAGCTCAGGTTGCTGCCCAGCAAATGGTTATCCAGCCAGCGGCGGCGCACAATATCGCTGCGTGTGATGGTGTCGTTGCCAATAATGGTGGGTGAAATGAGGTAGTTGGAAAGCTTGTCCCGGTAGCGGAACTGTTCAAAAAATCCAAACCCACGGGTGTAGTATAAGGTTGCGTTCAAGAAGCTTCTGTTGCCGGTTTTGGCTGTAAAATAAATATGATGGTGATTTTGGGTGTAATCGTCTATTTCTTTGGGATAGGTGTAGTAATTATAGGTTCTGGGGTTGGATCCAAACAGATTTATGGAGTCGGCTGCCGATTTATAGGTAACACCCAGGTTTCGGTAATAGTGGTTCAGCAAATCGGATTCGGAGCCCTGCAGTTTTTCTTTGGGTACGCCCCACCATGCCTGGTACGTTTGTTCTTTTCCGCCGAATGACATCCACTTCACGGACCAGCCCTTGCCCTGATATCCAATAGCCGCCATATAAGAACGCAGTTTGCTCGATGCCCTGTCCACAAAACCGTCGCTGTTGATGGAAGACAGCCTGAAATCCACCGTCCAGTGGTTGTTGATGAGTCCGGTACCACCCGAAATGGAGTGGCGCAGGGTGCCAAAACTACCTGCAGTGTTGGAAAACAGCAGATAGGGCTTTTCGGAACTGAATGTTTGCATGTTTACGGTGGCCCCGAAGGCTCCGGCACCATGCGTGCTGGTTCCTGCACCCCGCTGAATTTGCACACTGGAGAGTCCGGTGGCCATATCGGGCATATTTACCCAAAAGGTTCCGTGGCTTTCGGCATCGTTGATGGGGACTCCGTTCACCGTAACATTGGTGCGTGTGGCATCGCTGCCGCGCACGCGAATACCTGTATAGCCAACCCCCGCGCCAGCATCGGTGGTAACGGTAACGCCGGGTTGAAACTGCAACAATACAGGCAGGTCACGGCCGGTATTTTGCATCTGAATTTCCTTTCGGGAAACGGTAGTTTGGGCTACAGGCGTGCCCGATGTTGCCCGTGTTGAGGAAACCATCACTTCTTCAATGGTTTTTGCCCGGACAGTGTCAGGGGCTGTTTGGCCGAATACCTGAATGGCGCAAAAGGCCAGCGAAATGGTTGTGAATGTTGATTTCATGGATGCTTTATATTTTGCATCCGGGAGGCCTCATGAAGGCGACACATTTCCCTGCGCAGGCATTATCCTGATCAGGTGATACGGGTATGGTCTCAGCGTTTCCTGTAGGAAAGCACCCCGAATGCAGCAGCAAAGTTAAGAAATTATAAACGGATGGCCGTTATGGAAAAAACCCTTAAGCCTGAATGAACCCTTTTTGAACGAGCATTTCAGCAATTTGCACGGCATTGGTGGCGGCACCTTTGCGCAAATTGTCACTTACTACCCACATGTTCAGGGTGTTGGCGCAGCTTTCATCGCGGCGCAGTCTACCTACAAATACATCGTCTTTATCGTGGCTCCAGATAGGCATGGGGTAAATGTTTTGCTGTACATCATCCTGAACCACCACGCCGGGAGCGTGGGACAACAGTGAACGCACCTCGGCCAAATCAAAATCCTCTTCAAATTCCACATTGACACTTTCGCTGTGGCCACCGGTCGTGGGTACACGCACCGTGGTAGCTGTTACAGCCATGTCGGGGGCTTCCATGATTTTGCGGGTTTCCAGAATCATCTTCATTTCCTCTTTGGTATAACCATTGTCGAGGAAAACATCAATATGAGGCAGGATATTTCGGTCTATAGGATGCGGGTACACAGGGCTTACAGGCCTTCCTTCGCGTTCCGCATTCATTTGTTCAACGGCTTTTTGTCCTGTGCCTGTAACACTTTGGTAGGTGCTTACCACAATGCGTTTGATGCGATAGCGGTCATGCAGGGGCTTCAGCGCCACCAGCATTTGTATGGTGCTGCAATTGGGATTGGCAATAATATGGCTGTCCGCCTGCAAAACATGCGCATTGACTTCCGGTATCACAAGCGGAATGTCTTTTTCCATACGCCAGGCACTGCTGTTGTCTACAACGTAAGTGCCTTTGGCAGCAAAAAGCGGTGCATACTGTTTACTTACGGAACCGCCGGCACTAAAAATGGCAACTGCAGGTGCCGCATCAATGGCGGTTTGCATTGAAACCACTTTCCATGTTTTGTTGTTAAACAGAATGTCCTTACCTACGCTGCTTTCGGAGGCAACGGGAATAAGTTCCGATACGGGGAAATTCCGTTCAGCCAATACCTGCAACATTTTGGAGCCTACCAGTCCGGTAACACCCACTACGGCAACTTTCACGGGTTATTTAACCTCCTCTGCCTCTGTGATAACTTTCGGCTCTGCTACCTGCTGGTTATTGAGCGGATCTGGCATGGGTGACTTGGCAGAAGTATCGCCCGGTTTGGGAGCCGTTTGTTTTTCCAGTTTTTCGAAATCGGACTCCTGACGTTTTTCGTCTATGCTGTCCTGCTCCTGTTTTTCTTCTTCGGTATATGCACCTTCTCCCGAACAAGAGGCGCAGAAAATAAGTCCTGTGATGCCAAGCAAAAGAAAAATATGTTTCATAATGGCAAAATTAAAGAATTTCGAGGGCTTCAAAAAAATCATTCCAGTCGCTGAAATCTTTGATGCCTGTGGAAACGGATTCAAAACAATCAATGCTGATGCCCCAGGGCTCTGTTTTTGCAAGGGATTCAGCCGTTTCGGCTGATGGCTCAACCTGTGAAAAGTGGTTGGTACGATTTATTAATGATTTGCTGTGGGAAAACCAGTTACCGGCGTTTTCTGCATTCACAATCCAGATAAAATCAGGTGTGGCAATGGCTGCTTTCAGTTCTGTAAACCGTTGCTCAGAAGTTTCAATCCCATTTACAGGCAGGGTGTTCAAAAGGGCATTGATTTTAACAACGTCAACATCATCAGCTATTTCGAGAATGACAGCAGGTCCGGCGCACCAGCCAATAATTTCCTGAATTGCGGAGGCTGAAAGTTCATCGTCGCCGCCAATGCGAAAACCAATGTAATCAGCCATGGCTGCGGATGCGTAGCGCGCATCGGCAAGGTCGCGGATGTTGTTGAATTTAAGTTTCATCAGAAAAGCTTGCCGTACGAATACGGTCGGGGGTTAAACCAGCATTTTTACCGGCTCTTCCAGATATTCCTTGAAAGTATTGAGGAATGCCGCACCGATAGCACCATCTACGACGCGGTGGTCACAGCTAAGGGTAACTTTCATGGTTTTCACGGGCTTGATTTCGCCGTTCACCACGCCTACAGCGTCTTTCACCGCACCTACCGCCATAATACAGGCATCGGGGGGATTGATGATGGCGGTAAATTCTTCGATGCCAAACATACCCAGGTTGCTGATGGTAAAGGTGTTTCCGGCCCAGTCCTGGGGTTGCAGTTTCTTTTCCTTAGCGCGTTTTCCGTAGTCTTTTACTTCTGCGCTGATCTGGCTAAGACCTTTCTGGTCAGCGAAGCGCACCACAGGAACCAGCAGGCCTTCTTCTACGGCCATGGCCACACCAATATGAATGTGGTGGTTGTAGCGGATTTTGGTACCCAGCCAGCTGCTGTTTACTTTGGGGTTTTTGCGCAGCGCAGCAGCAGCAGCCTTGATTACCAGGTCGTTCATGCTGATTTTTACTTCGCTAACGGCATTCATTTGTTCGCGTGCAGCCACCGCCTTGTCCATGTTGATTTCCATGGTAAGGTAGAAGTGGGGTGCGCCGAATTTGCTTTCGCTGAGGCGGGCAGCAATGGTTTTACGCATCTGGCTAACGGGAACTTCTTCGTAACTTTCGGTACCGGAAACGTAGGATATTGCTGGGGATGCAACGGCAGGCGCTGCAGTTGAGGGTACAAAGGTTTCAATATCGCGGCGCACAATACGGCCGTTTTCTCCGCTGCCCTGAACCTGATTCAGGTCAATGCCTTTTTCCTCGGCAAGCTTTTTGGCCAGTGGAGATGCTTTCAGGCGGTCATCACTGCCGTTGACAGTGGAAGTTGCTACTGACGCGGGAGCAGCCGGCGCAGTGGCCGTTACAGCAGGTGCTGCGGTTTCAGCAACAGTGGTTGCGGGTGCTTCGGCAGCAGGTGCAGGAGCTGCGGGAGCGCCACCAAGCAGAGATTGATAATCTTCGCCGGCAGCACCTACCACGGCGATAACACCGTCTACGGGAACGGTACTGCCTTCATCCACAAGATACAGGATGCTGCCTTTGGCATACACCTCCATATCCATGGTGGCTTTATCGGTTTCCACTTCGGCAAGTACATCTCCGCTTTTTACGGAATCTCCTACCTTGTAGTTCCACTTTACAATGACACCTTCGGTCATTGTATCGCTCATCTTGGGCAATTTAACTGCTTCGGCCATAACGGAGCGCAAAGATATGAAAATTAAAGATTGATTAATTCAGGGGATGATGACGGTGTGTAAGGTTTTTTGCAAAAACGATAAGGATTGTTTCTATGGGTTGTTTTCCCCCGCGGATGTGATTGAAATGTTGACAGCATTCCTTACATCTGAATTACTTTCGCATCATGGCTGCACATTTCCCATACGAGGCTTTTCTGGATTATGTCATGAAAAACGGCACACCCAAAACCGACCGCACAGGAACAGGTACGGTGAGTGTTTTTGGAGGACAGTTGCGATTCAACCTACAGGATGGTTTTCCGCTGATTACCACTAAAAAAGTGCATTTAAAAAGTATCATTTATGAATTGCTGTGGTTTTTGAAGGGTGAGACCAATACTGCATATCTGAAAGAACATGGTGTAAGTATCTGGGATGAATGGGCAGATGAAAATGGCGAGCTGGGACCTGTATATGGCAAGCAGTGGAGAAGCTGGGAGGCAAAAGACGGACGGCTAATAGACCAGATTTCAGAAGCCATGAACCTCATCAAAAACAATCCCGACAGCCGCCGCATTCTGGTGAATGCATGGAATGTGGGCGAAATAGACAAAATGGCGCTGATGCCCTGCCATACCATGTTTCAGTTTTATGTGGCCGATGGTAAATTAAGCTGTCAGTTGTATCAGCGCAGTGCTGATTTGTTTTTGGGCGTTCCTTTCAACATTGCCAGCTATGCCTTGCTAACCATGATGATGGCGCAGGTATGCGGGCTGCAATACGGCGATTTTGTGCATACGTTTGGTGATGCGCACATATACAGCAACCATTTCGAGCAGGTGAAAGAGCAGCTGAGCCGCGAGCCCAGGCCTTATCCGGCAATGAAGATAAACCCTGAGGTTAAGGATTTATTCTCATTCGATTACAATGATTTTACGCTGGAAAATTATGACCCGTGGCCCGCGATTAAGGCGCCGGTAGCCATATAAATAAACAGCACCGCACAACCGTGCTTCTCTAAAGTCGTTTTAAAAAAGCATCGCTAAAAAGTCCCATGCTGCCACCGGTATGCAAAAACACTCCCCTGCCCGGCAACGCCAAATCCTGCAAAGCCCATAACGCCTTTCCGGTATATACCGGATCGAACAGAATACCTGTTTGCGCAATGGCACTTTTCACAAAATCCATCAGAGATTCCGAGGTTTTGGCATAGCCACCAAATGTGTATCCATCGAGTACTTCAACGGTTTCTGACAGCCCTGCTTCTTGTATCAACTGCCTTTGTTCACCGACGTTGTTGAGCACTGCTACTGCATACACCCGCGTGGCATATCCGCAGGCATGTATACCCTTTCCCAGCCCAATGGCGGTGGTGGCTGTGGCCGAGGCGTGGAAAATATAATCCGGCGCAAAAGGCAAGGCCTTCACAATACCGGCAACGCCCTCCCATGCAGCTTGTCCGGCACCGCCCTCGGCAATACAGTAAGCGGTGGGGTCTGAACCAAAATATTTGGCAAACAATTCCGGTTTATGGCGGTAATCCTCGCGTGAAACGGGTATCAGCTGCATGCCATATAACTGCGCTGCCCTGAGGTAATGGTTGTCTATGGGTTCATCGGCACGCAAAAATGCAGTGGTGTGCAAACCCAGAATGGCACCCGCTGCTGCCGTGGCCAGCAAATGGTTGCTGTAGGCACCGCCAAAGGTTACCAGACGGGTCTTACCTTCCTGTCTTGCGTACAATGTGTGATACTGCAGTTTGCGCCACTTGTTGCCGCTCACCAGCGGATGAATCAGGTCATCGCGCTGAATGTACACATCACCCACAATACCCTTTATTCGAAAGGGTTGCAGGGGGGCGTGCAGTTTATCAAATTCGATGCTCACTTGGGCCTGGCTTCGCTGATGATATCGGCAATGCTGCCTGCGGCCACAGCATGGTAACCTTTTCGGGCCTCGCTGAAAATCTGTTCCGCCAGTGCCTTGCCCTTGGTGGTTTTCACAAGGTTCTTGTAAATGGGTAGCAAAAATTTGCGCCTGCCTACCGATTTCAGAAACTTCGCCATTTCGGGAAAGGCTGCTTCATAGCCATTTTTCACCGACAGGGTGTACCAGTCGCAGGCAATTTCGGCATTGCCAATGCCGGTGAAGGAAAATGCCTTGTCCAGCGCCGCCATTTCATCAGCACTGAGCGCGGGCATGCCCCTAAGCAAAAACAACCAGTGGTGGGTGGTGTAGCCCTTGGTGTCAATATCGGCGGGTTTTTTGGATTTTGTGTACAGCGCCACCGCTTCGTTCACACGCTTCAGCTCCTTGCTGTTCACCAACGGGGCATCTTTGGGCAAACCGGTGCCGTGAATCCATGTATCCAGGTCAATTTTGCCTGGGTGTTTATTCAGCAGTTTTTCGTTGAGGTAGGCCACAAATTTTTGGGTGTTCATGGTTTGGAAAGCGTGTGTTTTGAAGTAATCGTTCAAAAAGGCATCCCAGGCGGGCCTACCCACCACTTCCTCAATACGGCGAAGGAAAAAACGGCCTTTTTCATAGGCAATATCAGTCACGCCATCATCCGGATTGCGGCCATCGAGGTTTAAAAACAGTTTGGTATCATCCGGCGTTTCCTGCATCAGGTCGTCCAGGGTGTGCTGCAATTCCCCGCGGCCAATCTCAGCCAGCATTTCGGCGTAATCATGGCCGTAAATTTTCTCCATAATACGCTGTTCAAAATACACGGTAAATCCTTCATTCAGCCAGAAATCGCTCCAGGTTTCATTGGTAACAAGGTTTCCGCTCCAGCTGTGGGCCAGTTCGTGCGCCACCAGGCTCACAAGACTGCGGTCACCGGCAATGATGGTGGGTGTGGCAAAGGTCAGCACCGGATTTTCCATGCCTCCGAATGGGAAACTGGGAGGCAGCACCAGTACATCGTAGCGGCCCCAGGCATAGGGTCCGTAGAGGGCTTCGGCACTGTCTATCATGCCCTGCATATCGGCCAGCTCCCACACGCATTTTTTGAGCATTCCGGGCTCGGCATACACGCCGCTGTTGCGGCCCAGCGAGGTAAATTCCACATCGCCTACCGCCAGCGCCATAAGGTAGCTGGGAATGGGTTTGGTCTGTTTAAAAGTGTATTTTCCGTCTTTGCTTTTGGCGGTGGGGTTTTCGGCGCTCATCATGGCCATAAGGTGGGGTGGCACTTCGATGCTGGCATCATAGGTAAAACGCACAGCGGGACAATCCTGCAAGGGAATCCAGGTACGGGCCAGAATGGCCTGGCTTTGCGAAAAAAGGAAGGGGTGCTTTTTGTCGTGGGTTTGCTCGGGGCTCAGCCACTGTAGCGCCTCCGATTCCGGTAGGGTGTGGTAGGCAACCGAAACCTCTTTGGTTTCAGCAGTGATGGGTATAATCAGGGCAGCACCCAAAATGCTGTCTTGCGGCCCAATTTCGAACTTTACTTCTTTGTTATCAACCGCCACATGATCCACCTTTAGGGTTTTATGGTCCAGGATAAGTTGTTTGGCTCCGTTGGGATTGCTAATTTTAAGCGTAGCCGTGCCCCACAGTTCTTTTTTATCAAAATTGGCTTTGAGGTTTAGGCTCAGGTGGGTAACAGTTACTTCTTTGTAATTGGAAAAACTGTGGTTTTCTACATTCATTTTTTGGGAGTTTTTGGAAGCGCAGGCAAAAAGGCAAACAGATGCGGCGAGGAATATGGGTTTCACATTACAAAAGTGCTTCAGGGCGGGGATAATTAAAAATGGAATTTGCTTACTGGCACACCTTCAAATACTGCTGAGCAGTAAAAACCTGAATTTGCGCCTTTTTGTAATCCTTCAGGTTGCGGGTGAGCAATACATTTAGGCGGTTTTCCAGGGCGGTGTGATACTGCAGCGCATCTTCAAAGTCCTTAAATTCAGAGGATAATGCTCTTTCCACAACAACATCATTGACCGCTAGCACCGATACCAATGTTTTTAAGGTTGCCTGAATATTCCTCGCCTTTTCGGCATTCAACTGCCTTGATAGCACATAGTGAACGTTGGCAAACGTGAGCGAAGAAACACAAATCCTTACTTTGCCTTTTTCTGCAAGCGAGAACAGGGTTGAAGCGGATAGGTGATGCGGAGCCCGCCCGGTGAGCAGATCGAGAACGATGTCGGAATCAACAAAGATCTTTTCCACTACCTGTATTTTTGGGTGAGATAATCTGCATAGGCCTTTTTCTCGTCAAAATCCTTTGATAGGCTGACCACACCCATCAGGCTTTTCACCAGCGGAGTGATTTCCGCACTTTTTTCATCCTCTTCCTCAGTAACATGAATAAGATAGTTCTCCACCATATCCGACAGGCTGGTATTGCGCTCACGTGCGTAACGCTTGGCTTTTTCGATTACGTATTCGTTGAGTTTCAGGGTTAGTTTGGTGTCCATGATTTTGTACGTACAAATATATTGTTTTTGTACGTACAATACAAGCCCTTTGATGTGTTTAAACAAACCGGCGAGGTCGAATCAATCCCACCCATAGAATGGCGTTGCCACTGACTTCCATTCCGCGTCGCTACGGATAACATACACACGCATGTTGGCAAACGTACCACCACGGCCGAGTGCATACATCCAGTCCGGAAGGGCATATTGTTTGGGCTGGTAAATGGCTTTCATCCTCAATTCAGGATGCGGCACATCCGTGAGAAAATAAATGCTGTCGTATTCACCAAACCCAAAATGATCGGGCGACGTGATGTGCGTAAAATCTGCGTTTGGGTGCTTTGCTGCATAATACAAACCAATTTCATTACCGTACAGCAAAATGCGCCCTTGTTTAGGAACCTGTGTTTCCAAAAAGGTTAAGCAGGCTTTGGGGTCCCGCTCCGGACGCTGTATGAACCCCAGGGCATGGCGGGAAACAAAAGGAAAAAGCATCATCGCTGCCAATGGCCAAAAATACCAGCGACGCACATTGGGGAAGTTGATGTTTTGTTCCCCGATCCATTGTGCCACCACCCACAACCCCACCACATACATGGGCAGAAAATAGCGGTAATACGGCCCCAGAAACAACAGCCACACCAAACCTGCAAAGAGC
>CAYSIK010000040.1:0-1511 GCA_964431045.1 uncultured Flavobacteriaceae bacterium
TTTGCCGGCGCACCAGCTGTTGTTCGTTAAGTTCCTGATCAAACATGATTTCACCACAAAATTACGGTTTTTAGGGCTATAAAGTGGCGGGGATTTAGGCCTTGTCACCCTGAGCATGTCGAATGGGTCAAGGCCGCTGCCAAGCTACGGTGGCCTCGACATAACATTGCGCTGAGTGGCACAGAGGAAAACCTAAATGATTAGGCCTGGTCGGTCTCGCTAGGCCACAAGCCATGCATAAAGACCTACCAGTGGGGAATGCTGAAAATGAATTGTCTTCTCGCATGTAAAGCCAATTTCCGGAGGTGATAAATATCATAAGTTTTTGGTTTTCTTCTCTTTATTCAATGTTTTATACTAATTTTTATTGTACTTTACTTGTTTTTTAGGTATTACCACTTATTAGGGTATCTGACTTGTTTTACAAGTAAACAATATCGTATCTTTACATCATGTTTGCACACAAAACCACTGCTGAAAGTAGCAATTACAAGGACCCTGGCAATAAGTTAAAAATGGTTCGGGAAAGCAGCAATCTTTCACAGGAGTATGTGGCATCCAAGCTCAACCTGAGTCAGCAAGCCTACTCCCGCATGGAGAAAAATCCGGACAACATTACGGTAGGCCGCCTAAAGGAATTATCCGTTATTTTAGGAGTACCCTTCAATACCCTGGCCGGTGAAGAGGATATGTATATACAACAAAATTACAACCAGCAAGGCGGTAATGCCGGCACGGTGATGTACATACAAGGACTGGCAGACAGCGAGCGTGCGGTCTATGAAAAACGCATCGAAGATCTAAAGGAACAGATTAACAGTTTGAATGCGCTATTGCTGAAATTGAGCAAGTAAACACCGGTGCGGATAGCATCGCATTGCTTGGTTCAAAAAACAACTACAAAACGTAGTATAACCTTCACAAGCAATCTCGGTTGATTTTCTTTGTCACTTTTTGGCGCCCAAAAAGTAACCAAAAAGGCTGTCACGATTTAAGGCGCCTTGCCCTGCACGGGCTATCCCGGGCCACTTGCCGGTTGTCACCCTTCACTTCGTTTCGGGCTGCGAGACCCTCCACGCGCTAAAATCGTGCCAAGCGGGGAAACATCGATATTGACAAACAAGCCTGATCGGCCTCACCATGCAACAAGCCATGCATAAAAACCGACCAGTGGGAAAACTTTCCAAAAGTTGTCAATGCTCCCCACCGCCCGACCCCGGAGGGGTCACATGCCTGTAACCCGCAGCGGCAGCGAAGGGTGGGTAAGACCCCCACAAACTTCGACCCCGGCGGGGTCGCACAACCGGGCAATCAACAGGCTGATTTTCTTATCATGCCATTAGGCCCACCTCATTTACAGTTCCGACAAGTTGTAGGTCTGTCCTTTTTGGGGAATAACAGCCTTGCAAAAATCAATATCTGCCGCCAGCTGCTCCATTTGACGGGCATCACCGTGCACTAAAAATACACCGCGGGTATTTTTACCTGAACTGGCTCTTAAATACTTCAAC
>CAYSIK010000040.1:1521-6936 GCA_964431045.1 uncultured Flavobacteriaceae bacterium
TGCGCTATTGCTGAAATTGAGCAAGTAAACACCGGTGCGGATAGCATCGCATGCTACTCAAGACCGCAACGGAGCCTCATAAACGGAAAGTCAACAAGCTGCTCAGCATTGCCTTTTGGCCCGTTTCTTTTACAGTTCTGATAAGTTGTAGGTCTGCCCTTTTTGAGGGATAAATGCCCGGCAAAAATCAATGTCCGCCGCCATTAATTCCATCTGACGCGCATCGCCGTGCACCAAAAATACCCCGCGGGTATTTTTGCCTGTGCTGGCTCGTAAATATTTCAGCAATCCCGCATGATCCGGATGGGCACTGAATGCGTCTGTCCTTCTGATATCGGCGTGCACAGGCCTTTGCTTGTAATTTATCTCCACAAAATTTTGCCCCTGCAGCAAACGATGCCCCAGCGTGCCTTCGGCACAGAAACCCGCAATAAGAATGGTGTTTCGGGCATCGCCCACATTGTTTCTCACGTGCATTTGTATCCTGCCGCCTTCCACCATGCCCGCCGCAGATATTATCACACAGGGTTCGGGTAAAACACTCAGCAAATCGCTTTCCCTTTCGTGTTCCACCACATTCAGCAGCGGAAAATCAAACAAAGAGCCATACTGTTTTTGAAATGCTGAAGCCTCTTCGTTCAGGTGGTCCACATTGTGCTGATACACCGATGTACTGCGAATGGCCAGGGGACTGTCGGTAAACACTTTGATGTTCGGCAATCTGCCACTGCGGTAAAGCTGATTCAGCGTAAAAATAATGGCTTGTGTGCGTCCCACGCTGAAAGCAGGGATCACAAGTTTTCCGCCCTTCTCCACGCAGGTTTCCTGCACATGCTTCAGAATCTCATCTTCGGCCCTAAGTGGTGAAACTGTATGATTACGACCACCGTAGGTACTTTCGCTGATGATAAAATCCGGCTGGGGCATGGGCTGTGGATCGGGAACCAGCTTGCTTTGGTAATTGCCAAGATCGCCGGTAAATCCTACTGTTTTAACACCCTCAGGGGTTTTTATATACAGCACCGCGCTGCCTGCACCGAGGATGTGTCCGGCCTGCAGAAATTCCACGCTCAGTTCTTCGTTGTATTCATAACGGTGGCCATATTCCATCAGCAGGGCCATATCCATCATATCGGCAATGTGCTTGCGCGAATACAAGGGCTGGGGCTCGCTGCCTCCGTAGTGTTTACCTTTTTTACCGTGTTTGCGCTTCAGCGATTTCATCTTAGCCGCAATTTCCATGCGCTGAATATTCAGGCTGTCCTGCAACAGATAATCGCTGAGTTCCAAAGTAGGCGGGGTACACAGAATATCACCGTTGAAACCCTGCCTTATCAGGTTGGGCACATTGCCGCTGTGGTCGATGTGGGCATGGGTCAGTATCAGTAAGTCTATACTTTTTGGGTCGAATGGGAAGCGGCTATTGCGCTCATCAAACTCACTGCGTTTTTCATAATCCAGACCGCAGTCTATTAAAACGCGGGTGCCTCCGGGCAGTTCCAGCAGATGCTTGCTTCCGGTTACCTGCTGGGCGGCGCCCCATACGGTGAGTTTCATAGGGCGAAAATACAGCGATTTGAAAGGAAACGGGACTACATTTTATAAAAACATAAAATGTAAAATTTGTTTTTCTCAAATATAACTTACTAATTTTGATATTATTAACCTCAAAAACCATGAAAAAACATCTTTACCTGTTAACTGCAGCCGTGGTATTGCTTATCACTTCCTGCTCAAAAGAAAAACAAATCACCAAAAGACTGGAAGGCTCCTGGAACATTGATAAGTGGGAAGGAACTTACACCAGCGGAGGGCAGACCTTTCCGGATGTAGCCACCGATGCAGGTACGTTTACTTTTGTTGAAGGCGGCACAGGCAGTGCAGTAATCAAAATTGTAGGATCCACCGATGACAATTTCAATTTTACCTGGAAAGTAGAAGATGAAAAACTCACGATTACCGAAACCGGCGAAGATCCTATCACCTTTGAGGTTCAAACCAACGAAAAAACCAAACAGGTTTGGTACAATTCTACCACCTATCCCAGTGGGGATATAGAAACCTTAAAACTTTCGCTGACTAAAAAATAAATTACCTGAGGGCCGACATACCCCCGTCTACACCCATTACCTGACCGGTAATCCAGCCACTTTGTTCGCTAAGCAGGAAAACTGCCAGCGAGGCTATGTCTTCGGGTCTGCCAACACGTGCCAGCGGGTGGCGTTTGGCCGATGCTTCTGCTTTTTCGGGACTGGAAAGCAACTTGGCAGACAAAGGTGTTTCCACCAGGCTGGGTGCGATGGCATTAACGCGAATGGAAGGCGCCCATTCGGCTGCAAGGCTGCGTGTCAATCCTTCAATGGCGCCTTTGGCGGCCGCAATGCTGCTGTGAAAAGCCATACCCTGTTGCACGGCTACGGTGCTGAAAAGCACAACAGACGAGCCCTGCACGGCTTTCAAACAGGGCTGCAGCTTTTGCAGCAAACGCACTGCTCCCATCACGTTCAGGTCAAAATCCTGCTGAAATTCCTCTGGCTTTAAGCTGCGGAACATCTTCAGGTTAATGCTTCCCGGACAATAGGCAACACCGTCTATCGGGCCTTCAATGGCTGGTAATTCGGTTGTTTGGGAAAAATCGTGGGCTATATGGCTGAGTGCCGAATGGCTGATAGACGGAGCCGTGCGGCTGATGCAGGTTACCTGATGACCGCTGTTCAGCAACTGCTGGACGATTTCCAGACCGATGCCGTGGCTTCCGCCGGCAATGACATAATGTTTCACACAAAACTAACAAGGGCGATGCCCTTATTGTTTAGTAGCGCTTCTTAAACTTCTTTTTGTCGCCGCCGCCGTCTTTGCCTTTGTTGTAGTAATCACGCTTGCCGTAATCGCCGGGTTTGCCTTTGTCACCGGGCTTTTTACGCTTGGTAAACCCGTCTTCCGACAATCCCTGCAATTCCACACGCACCTTGCGGTCGTTCACCTTTTCCTTGTTCAGGGTGTCCATAATGCGCTGTGTACTGTCCTGATCGGCTTCCACAAAAGTATGGGTGCGGTGAATGCGTATTTTACCAAAATCTACGTTGCCCAGGCCACAGTCATTCAGCCAGCGAAGCATGGTTTTTTTGTCGAAACCATCCAGTTCGCCCACAGAGAGGAAAAACTTCTGAAACTGCCCGTTTCCGCCTTCGCTGCCGCGTTCGCGCCTGCCCGAAGAAGAATCGTTGATATCGGAAGCGCCTTCATAATATTCAATAAACTTGCGCAATTCCAGGCTGGCCAGTTTTTCAATCAGTTCCTCACGGGTAATTTTCTTCATTTTCTCATAGAAAATGCTTAGATAGGCATGGATGCTCTGCTGATCGGGTTCTTCAGCTGCCAGTTCATCCACAAAATGCGAAAACTTAGCCCTCACCACATCATCACCCGCAGGTACCTGCATTTGGGTAAAATGCGCCTTGGTCAATTTTTCCAGGCGGTGTATTTTCTGCAAATCTCGCTGCCCGATGATGCTAATGGAAATACCTTTTTTACCCGCACGCGCCGTTCTGCCGCTGCGGTGGGTGTACACTTCCAATTCATTGGGAATACTATAATTGATAACGTGGGTAATGTCACTCACGTCAATACCGCGTGCAGCCACATCCGTAGCCACCAGCACATTCAGGTTTTTGTTGCGAAAACGCCCCATCACCTTATCGCGCTGCGCCTGGCTCAGATCACCGTGCAGGGAGTCGGCATTGTAGCCGTCGTGAATCAGCTTTTCAGCCAGTTCCTGACACAGACTGCGTGTCTGTGCAAACAAGATGCCATATACATCCGGAACTACGTCCAGAATACGTTTAACGGCCTCGTAGCGGTGTTTTTCGCGCACCACGTAATAGTGATGTTCGATATTGGCATTGGAGGTGTTGGCCGCCAGGCTGATTTCGCGTGGATTGTGCATGTAGCGCTTGGAGATGCTGCGCACTTCGGGCGGCATGGTAGCGCTGAACAGGCAGGTCTGACGCTCTTTGGGAGCGTGCGAAAGAATATGGTCGATGTCCTCCTGAAAACCCATATTGAGCATTTCATCGGCCTCGTCCAGCACAATCACTCGGATTTGGTCCAGGTGTACGGCTTTTCTTTCCAGCAAGTCAATCAAACGGCCGGGGGTAGCAACTACTACGTTGGCGCCTTTTTTCAGTAATGAAATCTGATCGCGGATGCTTGCACCGCCGTATACCGGTACGATGCTCACACCGGGTTTGAAAGCGGCATAAGTTTCAAGATCGCGCGAGATTTGCATGCAAAGCTCGCGGGTAGGTGCGAGCACCAAGCCTTCGGTGAAACCGGAGAATTCCAGTTTTTGCAGCAGAGGCAGGCCAAAAGCAGCGGTTTTTCCGGTACCGGTTTGCGCCAGCCCAACGAGATCCGTGTTTTCTTCCAGTAATGCGGGTATGGCCTGGGCCTGCACCGGGGTGGGGGTTTCAAAGCCCAGTTTTTCGAGGGCAAGCAGAATTTCAGGGTCTAATCCCAGTTCTTTAAATTTAGTCATTAATACGGTGTGAATGCGGGGTGTGGCAGATATCGTTTGTGTAAAAATGCAGGGAAATGCGACCCCATTTGTTCCACAAAGATAAGGCAATTCTATCAATATATTAGAATTCCATTGAAAAACCCGAAATTTGCCGAACAATTTTACGGCCCGTGCACATTGTCCCTACCCTCAGACTCAGCGGCTTAGAGCCCTTTACCCTTACCGCAGAGACCAATTTCGTGAATATTGGCGAAAGAACCAATGTTACCGGCAGCCGCAAATTTGCCAAACTTATACTTGCCGGAGACTACACCTCCGCACTGGATGTGGCCCGGCAACAGGTAGAGAACGGAGCGCAGGTTATTGACGTAAACATGGATGAAGGCATGCTCGACGGGCCTGCCGCCATGGTCACCTTCCTGAATCTGCTGGCTTCCGAACCCGACATCAGCCGCGTGCCCGTGATGATTGATTCATCCAAATGGGAGGTTATCGAGGCCGGACTGAAATGCCTGCAAGGTAAGGGCATTGTCAATTCCATCAGCCTGAAAGATGGAGAAGAAGAATTCATCAAACGGGCCAAAAAAGTGCGCAAATACGGCGCCGCTGTGGTGGTGATGGCTTTCGATGAAACCGGACAGGCCGATTCATTTGCCCGTAAAATTGAAGTTTGCCAGCGCAGTTACAACATCCTCACCCAAAAGGCCGGTTTTCCCGCCTATGATATCATTTTCGACCCCAATATCCTCACGGTAGCCACCGGTATTGACGAACACAACAATTACGCAGTAGACTTTATCGAAGCTACCCGCTGGATTAAACAAAACCTGCCGGGTGCCCGTGTGAGTGGCGGTATCTCCAATATCTCCTTCAGTTTCCGGGGCAACGATGTGGTG
>CAYSIK010000040.1:6946-15211 GCA_964431045.1 uncultured Flavobacteriaceae bacterium
GAAGATGTTCTGCTGAACCGCCGTGATGACGCTACCGAAAGGCTGGTAACTTTTGCCGAAACCGTAAAAGCCAAAAAGGAAGAAACGGTGGAAGAGGCTGAATGGCGCAAAGGCACCGTAGAAGCGCGTTTGACGCATAGCTTAATCAAAGGTATTACCGAATTTATCGAAGCAGACACCGAAGAAGCCCGCCAAAAACTGGGCGAGCCGCTGAAAGTGATTGAAGGTCCGCTGATGGACGGCATGAACGTAGTGGGTGACCTGTTTGGTGAAGGCAAAATGTTTCTTCCCCAGGTGGTAAAAAGCGCCCGGGTAATGAAAAAAGCCGTTGCCTACCTGCAACCCTATCTGGAAGCCCAGAAGGCCGCCAATCCCGGAGCAAGGGCGCAGGGTAAAATCCTCTTGGCCACGGTAAAAGGGGATGTGCACGACATCGGAAAAAACATTGTGGGCGTTGTAATGGCCTGCAATAACTACGAGATAAAAGACATCGGCGTGATGGTGCCAACGGAGAAAATCCTGGCCGAAGCCCGCGAATGGGGCGCCGACATCATCGGCCTCAGCGGCCTGATTACACCCAGCCTGGATGAAATGGTGCACGTAGCCTCCGAAATGGAGCGCCTGGGAATGAATACGCCCCTGCTGATTGGCGGCGCCACTACCAGCAAGGTACACACAGCAGTTAAGATTGCACCGAAATACAAACATCCCGTGGTGCATGTGCTGGATGCCAGCCGCAGTGTGCCCGTGGCCGGAAACTTGCTGAATCCCGAAACCAAACCGGCTTTCGAAAAACAGTTGCGCGAGGAATACGACCGCATGGCTGCAGACCACGCCCGCAGGCAAAGCGACAAACAGCTACTCACGCTGAACGAGGCCCGCGCCAACCGTTTTCAAACCTCAAAAACGGATTATGTTCCCGAAAAACCTGCATTTACAGGGGTAAAAACCTTTGACAATGTGGATTTGAAAGCGCTGCGTGAATTTATTGACTGGACGCCTTTCTTCCAGACCTGGGAACTGGCAGGACGCTACCCCGACATCCTTCAGGACACCATTGTGGGGGACGAAGCCCGCAAACTCTTTGCCGATGCAAATGAAATGCTGGATGAAATCATACAGCACAAGAGCCTTCAGGCAAAAGGGGTTATTTTTATTTATCCGGCTAATAGCAAGGATGAAGATGTGACAGTGTATGCGGATGAGGCCAGAACACAAGTGCTGGACACCTTTCACTTCCTGCGTCAGCAAAGAAAAATGGCCGGTGGTATTCCCAATATTTGTCTGGCAGATTACATTGCAACCCAGGAAAGCGGTATAACCGATTACCTGGGCGGCTTTGCCGTTACAGCAGGACTGGGTGCCGATGCGTTAGTGTCTCAGTATGACAAGGAAAACGACGATTACAAGAGCATTATGGCCAAAGCATTGGCCGACAGGCTGGCAGAAGCTTTTGCCGAATACCTGCACCGTGAAGTGCGCACGCACTGGTGGGGCTACGCGCAGACCGAAACCCTGAGCAACGAAGACCTGATCCGCGAAAATTACCGCGGCATACGCCCGGCACCAGGTTACCCCGCCTGTCCGGAGCATACCGAAAAAGTCACACTGTTTAAACTGCTTAATGCCACTGAAAACGCAGGCATTTCCCTCACCGAAAGCATGGCTATGATGCCCGCAGCAGCAGTTAGCGGATTCTACTTTGCCCACCCTGAAAGTCAGTATTTCGGACTGGGAAAAATTGGCAAGGATCAGGTGCAGGATTACGCAAACCGCAAGGGCTGGACATTGCAGGAGGCCGAGCGCTGGCTGGGTCCGGTGCTGGGTTATTAAAAAGGATTTTTATACTTCGGATTGTTGATGAACACTGTGTCGGTCATGGTGAGCAAAAACGCTTTCAAAGCTGCCTTTTCCTGAGGCGTGAGCAATCGCTGTTTTGGCCCGTGCACCTTGATTTGCGGACTGAGGTTGGGCGCGTTGAAATTGATATGATCGCTGTAATGGTCTATCACCTCATCCAATGTGGCAAAGCGGCCGTCGTGCATGTAGGGTGCAGTAAGGCCAATATTCAACAGCGACGGGGTTTTAAAAGTGCCAATGTCCATGGATTTACCCGAAATGCCCCCAAATCCTTTGTCTGTAATCACCGCATCCAGTCCGTTGCTGGCAATGCCCCCAAAATTAGGGTTATTGGCCTGCGCAAACACGCTGCCGTGGCAGTGAAAACAGTCGGCACCGCCGCGCAGCGCGCCGGTCACAGGATCTTCATCCACCAGTCCGTTGAATAACTGCAAACCCATTTTTTCTTCCTGGGTGAGAATATTAAAATTGCCGGGCCACATTTGGGTAAAGCGGGAATCTTTGCTCACTAAGGTGAGTAGAAACTGTTCCATGGCAAGTGTCATATTGAACACGTCAGGTTCACTGCCAAAAGCTTTACGAAACGCCTCCCGGTATCGGGGAATGGCTGAAAGACGCTTGCGCAGAAACGGCAGTGTCATGGCCATTTCGTTGTGGGCCTGAATTGGCTCCAGCACCAGCTCACGCAGGGTTTTCTGGCGGCCGTCCCAAAAAAACACACGGCTGTATGCCAAATTGAACAAAGGTTGGGCATTTCGGTTGGTAGTCAGGCCAAAAACACCTGTGGAATAGCGATTGGGATCTGCAAAGGCATGGTCCTGAGAATGGCATGTGGCACAGGATATGGTGCTGTCTATGGACAATACCGGATCGTAAAATAACATTCTGCCCAGGTAAACTCCTTCTTCCGTAAGGGGATTGTCAGCGGGCAGAGCCGGCATTCCGTATTTTTCAGGGAAAATACTCTTGGGGTTGATGTAGGTAACAGAATAGGGCGTTTTCTCCTCGGGAAGAGAGGGGTCTTTGCGGCAGGCATTGAACAACACCGCAGCGGCAAAAAGGACAAAGAGCCCAACAACACCCTTTTTCATATCAATTCACGCTTTTTACTAAAAATGCATCGGCAGCATTGCCAATCAGCTTTTTCATCAGGGAAATTTCGGTGCTGCCTGTACTGTGCGATACCGCCTGATCTTTCAGGTGCAGTTCGGTAGGGTTTTTAAAAAACTCATCGGCCTTAAACTCAAGCATAGCGGTCTTGTGAGTGCCTGTCAACTCGAATGTAAAGGGCATAAAAAACACCTCGCGAAAGGCATCGCCTGCCGTGTGAAAGGAAAAACCTTTGGTGGTGGTAGCCGAAGCATTGTCCTTGAACTCGCCATCAAATGCCTGAAACACATAGCCACCGGACCAGCCCCAGTGCAAACCTGTCAGGTTGCCGTTTAGGGGATGACTGGCAGGCCAAATGGTAGGATCGCCGTGGTTTACGGCAGAGTCCGGACCCAGCTGAAACTGGATGCCTTTGTACGTTCCGACAGGAGCATCAGGATAGTTAAAAGAAAGACGGCCGCTGGCCACATCCACCCACTGATAGCCGTCGCCCAGCAACACCAGCGAGTTGTCATCCTTCACCAAAGCCAGTTTGGCAAGGATCATGCCCCAGGTGCGGAGTTGCAAAACTTCTCCATCGGGCTTGCTGTACTGCATTTTACCGGTTACCATGGTGGCTCCTTCCCAGGTAGGCAGCACCGTGAGGGTAAGTCCCTTTTTTATTGCAGGCTCATCCGGTTTCTGGGGATCTTTTTTGCAGGATTGCAATCCCAGTGTAAATCCGAACAGCAGAAGCGTATACAGCGTATTTTTCATTTTAATAATTTAACAAAAGTAAGTGTTGTTTGTTGGTTGTTTCCCGCGATTTTGGCCATATAGGTGCCGGCCGACAAACTGCTTATATCAAATATAGCATCTTTCCCCGGAATATGCAAGAAATCCGGACCCGTTTCCATGCATTTTTGCCCGTTGATATTGAAAATTTCCATTTTCTCTATCTTCATATTTAGGGTTATGAGTTCCAGTAATTCATTGCTTACGGGATTTCCTTTAATGACAACCCAGTCTTTGATGGTTTTATCCTGATTCATGCCCCCCAGCGATGTTTTGGCCAGTACCTCCACTTCCGGATCAAACAGGGCAGTATCTGCCGCAAAGGGAAGCATTAATGAAAAAATTTGCTCCTGCTTATCCGGGTACAATGTAATCAGGGTATCACCATTTTTCCCCTGAAACAGAATAGGCACGGGTATGCGAAAAAAGGGCACGGAAGGATGGGACGGTCTTTGTTTTACGATAACCTGCAATGAACTCCCTTTCTGCACCCAATTGATATTCAGGTAAGGAAAACCCTCACCCATATACCAGCGCAGGAAAAACGTATCCAGGTTTTGACCGGATTCCTGCTCCATCAGGGTTTTCAAATCTTGTGTAGTGGCAAAGGAATACGCCCTCGCAGGACCATTGAGGTATTTCCGGCAGGCATTGTAAAAGGCCGCATCCCCCACTTTCACCCGAAGCATGTGCAGCACAAACGCCGCTTTATTGTAGGTAAGGCGCCCGCTGAATAAGCGGTTTACCTGAACGGTATCTTTGGGAAACACACTGCCATCATCTACTCCGGTCACATTATCTCTGATTTCCCGCATAATGCGGAGGTATTCGCTGCGTGGCTTCAGGTATTTATAGCTGAGGGCTGTCAGATAGGTCGCAAACCCTTCATTCAGCCACAGGTCTTTCCAGCTTCCACAGGTAACCTTGTCGCCAAACCACATGTGGGCAAGCTCATGGGCCATCAGGTCAAAACTGAGATTGACCATAAAACTCATGGTTTGGTGCTCCATGCCACCCCCCCAGGTAAACTGGGCATGTCCGTATTTTTCCTTCATGAAAGGATATTCGCCAAACAGGCTGTCAAAAAGGCGCAGCATGGGCAAAATGGGCTCGGCATCGCGCATCAGGTCTGTTTTGCTTTGCGGAAAAACATAATTCTGCACCAACAGAGAATCGGGGCGGTTGTGGAACCTGGCGTATTGGTTGAACTCGTCGTAATTGGTTATGGCTGTGGCCACCAGATACGTAGCAATGGGATAGCGGTGTTTCCAGTGAAAAATACGGGTAGTGTCATTGATTTTCTGATCCAAAACCAGCAGTCCGTTTCCGGCAACCTTAAAATCCGAATGGGTACTCACCACCATATCCAGCGAGTCTATTTTATCCGATAATGTTTGCTTGCAAGGCCACCAGTAGTAGGCCCCATAAGGCTGACTAAGGGTATGAACGCTTGGACCGGTGGCGTGAAAATCATACACGTAATAACCGGTCCCGCCAAACAAGGCCGGATTCCCCTGATAATGAACGGTCAAAGAATCGGTAGTTCCAGCTTTCCAGCCGCCCGGTTTGTGAACAAACAAAACATCGGCAGCACGGGTAAACCGAATATGGGTTCCGTGATACTTTACACTGTCTGTTTGCAGAAAATACTTCATGTCAAAACCAATGCTGTCGGCGTCTTTTTCTATGGTAAAATAACTATAAACAGCGCCTTTAAGGTACCCGTTTCGCTTGGGATTGATTCGAAAATTGAGACGGTAATAATGAATGTTGTAACCGTGGTAAATATTGGGATTGACCCGAAAATTGAGGCGGTTCTGCAGGTGTTGTTTTTCGGCGCACAGCAAAGCATCGGGAACTATTCCCTGGGCCATTGTGGTAAGATTCCCCGTCAATATTGCCAATATGCTCCAAAACAATCTCATAGCTACACTTACAGACAGCAAATTTCGGCATAAAAAGCTCAGGTATTTGTCAGATTTTATTTCGAATGTTGAAGAAAGATAAACGATAGTGGCCCCTACCTTTGCGGCGTGAAAAAATCCTGGTGGACTTTATTTCTCATCGTATTGCTCGGCGGCATCTGGGGCAGTTCATTCATACTCATAAAAAGGGGTCTTGAGGTTTTTCAGCCCATACAGGTAGCCGGGCTTCGGCAATTTCTGGCGGGTCTGGTGCTGCTTCCCTGGGTTTTTCAGTATAGTATGGGCAATTCACTTCGCAGGGATGCAGAAACAACCCCATCTGAGAGGCTTACCTCGGGTGATTATTATTTTCTGTTTATGTCCGGTCTCATCGGCAACGGCATCCCGGCATTTTTGTTTAGCTACGCCGGAACCCTTATCCCAAGCGGCTTAAGTGGCATTATGAATGCCTTTACACCCATGTTTACCTTGTTGCTTGGAGTCATTTTCTTCAAGGATCGATTTACCGGAAGCGGTCTGATTGGTGTTGTTTTAGGGATTCTGGGTGCAATCATTTTGCTGGCACCGGGGTTTATCTTTCACAGCGGAGCACAAATCAGCGGTCTGGGGGTAATCATGGTCACCTGTGCCGCCATGATGTATGGTTACAACATCAATCTCATTAAACATAGACTAAGCCACTTGCCTGCGATGGCCAAAACCGCCTATCCATTTTTCTTTATGGGCAGCCTGTATTTGCTGGTGCTGATGATGACCGGCATCATGGACCATTGGAACAGCGCACCTGAAAAAGCCTGGACTGCGCTGGGCTACCTGGCGATTTTGGGTGTAGTGGGCAGCGCACTCAGCATGATTGCATTTAATATCCTTATCAAGCATACCACGGCATTGGTTGCCAGCACCAATACTTTCATTATTCCGGTGGTGGCTGTGGCATGGGGCATTGTAGAAAACGAACCCATTACCTGGAACATGATTGTGGGATTGCTGTTTTCCCTTGCCGGTATTTACCTGATCATCAATAAACCTGCCGCCAAGGCATAAAAAAAAGCCCGGATGACCGGGCTTTTAATGTCTTGAAGTAAGAATTACTTGTTTACGGTAGCAGCCAAGGTGGCGCCAGCCTTAAACTTAGCAACTTTCTTAGCTTTGATCTGGATGCTCTTACCAGTCTGAGGGTTGCGGCCGGTGCGGGCAGCACGCTTGCCTACTGAGAAGGTACCGAAACCTACGAGGGTTACGCTGTCACCTTTTTTCAGAGATTTGCTGATGGCGTCGATAGCGGCGTCAAGAGCTTTGCCTGAGTCAGCCTTGGTCAGTTTTGAACCGGCTGCGATTGCGTCGATGAGTTCTGATTTGTTCATGATATTTTGTTTTTTAAAGGTTGTGCCGCTAAATAAGACATGAACAACCCCTCGTAGCAAGTGTATTGGTCATTTTGCATACAGATGTAATCCACATTTTATCCGCATTTCGGGATTTTAACACCGCTGAAACCCTTT
The DNA here is from genome assembly GCA_964431045.1 of uncultured Flavobacteriaceae bacterium. Lineage (GTDB taxonomy): Bacteria > Bacteroidota > Bacteroidia > NS11-12g > UBA955 > RGEC01. The sequence continues at coordinate 14,118 of CAYSIK010000040.1, forward strand.
GTCATGGCTATTTTTTGCTTAAAATCATGGCTGAACCCCTTATAAACACTAACTTTGTAATACAATGGACATCAAACCCGTACTGAAAGCACTTGGAATCGGCCAGCAACTGGAAAGCGCCTCTACAGGCACACAATGGCTCACGGCACTGGGAACCGGAACCCGCGATATCATAAGCCCTGTAGACGGGGAAAAAATCACCACGCTTGTTTATGCCGGCGAAACCGAATATGAGGCTGTAATGAAACGTGCCGAAGCGGCATTTCCTGTTTGGCGAGCCATGCCTGCACCCGCACGCGGCGAAATTGTGCGGCAAATTGGCGAGGCATTCCGCGAAAACAAAAAGAACCTGGGTGCGCTGGTGAGCTATGAAATGGGCAAAAGCCTGCAGGAAGGCCTGGGCGAAGTGCAGGAAATGATTGACATCTGCGATTTTGCCGTAGGATTGAGCCGTCAGCTATACGGATTGACCATGCAAAGCGAAAGACCCGGACACCGTATGTTTGAGCAATGGCACCCCCTGGGCGTGGTAGGTATTATATCCGCATTTAACTTTCCGGTAGCCGTATGGAGCTGGAATGCCATGCTTGCCGCCGTTTGCGGTGATGTCTGCATTTGGAAACCCAGTGAGAAAACACCCGCTTCGGCAGCAGCTGTTCAACACATTATAAGAAAAGTACTCATGGCCAACCAGTTGCCTGAAGGTGTCTTCAGTATTGTGCAGGGAGACAGGGAGATGGGTGAGAGAATGGCAGCAGACAGGCGTGTGGCACTGGTAAGTGCAACAGGAAGCACCCGCATGGGTAAGCGCGTAGCCGAAGTGGTGGGCGCCCGCCTGGGCAAAACCTTACTGGAGCTGGGTGGTAATAACGCAATTATTGTAAGCGAAAAAGCCAATCAGGATCTGGCATTGCGCGCAGTATTGTTTGGTGCCGTAGGCACTGCCGGACAAAGGTGCACCACCACGCGCCGTGTTATAATACACACATCAATCTATAAAGGTTTCGTTGATAAACTGAAAAAAGCCTACGCACAGGTCACCATTGGCAGCCCGCTGCTGGAAACCAACCTGATGGGGCCTCTCATTGACGAAC
>CAYSIK010000041.1:0-14998 GCA_964431045.1 uncultured Flavobacteriaceae bacterium
ACACTTTCTTCCGTGGGTGTGGTAATGGCTTCATCATAAGCATTGGTGTGCAGGCTGTTGCAGTTATCATAAATAGCATACAGTGCCTGCAAGGTGGTTCGGATGTCGTTGAAGTCAATTTCCTGCGCGTGCAGACTGCGGCCACTGGTTTGGATATGATACTTCAGCATTTGGCTGCGCTCGTTGCCGCCGTATTTCAGCTTCATGGCTTTTGCCCAAAGGCGTCTGGCTACCCTGCCGATAACCGCATATTCCGGATCGGTGCCGTTGCTGAAGAAGAAACTCAGGTTGGGCGCAAAATCATCGATGTGCATACCGCGGCTGAGGTAATATTCCACATAGGTGAAACCATTTGCCAGGGTAAATGCCAGCTGGGTAATAGGATTGGCGCCAGCTTCGGCAATGTGATAGCCCGAGATGCTTACGCTGTAAAAATTCCTGACTTTGCCGGTGATGAAATGCTGCTGTACATCACCCATCAGGCGCAGTGCAAACTCTGTACTGAAAATACACGTATTCTGGGCCTGATCTTCTTTCAAGATATCTGCCTGCACCGTTCCACGCACCTGGCTCAACGTAAATGCCTTGATTTCTTCGTATACATCACGCGGCAATACCTGATCGCCGGTTACGCCCAGCAACATGAGTCCGAGACCGTCATTGCCTTCAGGCAATTCACCGTGGTATGTTGGTCTTGGAACCCCTTTTTGCGCATAGATAGCTGCAATTTTCGCTTCGACTTCTTTTTCCAGGCCATTCTTTTTGATATACAATTCGCACTGCTGATCAATAGCCGCATTCATAAAGAAAGCCAGCATCATGGGAGCAGGCCCGTTTATAGTCATGGATACCGATGTTTTAGGATCGGCAAGATTAAATCCACTGTATAGCCGTTTGGCATCATCCAGACAACAGATACTCACACCGGCATTACCAATTTTACCATAAATATCAGGGCGTGTGTCGGGGTCGCGACCATACAATGTAACACTGTCAAACGCGGTACTCAGACGCTTTGCGGGCATTCCCAGGCTCACATAGTGAAAACGTTTGTTGGTGCGCTCAGGTCCGCCTTCACCCGCAAACATGCGTGTAGGATCTTCGCCTTCGCGTTTGAACGGATAAATTCCGGCAGTGTAGGGAAAAAACCCGGGTGTATTTTCCTGCATCGCCCAGCGTACTTTATCTCCCCAGCTTTGCATACGGGGCATAGCTACCTTCGGAATATCCAGATGACTCAGGCTTTTGGTGTAATTGGGTACGCGAATTTCCTTACCCCTCACATAATAAACATAGTGCTCATCTTTATACTTCTGTTCCTCCGCATGCCAGCCTTCAATCATATCCCATACATGTCCATCCAGACTGCGCTTCAGCGCATCAAATTCAGCCATCAGCACTTTAAGTGTATCAAAGTTTTGTTTCCCTTCGCACTGCTGTTTTACAGCATTAAAAAATGATCCTACTCCTTCTGCCACGGGCCTTTCAATGCCCGAAAGTGTTTCTATGGATCGCCAAAGGCTGTACATCGCATCGGCAATGGCACTTTGTTTTTTTACATGCTTATCGTAATTGCGGTTGTTATCACTGATTTCGCTGAGGTAGCGGGTGCGGGCAGGCGGAATGATGAAGATTTTCTCGCTCATTTCCGTAGCTGATTTCCACTGACTTTGCAAGGGCGCCGCTGTTTTGGCTGCGATGGCCTGCATCAGCGAAAGGTATAGCGTATTCATGCCCGGATCATTAAACTGGCTGGCAATGGTGCCAAAAACCGGCATGGTATCCGTGTCTTTATCAAACAGCTTATGGTTGCGCTGAAACTGCTTCCGCACATCCCGAAGGGCATCCAGTGCACCGCGCTTGTCAAATTTGTTCAGGGCCACCACATCGGCATAATCCAGCATATCGATTTTCTCCAGCTGGGTAGCGGCGCCGTATTCGGGTGTCATCACATACAGACACACATCACTGTGTTCGGTAATTTCTGTATCGCTCTGCCCGATTCCGCTGGTTTCTACAATGATGAGGTCGTAGCCGGCCACTTTCAGGATATTGACCGCCTCATCCACGTGTCCGCTGAGCGCCAGATTGGCCTGTCGGGTTGCCATACTTCGCATGTAAACCCTGTCATTGTGTATACTGTTCATGCGAATACGGTCGCCGAGCAGGGCTCCACCGGTTTTGCGCTTGCTGGGATCCACACTGATTATTCCGATATGTTTGTCGGGGAAATCAGCCAGAAAACGGCGCACCAGTTCATCCACAAGAGAACTCTTGCCGGCTCCGCCGGTACCGGTAATACCCAAAACCGGGGTTTTTATACTTTTCGCTTTTTCACGGATTTGAGACAATACCGCCGCATGTTTTTCAGGATGGTTTTCGGCAGCCGATATAAGATTGGCTATTTGGCCTTTTGCGTTAACGCTTAATTGTGCTGCATTGCCGGTTATTTCTGCGCCTGCGGGGTAATCGCTGCGCTGCACCAGATCGTTGATCATACCCTGCAACCCCATTTCACGTCCGTCGTCGGGACTGTATATACGGGTAATACCGTATTGCATCAGGTCTTTAATTTCTGAAGGCAGAATAACCCCACCGCCACCGCCAAAAATACGGATATGTGATGCACCACGCTCCTTCAGCAAATCGTGCATGTATTTGAAATACTCATTGTGCCCGCCCTGGTAAGATGTCATGGCAATGGCATGGGCATCCTCCTGTATTGCGGTTTCCACCACCTCCTGCACACTGCGGTCGTGACCCAGGTGAATCACCTCACAACCCGTAGCCTGTATAATTCTCCGCATCACATTGATAGCAGCATCGTGACCGTCAAATAAGCTTGCCGCTGTAACAATGCGAACATTGTTTTTTGGCTGATAAATCTGCACTTCAGACATATTGTCCGCGAAGTTACGTAATACCTGCAAATAAGATTTGACAAGTCTATTTCAGACTATGTTGCTTACTGAAAAATTAATATTTTTTTACGTTTTAATAAGCAACATTGTAAACAGCGAGCTTGTCACAATGATACAAAACCAATTAATTATGAAAGGAATAAACATTATGAAAAACACATTTTTAAAACTCACTGCAACTGCCTTTTTCATCTCTGCCATTATGATTAACTGCAAGAAAACAGAATCTTACCTGCCCGATGCTGCTGCAGACGAACAAATCGAGCTTCTTGTTGCAAAAACAGATCGGTTTATTGACCATGCTGAAATCACATTTGAAGACGGAATTCTTTCCATGGAAAATGAAGGCATTTCCCCCGATTTTACGGTAACCGCCGCAGATTTCGACAAAATTCCTGATGAACCAACGGCATTTGCTCCCGACAAAGAGGGCTCATTTATGGACTGTCTGCGAAAACTCGAATTGAAAGACGACCAGCGAATTCGCATTAAAAAAGCCTTGGAAAGTTATGATGATTGCAAAGCATCAGCAGTCAAAAGAACACGTGAGGCTTACAATAAATTGAAAGCCGAGCATGAGAAAAAACTGAACAGGCTGAAAAGAAGCTATCTCAATGGCTATCTAACAAAACGGCAGTATGAAAATGCTGTTGAAAAAGAAAAATTAAATTTCAAAGAGGCAACTGAAAAACTTATGGAAAAAGAGAAAAAAGCGCTTAAAGAATGTTACAATAAATTCTTGCGCCAATTAAGAACCATATTAACTGAGAAGCAATGGCAATTATTTTATGAATGCCATCGTTAATCCGTTTGTGTTTCCTAAAAACCCCGTTTATGCGGGGTTTTTTCTTTTGCTTAAATATTCGGTCAGATAGAAATATCCAATTACTGTCAATCCCGCTACAAATACAGGAATCACGAGATGCCTCTTTGTATCATCAAAATAAAACTCCCCTGCCATCCACATGGAATTTCCGGTAATCCAGAATGAAACAGCCAGGTTGTGAAAGAAATCCGTACGGTTGGAACGGCTTTTAAACGTGAGCCAGTAGGATAGCAAAACCGTGGGAACCGCCATTCCCATACCCAGCCATTTAAAGCCGGCGAGCCATGCAAAATCCTTAATCAGCCAAAAGACAACATGCAGATTTTCTTTTTTGCGTAAATCAAGATTCATGGGGCAAAGATATTCATGAAAAGCCCCATATCCCTTAATTTGCAGCCATGTCTTCTGAAATTTTAAAAAACAAACTGAACACGGAATTCATCATTGAACCCAACCCTTTGGCAGATATCAATTCCCGCATATTTTTTGCAGGATCATGTTTTTCAGAAAACATATTTAGTTTGCTCCACAACACAGGTTTTTCATGCCTGAAAAATCCTTTTGGCATTCTGTTCAATCCCCACAGCATTGCGCGATGTATTGAAAAAATCGCAACTGAATACCGCTTCAGCGCCCACGATTTCACCTTTCACGCAGGTGAATTTCACAGCATGCTGCACCATGGAAGTTTTAAACATCAGGATGCAGATATTCTGGCCACCCGCATTAATAAAATGACAGAACAGGCTTTCGAATTTCTCAGCACTGCCGATATTGCCATCATCACACCGGGCACGGCTAAAGTGTGGCAAATGCATCAGCCCGAGATGATTGTGGGGAATTGCCATAAAATACCCGACCATCAATTTGCTGCACGGCTTCTTACCGAAACAGAAATTGGAAAGGCATACAGGGATTGCATCTATTACTTGCGTTTTATCAATCCGAATATTCGCATTCTTTTTACCATAAGTCCTGTTAAACACCTACGGGATGGAATTCGGGAGAATGTTATCAGCAAAAGTCGGTTAATCAGCGCTCTTTCCGGCCTGATGGAGGACCATGCCGATATCATGTACTTTCCATCCTATGAAATTCAAACCGAAGAATTGCGGGATCACCGGTTTTATGCCGAAGATCTTGCGCATCCTTCAGCGTGGGCTACAGAATATATTTTTAATCGGTTTTGTGAAACCTGCCTTACCAATAACGGAAGAGAATATCTGGAAGATGCCCGAAACTGGCTGCGCATGAGAAATCACCGCGTTATGTCAGAAAATCCGGCAGATTTGCAGGCTTGGAAAATCAAATGCAGTGTTACACTTGATGCGCTTAAAAAACAATATCCATCAAAAACTTATTGGCCGGAAGACTGGACTTAATGCATCGATTCGGCAAATTCTTCTACCGGACCTGCAATACGGCGGTAGGTCGGTTCCACCGCATTTAACCTTCCAAGCGTTTCCTCTACTTCCGCTTTCAGCCGGGTCAAAGTCCCCCTTATCCTCCGGTATTCTTTGCCAAAAGCAGGCAAATTATTATCAAAATCACCTGCTTTCACTTGCCTTTCCAGGGCTTTAATCTCATAAAACATTTCCTCCGCCCTCAGAACATTTTCCTTGTATCTGGGCGCATACCCCTTGTAAATGCGAAATACAGAATTGTATTGCAGAATCTGAGTGCGCATTTCCGGGGTTATTTTTTGCTCCTCCGCATACTGAAGCCATTGCAAAACACTGTCCATTTCATGACGGCGCTCATCAATCTCATTAATTTTATAACCAAACTTATCCCTTATCTCACGCAGCGAAGTCCACAGCGAATCGGTGCTGCGATTGCACTCTGAACGGTTTTCGGAAACAGCGTTACCACCGCATGAAGTCAGAAACATGATAAAAACGGGCATAAAAACTGCCATATTTGCCCATATTTTCGTTGATTTGCTCTTCGGATGCCCCATAATGGCACAAAAATAGGAAAACTCAGGCAGTGGCAGTTCCTCAAATCTGCTTTCTGGCTCGGCTGTTCAGCATTTGGCGGCCCGCAGATGCATATACCCCTTTTTACCAAAAGACTGGTAGACAATAAAAAGTTCATTACCCGCGAGGAATTAATTGACATCAATGCCTTCTGCAGCATACTTCCGGGGCCCAGCACTACGCAAACCATCACTGCGGTAGGTTTTAAACTGGGCGGACCCGGGCTGGCATTTCTAACCTTGCTGGCATGGGTTTTACCGGGTGCGCTGATCATGTCGGCGTTTACCCTATCCCCTGCTTTTCTTAGCAAAGGACACCTCCGGTTTCTGGAGCCTATGGTAGCGGCATTTCTTTGTTACGCCGTTTACAGCATGTTTCAACTGATTCGCAGGGACAACATTAATTATCTGGTCTTTTTACTCGCCGGGATCGCCGGGTTCATCTTCCGGAATCCACTTATTTTCCCTTTCGGGGTAATACTTGGTGGTGTTATCAGCAGCAATTTTGGGAACAGACAATTTACACCCAATCCCCAGCCGTTTGGAAAAGTTCGCTGGGCAAACCTAAGTCTTCTGCTGCTGATATTTCTGCTTATCGGCGGACTGGGCATGGTTTTAAGTGCAAACGAAGATACACTTGGACTCAGCAAACCGATTGTCTTATTTGAAAACACATACCGAATGGGTGCTTTGTCCTTCGGTGGCGGAAATATTCTCAGCGCTATGGCGATGGAACATTATGTCTATCACAAACCCTACATGAGCATGGAACAACTGAACACGGGACTTGGCCTTATTCAGGGAATGCCCGGTCCTAACTTCAACCTGGCTGTTTATCTCAATGGGATTGCCATGCGCAGTTCGGGTTTTGGTTTCGACGGACAATTGCTGGGGTGTATCATTGGACTGGTTGGAATCTTCCTCCCCGGAATACTGCTTGTATTCTTTGCTTTTCCATTGTGGAGCCGCCTTCAGAGATACCCCATTATCAAACGCTCCCTGGATGGCATCTTCGCTGCATCGGTTGGTTTTATACTCTCGGCTGCACTTATTATAAACCAGCATTTCTGGAGCGGAATTACAGACATAAAAACCGATGTATCTGAAATTGGGATTTTTATCCTGGCCGGTATCCTCATCCTTTCACAAAAAATATCCCCGCCCCTGATTGTGCTTGGCACGGTCATTGCCGGTATAATATGGACCGTAAACGGATGGTAAATTTGGAAATGTGAGAAAAAATGCGTATATTCAGTTGTAAAATGTTGTTCAGAGCCGTTGCCATAGGATTCTTGTCCCTGATTTTCCTGATGCCGCAAAATGCAAAGGCGCAAAAGAACAATAATCCCTACATTTTATTTACGGGTCTCGTTCTCACTTCCGACAGCCTGAAGCCCATTCCTTATGTTGCCATCAAAAGCAGTCGCAGAGGACTCGCGGGCTACTCAGATCTGCTTGGTCATTTTGATATTGTGGCACTAAAAGGCGATACGCTTTGGTTTACCCAGGCAGAAAAAACCGCCTCTTGGCACGTCATTCCTGACACACTCACCTCAAACCGTTACAACATCATCAAAACCATGGTGCAGGACACCATCGATATTCCTGTAATTTTTATTCGGGCCCTTCCGTCTAAATCGTTCTTCGATCATGAATTCGTAAATACCACGCCACCGGATGATGCCTATGAAATTGCCCGTAAAAATCTGGAACTGGAAGCCGCCAAGGAAGAAACTCAACTCCGACCTGCAGATGCCAAAGCCAGCCAGCAGATGATTGCCCAGAGCCGCGTTCAGCAATTGTATTATTACAAACAGGCACCTCCGCAGAATTACCTGAGTCCTGTTGCCTGGATGCAATTCCTCGATGCCTGGAAACGGGGTGATTTCAAAAAGAAAAAGAAAAAATAATTACCGCGCAGTATCCTTCTGATTCTGCAAAATATACTCCAGCTGCTGTTCCGGTGTTATCAGACCTTTTTTCAGCATAGACGAGGTCTGCGCACACTGTTTGCCCAACGTGCTGTTAGGATCTTTTTTGGCTGCTTTATCATAATATTCAATAGCCTTATCAAACTTTTCTATTTTCTCGTAATTGTGGGCCGCCGCTACCATCGCCGGAAACACGTACAGACCGCCGGGATAATGCGCTACATACATCTCGCACCATTTGCCACATTCAAAATAACGGCCGCTGCGCTCCGCCATCAGCGTGGCAGCATACAAGAGTTTTTCGCTGGATTTGTGCTGCGGATACTGCGCCGCAAACTGCTGAAAATGAATTGCCATCGAATCCGGAATCTTCTCTACATTCATGGAATCCTGCACCTGCTTCAAATAAGGCTGAATCACCGTAAGCTTTTTGTCCAGCTCGCTCTGACAGGCTACGAACAATACGGATAAAATAAATACTGTTGAAAAACGCATGCGCAAATTTAGCAAGACTGTGAACAACTATGGTGGAGCGAAGGCAAATCAAATTATAATATTGCAATTATGACAGAAAATACACCCAGGTATACCGAAGACGAAATCCGAAGTCTTGACTGGAAAGAACATATTCGGCTTCGTCCGGGTATGTATATTGGTAAATTGGGCGATGGAACCGCTGCCGATGATGGTATTTATGTGCTGGTGAAAGAAATCCTTGACAACTCCATCGATGAACACGTGATGGGCAATGGGAAGAAGATAGAGGTAAAAGTGGAAGAACACCGCGTTACCGTAAGGGATTACGGCCGTGGTATTCCTCTGGGAAAAGTGATTGACTGTGTGAGTAAAATCAATACCGGTGGCAAATATGACAGCCGCGCATTTCAGAAATCTGTGGGTTTGAACGGTGTGGGTACCAAGGCAGTAAACGCGCTCAGCCATTATTTCTGTGTACAAAGTTTCCGTGATGGCCGTACCAAAAAAGCAGAATTCTGCCGTGGGGAACTGAAAGAAGATCTGCCAGAATTCGATTCCAAAGAAAACAATGGCACCCTGACCATATTTGAGCCCGATGACAGCATTTTCAAAAACTACAAATTTGTCAATGACTACCTGCGCGAGCAAATAAAGAATTACACCTACCTAAATGCCGGCCTTACCATCAATTACAATGGTGAGAATTATAGCAGCAAACGCGGCCTGCTGGATCTGCTCGAACACAAGGTAAATCCGGAAACCATGCTGTATCCCGTTGTGCACGCAAAAGGCACCGACGTGGAAATTGCATTCAGCCATACGGACAGTTACGGTGAAGATTATTATTCGTTTGTAAACGGACAATACACCACCCAGGGCGGCACACACCTTCAGGCATTCCGCGAGGCCATGGTAAAAACCATCCGCGAGTTTTACAAAAAAGAATTCGATGCCTCTGACATTCGCAGCTCTATTACCGCCGCAGTGAGCGTGCGTGTGTAGGAACCCGTTTTTAAAGGCCATACCAAAGCCAAGCTCTGCAGCGCCTATATGGTTCCCTAGGGGCCCAGCATCAAAGCCGGTAGTTTGGAATTTGTAAAAAAACAGGTAGACGACTACCTGCATAAAAATCCGACTACCGCCGATGCATTGCTGAAGAAAATACTGCAAAACGAGCGCGAGCGCAAAGACATGGCAGGGGTGCAGAAACTCGCCAAGGAGCGCGCCAAACGAGCCAACCTCCACAACAAAAAACTCCGTGACTGCCGCGTTCACCTTCCCGATGAGAAAAATGAAAAGCGGTTTGAAACTACCTTGTTCATCACGGAAGGAGACAGCGCGAGCGGAAGCATCACCAAAAGCCGAAACCCCGATTTGCAGGCAGTTTTCAGCCTTCGTGGTAAACCCTTGAACTGTTACGGCCTAAAGAAAAAAGTGGTGTATGAAAACGAAGAATTCAACCTGTTGCAACATGCCCTCGATATAGAGGAATCGGTGGATAATCTGCGTTACAATAAAGTGGTTTTAGCTACTGACGCAGATGTAGATGGAATGCACATTCGACTGCTAATGATGACTTTCTTCCTGCAGTTCTTTCCCGATTTGGTGAGAAACCGGCATCTGTATATTCTGCAAACGCCGCTTTTCAGGGTTAGAAACAAGAAGGAAACCTTTTACTGTTATAATGATGAAGAGCGTCAAAGAGCCATAAAAAAACTGGGTGGAAAACCCGAAATCACCCGTTTTAAAGGCTTGGGCGAAATATCACCAGAAGAATTTGCACGGTTTATAGGATCTGATATTCGCCTGGAGCCCGTGGTACTTAGCGCAGATAGCAGCATTGAAAAAGTACTGAGTTACTATATGGGCAAAAACACACCTGAGCGACAAGAGTTTATCATCGATAACCTGGTTATTGAAAAAGACATTACCGAAGAAGATGATGAACCTGCAACTGCAGAGGAAACGGCTGCAGCGTAACGCTGTTAAAGTTTTTTAATAGGTAAGCCATGCCTCGGGTTTCGGTGACAATACCGAAATCCATACATAATACAGAATAAGATTGATCAGCATGCAAATGCAGACAACCCATTTCCAGCGTGATTCCAGCAAGGTAAAGAATCGAACAAAAAACTGTGGGATTACAGAAAAATAGCGGTAAAAACTGGCTACTGTGCCGGTTATCAGTGGAAACAAGACATTTACGGCAACAAATAGCTTTTCACCGGTTCCCGCTTTTCTAAACAGTATAATGGTTAAACCCACCAGAATCATCACGTATACCGACATGGCCTGCTGATACCATTGCCCTCCTGCAAAAAACGATTCCCATGGCCATGTGTAGGCATGCCCCCAGGCAGATTGGGTATGGCTAAAGGCCATGGCATCACCACAGTGAAAATGCAGATAAGCCATCCACACTAACATGGCTGCGGGTGCTGCCAGCAAAGCCAGTATTTGTTTTATATTTTCTTTTTCTTTTAATATGCGAAACCAGCCACTATCGGCCAGAATCCAAAACCCCAGCCCTGCAGAAAACATAATACCGGTGGGCCTGCAAAGCGTTAGCAATGCCACAGCTGCTGCCAGCGAAAAATGAGCCTTTCGCGAAACCGATATCAAAGCCCACATAAACAGGATGGAAAACATCATTTCGCTGTAGAACATGTGGTAAAAGAAATGATAGGGAAATACCTGAAAGAAAATGCTGTAAATAAAAACCCTGCGTGGCTCCATCCCGGTAGATTCCAGCCATTTAAACAACATGCTTACCCAAAGCCATGTCAATGGCAAATGGGCTAAGAAAGAGGCTGAAACATACGTCAAATCCGGATTCTGGGTAAACCAGGACACCGGCAGCCGAAACAACGCAATATAGGAAGGATATAGAGGAAAGAAGGCGAAAGGGGTCTGTTGCCATTCAGCCGGCGGAGCCGTTGGATAACCCTCACGGGAAATAAGGTTGTACCACCCCGAATCATTGCGGGCAAAAACATCGAGCACATGCTCAATTCCATTCCACCCGTTCGGCAGGAGATTACCCAGTAGCAGATAAAAAAGTTTTAATCCGAAGGCAAGCAACAAGGCCCGCTTCAGATAAGGTTTTCCCGAAAGCATTGGGGCAAAAGTAATAACAAAAAAGCCACCCTTTCGGATGGCTTTCCCGGAATTCTTCTAAAACTTAATAGCGGTATTGGTCTTTCTTGAAAGGACCCTGAACAGATACACCGATATAATCGGCCTGCTCATGGGTGAGCTCGGTAAGCTCAGCACCAATGTGGGCAAGGTGCAAACGCGCTACCTTCTCATCCAGATGCTTGGGCAGCACATACACTTTATTGTCGTAGTTGCTGTGGTTTTTCCACAACTCAATCTGCGCCAGCGTTTGGTTGGTAAAGCTATTACTCATCACAAAGCTGGGGTGACCCATAGCGCAACCCAGGTTTACCAGACGGCCTTCTGCCAGCACCACTACTTCCCTGCCGTCAATGTTGTAAACATCAACCTGAGGCTTAATAGTGTATTTGGTGCTGCCATAGTTGCTGTTCAACCAGGCAATATCAATTTCATTGTCGAAGTGACCAATGTTGCAAACGATGGTTTTGTCGTTCATCATTTTGAAATGCTTGTCGGTCACAATCTGGCAGTTTCCGGTAGCGGTAACCACGATATTGACACGGGGAATGGCATTCTCAAGCGTACGAACTTCATAACCGTCCATAGCAGCCTGAAGGGCGCAAATGGGGTCAACTTCAGTAACAATTACACGGGCACCGGCACCACGAAGGCTGTCGGCACTTCCTTTTCCTACGTCGCCGTATCCACAAACCACAGCCACTTTACCGGCGAGCATTACGTCGGTAGCACGGCGGATGGCATCCACCAGCGATTCTTTGCAACCGTATTTGTTGTCAAACTTGCTCTTGGTTACGCTGTCATTCACATTGATGGCAGGCATAGGCAAGGTTCCTTTGGTCACACGCTCATAGAGGCGGTGAACACCGGTAGTGGTTTCTTCGCTGATGCCTTTGATTCCGGCAGCCAGGTGAGGGTATTTGTCCAGAACCACATTGGTAAGATCACCTCCGTCATCGAGAATCATATTCAGCGGCTGACGGTCGGGACCGAAATACAAGGTTTGCTCTATGCACCACTCATATTCTTCTTCTGTCATACCTTTCCAGGCATACACAGGAATACCCGCAGCAGCGATGGCGGCGGCGGCATGGTCCTGGGTTGAGAAAATGTTGCAGGAGCTCCAGGTAACTTCAGCACCCAGTTCTTTCAGGGTTTCAATCAGAACGGCAGTCTGAATGGTCATATGAAGACAGCCGGCAACGCGCGCACCTTTAAGGGGCTGACTGCCACGGTACTCTTCACGGATTGCCATCAAACCGGGCATTTCGGCTTCCGCCATGCGGATTTCCTTGCGGCCCCATTCGGCCAGGGTAATATCTTTTACTTTGTAAGGAAGATATGATGTGGATTCTGTTGTCATGTTATAAATCGGGGTGCAAAATTACAAAAAACATATCATTTTTTATTGATTATTAAATAGAATAAAGCTATTCCTTTGGAAGATAGGCAAACACAGTATCTACAGGCAGCCTAAGATCAGTAAATAACAGCCCTGCTGCATCCGTTCCTTCGGTGAACGGAGCCAGTCCTATATACTTTTTATTTTCCAGAACATAAATCAAAATGCTGCGTTCCTGTGGCTGAATCATCCAGTATTCCTTTACCCCAGCGGCTTCATACAATTTGAATTTAACATTCATATCGTGACGGGAATTGCCCGGAGAAACAATTTCTACCAGTATATCAGGCACACCAAAACAACCGCGCTCATCCACCTTGCTCAAATCGCAAATGACCGTCAAATCAGGCTGGACAACAGTGCTGTCTTTTTTGGCGCCGGGAACAGGAAGACGCACATCAAACGGCGCATAAAACAAACCGCAGGGCTTGTTCAGAAAATATTGATCAAAATAGCGGTTTACTACGCGCACCACAAGCTGATGATTGCGGCTGGGCGCCGGACACATCTTCACCACCTTGCCTTTAATCAGCTCCACGCGATCCAGAAAAGACCATTTCAGGTAATCCCAATAGGTATAAAGATGATCAAGGTCGAGCATGGCATATTCGGCAACCGGCTCGCTGACTGCCGGTGAATTCGAATCATTTTCTGCATATTCTTTATCATCTAAATCGGAACGCTCTCGGATAATTTCCAATGCAGTGCGAATGGCCAGCAACTTTTTTGCAGATCGATCATCCTGCTCGGTCAATGCCTGATGAATCACAGGCAATGAAATACCGGTACGCTCCTGAACTGCCTTGTGCAACCCATGAAACATACCCCTTTCGAGATCCGAATATTTTATTTTCCCCACCCCTCAAATTTATACAAATAACAAATAAATTACAAATAAAAAACAAATTTATTCAAAACCCGCAATTACAGCCCGATTTGGCCCTGGCTTTTTTTGGCTGCTTTTGCTGAATGGCTTTGCAGGCAGAAAATGTGACCATCAAAAGAAACACCCATGTCAAAAGTCTGAATTTCATAATTCAAAAATACACCTCCTGCATAATAAACCGCCATTTTGAAGTAAAATTGCAGTATCAATGACTGTTTTTAATATTTTCTCCGACGGACTGCACTTTATTACCCACCTGAATGAATACCTAAACGTTTGGATTCGGGAATACGGAAATTGGCTATACGCTATCTTGTTTCTCATTGTTTTTGTAGAAACCGGCCTTGTGGTAATGCCGCTGCTACCGGGGGATTCGCTTCTGTTTGCCGCCGGCGCACTCGCTGCCAATCCTGCCAATGAATTCAGCATTTTCATTCTTATCCCGCTTTTGATTGCGGCTGCACTGCTGGGCGACAATACCAATTATTATATCGGTAGCCGTATCGGTGTGCGCATTTTTGACCTTAAATGGAAATTACTGAAACGCGAATACCTGGATCAAACCCATGCTTTT
The DNA here is from genome assembly GCA_964431045.1 of uncultured Flavobacteriaceae bacterium. Lineage (GTDB taxonomy): Bacteria > Bacteroidota > Bacteroidia > NS11-12g > UBA955 > RGEC01. Next base: position 14,131 of record CAYSIK010000041.1, read on the forward strand.
TATGAAAAACATGGCGGCAAAACACTCATCATGGCCCGCTTTGTGCCCATTGTGAGAACGTTCGCTCCCTTTGCCGCCGGCTTGGGCACCATGGGCTACCGCAAATTTATCGGTTATTGCATCTCAGGAGCAATCCTTTGGGTTTGCAGCATTAGCATTGCCGGTTATTTGCTGGGCAGCAACGAGTGGGTGATGAAGAACTTTGAAAAAGTGGTGCTGGGCATCATCTTCATTTCCATTTGCCCCATGATATATCAGGTAATCAAATCCAAATTTTCAAAAAAGTAACATGCCACTGCTGGGCCTTATCGGCAATCCACTGGGCCATAGCAGGTCACCCGAATTATTTTCTCAGATTTTCCAAAAGGAAGGCATCACCGACTGGGAATACAGGCTGTTCCCATTGCATAGCATCAACGATTTACCTGCTTTAATTAAAATTCAGCCCGATTTGCAGGGCTTCAATGTAACCATTCCCTACAAATCAGAGATCATTCCTTACCTAAATGAAATCTCGCCGGAAGCCTTTGAGGTCGGGGCCGTAAATACCGTCCGCATTCGCCGCAACGGCAGCAATTATTCATTAACTGGATACAATACCGATGTCTTTGGATTTGAATCACTGCTCTTATCAGCCGGTGCAGAAACATCAGACAAAGCCTTGATATTAGGTTCCGGTGGTGCTTCAAAAGCCATCTGCTATGTTTTAAAAAAGTACAATATCTCCTACACCGTCGCCAGCCGCAACCCGCAATCGGGCCAAATAGGCTACAGTGAAATAGGAGAATCAACGATGAAAACGCACAAACTCATCATCAATACAACCCCATTGGGGATGCATCCACAGACTGATGCTTTCCCGCCCATT